>SVCX01000045.1 GCA_015058145.1 Clostridiales bacterium | reverse complement strand
TGCCCGCATTAAAATATTCCGCTTCATCATGCAACAGAACAAACAACGTAAACCAGTGTGCAACAGAGATCTTGTTGCGGAGTTTGGATACGCGCAGGCTACCATCTCCCAACATGTCAAGAAACTGATTGACGCAGATCTGCTCCAGGTGAAGAAGCAGGATCGGTTTTCCTATTATTATGTACACCTTGGCACGCTCCAGAACTATCTGGACGCGACGCGGAAATTTGAAAACATGCGATAAAAAAAGGCTCTCTGTGAGAGCCCTTTTAAGTTATGGCTATCT
Source organism: Clostridiales bacterium (assembly GCA_015058145.1). GTDB lineage: Bacteria > Bacillota > Clostridia > Peptostreptococcales > Anaerovoracaceae > Lentihominibacter. The sequence goes on along the minus strand of SVCX01000045.1, from coordinate 10,458 downwards.
GAGTTCATCGATACCCTTGTTTGCAAGTTCATCTGCTCGGTTATTTTTCTCCGTAATGTACCGGAATTCATCCAGAGAGAATCCACCACCGTTCCATAGGCAGAACTTCTCATAGAGTTTCATGATGTTCAGGTTCTCGCTGTTCAGGTTCACATGTCCCTTCACGCGATAGAACTCAATGTCATGCTGTTCAAGGAACGGCAGCAGTTCTTTCCACAAATCTTGATTTTCAACCGGTTTCTTCTGTGCGTTCTTCCACCCATTGCTCTGCCAGTTCACGTACCACTTCTTGCGGAAGCAGTCCATCAGATAGCTGCTGTCCGAAAAGACCTGAATCTTCTGGTCGCCTTTTTTGATGGCGCGAAATGCCTCGAGCAGCGCCGTCATCTCCATCCGGTTGTTGGTGGTGTTGGCTTCGCTGCCGTACAGCTCCTTTACAGCAGGCTTCACCGCTCCCGCTGCAGCGAATTCCAGTATGGCGCCCCAACCTCCGAGATTCTCCTCGTTTTGGTTTCCTGCACAGCCGCCGTCCGTATAGATTCTTACAATTCCATCATTCCTCATAATACTTCATTACTCTTTCCGGCTGAACGACCAGCTCAGGGATGAACACCTTGAAGCTGGCGCCCTTCCCTTCCTCGGATTCGACTTCCAGGCGTCCTTTATGGTCTTCGGCTGCCTGAAGCGCGATAGCCAGTCCCAGACCCGTGCCGACGCCGGCCTCCTTCGTTGTAAAGAATGGGTCGAAAATTTTCTCTTTGATGTCGTCCGGAATACCCGGGCCGTTGTCAGCGACCTCAATCATGATATCCGATCCAACTTTCTCTGTGGTGACAGTCACCTCTCCGCCTTCTTCGCCAAGCGCATGGAAGGCGTTGATGATCAGGTTCAGGATCAGCTGTGACAGCTGGGTTTCGTTTCCTTCTATATATTTACGCGAACAGTTCAAGTTACGGAAGATGTCCACCTTTTTCGGCAGCGCCGGCGAAGTGACATGCAGAACCTTGTTCACCAAATCGTCCGGATTGATTGTCTCAAACCGCATCTCCGTGTTTTTGCGAGAGAGCTCGGACAGACGGGAGATGATGTCCTTCGCCTTGACGGAGGCGTTGTAGATTTCCAGAACATCATCGTAAGGTCCTTCATCATCCTGCGGGAGCTTCTCCAGCGTCATCAGACTGTATCCCATGATCGGCGTAAGCAGATTGTTGAATTCATGCGCAATGCTGGAGGTCAGCGTACCGATCGTCTCCAACCGCTGATGGTGGGCAAGTTCCTGTGTCTTCTGATTGAGCTCCTCCATCTGCCGATTCTTTTCTTTCAGGTCTTCCAGTTCCATGTCCGCCTGTATGACCTCTCGCCTTCCCCGGAGGAATATAAACAGCGCAATCACAAGACCCGCAAGCACCAGCACGAATCCGAGAATCAACTTCGTCGTAGTGCTTCTGGCGAGCGCCTCGATGACATCGTAATCCGATGCGGCGGAGATGGCAAAGATTCCGTTTTCCAGACCGTCCGTCGGCACTGCCAGTACCCGCATAGTACGCTTCTCCTTGCCGACGTTCTTATCGTATGTCAGAACGGACGCATCCGTTTCTTCCTGAGCATCAAGCAGGTTCTGTCCTTCTCTGCCGTTAATCTCTTCCGGATTGTCTGTCCTGATAATGGCGCCGTCCTTCTGGCCATAGAAGGTTCCCGTCTCTGCTTCCAATAGCAGCAGACTGTCCGGCGGAGCGTTGGTCTGCTGGACCGCTCCATAATAAAGGCCCTTGATGCCGATAATGCCGAAGCAGGAGAGTCGGTCATCAATATCGTATTTCAACGCCAGGTATCCGTTGCCTGAAGAATCGGTACAGCTGTAGATGTTGTCCCTGAGCTTTTTCCCTATGGAATAGCTTTTGCCCTCCATGGTGGATGCCTGGACCTCTCCATTGTCCACGAGGAGCATCGCCGAGAAATAAGTGCTGTTGCTCACGAAGGAATTCTGCATGAGTTGTTTCAACTGCGCTGCGCCGCTCGCTTCCCCACGTGAAGCAATGCCCGTCTGAAATCGTTCCGACCCGACAAAACGGCCCATCTGCTCGTCGAAATGACTTATGGAACCAGTAAGGCTCAGGTCGCTGCTTACGGCCATGTTCTCCAGCTGCGCGTCCTGACTCTTCTCGATTTCGTCATCAAAGCTGTTCGCTGCCATTGCGATAATCAGGATTCCGGCCGCTGTCAGGACCGCCGCGGCGATCATTCCAATCAGTTCTTTACTTTTGCTGTATTTGAGCAGTTTCTGCAAAGTCTCTACTCCTTATTGCTATATTTGTTCTTTTTCATTATAATTATACTAGATATAGTGGTAAAGTTCTATCTGTAAAACAGGAGTTTTATTATGGGGAAAGATCTTGTCCTTGTTGTAGATGATGATGTAGCCGTACGCACAATGCTCGGCAAAGTCATGGCGGGAAACGATTTCGATGTTGTTGAGACGTCCAGCGGCGAAGAGGCTCTGGCCGCAGTTGAGGAAAACGATTTCGACTTGATACTGTTGGATATCAATATGCACGGTATGGATGGCTTCGAGGTAATCCATGAACTGCGCGGCCGCGGAGAGAACGTTCCGATCATGGTTGTAAGCGGACGAAAGGCTGACTACGACACGCTGTACGGACTGGACATCGGCGCGGACGAATACATCACGAAACCATTCAATCCTGTAACGCTGGGCGCGAAAGCAAAAGCCCTCGTTCGCAGGAGCCGCAGTTCTGTTTCCGACGACAATCCAATTATTGAAGTCGGTCCGTTCAAATATGACACGCATACCCTTCGTTTCTACAAGGACGAAGTTGAAATTCCTCTTTCAGCCAAAGAGAATGCTATGGTCAAGCTCTTTATCGACAACGTGGGGAGAATATTCTCCAAAGACATGATCTACAGCCTGATCTGGGGAGAGACCATCATCGATGAGAACGCCATCATGGTCTATGTCAACCGGCTTCGTCAGAAAATCGAGGACGATCCGTCAGACCCGCAGTATATTCAGACAGTGCGCGGACTGGGATACAAGTTCATCGTGTAGTACGACTGGAATAAAAGCATGATAAAAGCGGCTTCGTAAGCAGCCGCTTTTTTATTTATGATAGGTTTCATTTCGGTTGATCTTGAAACTGCGATAGATTTGCTCCAGCAATATGACGCGCATCATCTGGTGTGGGAATGTCATGTCCGAGAAGCTCAGCTTGAAATCAGCGCGTCGGCTGACCTCAGGCGAGAGTCCTAACGAGCCGCCTATTACAAAAGCAATATTGCTTTTGCCTTCCAGTGCCAGACCGGCCATCTTCTCCGCAAGCTGTTCGGAGGAAAGTTTCTTGCCTTTTATCTCAAGAGTGATGACATAATCACCCTTTGAAATGTGGTGCAGAATGTCTGCGCCTTCGGCAATCTTGACCGCTTCCTCGTCTGCTGCGGATGGGTTCGCGCGAAGCTGACTCTCTTTGATTTCAGTTACATCGATACTGCAGTACGCGCCCAGCCGTTTGGAGTATTCTGCCACAGCCTCCCGCCAGTACTTCTCTTTCAGTTTTCCGACTGCAATGATTTTTATGTTCATAGCCTTTGCATTCTGTTGTCTACAATTTATATAGTCTGCTGATACTGTCACGCCTTGCAACTTCTACTTTGAGCTCATCACCGACGAAAATTCTCTCTTCCTCAAGTGTGTTGATGATGGCCTGCATCGCAACTTCCGGCGTGTTGTTCTCGTGGCTTAAATGTCCCAGGAGCACCTGCCTTTTTTTCGGTTGTTCATTTACAATTTTGCAGAGACATTCGCCGCAGGTGAGATTGGAGAGATGTCCCTCCTCACCGAGAATTCTCTGCTTCAATGGATATGGGTATCTGCCGAACAAAAGCATCTCTTTCTCGTGGTTCGCCTCCAGAAGCAGAAGGTCCGCAGTGCAAATCTCATTGAAGATATCTTCGCTGATATATCCGGAATCTGTGCACACGCTGATCTGCCTGTCTTCTCCGAACACAGAAAAGCCGACCGGCTCGGCCGCGTCGTGGGATACAGGAAACGGCCGGATCAAGAGGTCGCCGATTTTGAAGTCTTCTCCTGTTGTGAACTGGTTCCGGTATTCGTCCGGGACCGGTCTGTCGATCTGATCCCATGTCGCTTCATTGGCGTAAATCTGAAGATCCGGAATCCGCTTTGTCATCACAGGCAGAGATTTGACGTGATCAATGTGCTCGTGTGTGACCAGTATGGCGCGGACCATCTCACGAGGCGTTTCTGTTTGTTCCAATCCTTCGAGAATCTTCTTTCCGGAGATGCCCGCGTCTATTAATATTGCTGTTTCATCGCTCTTCACAAGATAGCAGTTTCCGCTGCTGCCGCTCGCGAAAGAGCAGAACTTCAAACTCATCTGTTACTTCCTTCTGATTGTTATCGATGGATTATTATAACACAAATAAAGAGTCCCCGGACTGTTCCGGGGACCACTGGTTTTTTGAGTATAATTATTCGAGTCCGTACTTGCTCTTGAACTTCTCAACTCTACCGCCTCTGGTAGTGAATTTCTGAGTTCCTGTAAAGAACGGATGGCACGCTGAGCAGATGTCTGTTCTGATTTCTGATTCAGTTGATCTGGTCATAAATGTGTTACCGCATGCGCAAGTTACTTTACATTCCTTATACTCAGGATGGATTCCTTTTTTCATGCTTCTCACTTCCTTTCTGCTCTCGCGAGCTTTCATAGAATATCACACTTTCCACTTGCGGTCAACAATTTTCGCAAGCAGTGATTTCTTGACTGTAATCGCCCTCTCTGGGCACATTTCCTGACAGCAGTAGCACTTGATGCAGCGAGTGTAGTCGTAGGCCGCAACCCTTCTGCCTTCGCTGTCTTCCCTGACGATGACGGCTTTCTCTTCCAGCGGGCAAGTCTGCTCACAAACGCCGCAACCAACGCAGCGGTTAGCGATGACGACAGGTCTCTTGTTCATAAACCGTTCCACCATTCCCATCATGCTCATCGTTCCGCGGAAGTCCCGGCTGCGCTGCACATTGAACTCCTTGCTGGCGTATTTGATGGCCAGCTCGTCCTGCGTGATGACTGCGCCCTCTTTCTGCATCGGAACGCCGCCCAGAAGAATTTCGATTTTCTCATCGTCCCAGATGCCGATTCCTGCGTCGGCGCAGGCCGTATTCGTAGCGACCAACTGCGGATCGAGGCAAATGAGAGCGCAGAACACTGCATCGAGAGCGACCGGGTCCGTCGACACCAGAATGGCGTTCATCGGGAACGGATCCCCCGAGGCTGGTCCGTTGCCGTCCATGGCGACGATGCCGTCCATGATGTGCAGGCTCGGTTTTACCAGTCTGTTCAGATCTGCCAGCATTCTGGCGAAGTGCTCCGGACTCTGGAATCTGGCGTGAGACATGGCTTTGTTCACCCCATATACGCAGCCAAACGTGTTCTTGACCGCTCCGGTGATTCGCTCCAGCTGATGCGTCTTCATCTTGCAGAGGTTGATAATCAGGCCCTCCGGTTCTCTTCCGTCCGCGCCCGTGACTTTCACGACTTCATTGCAGAGCACGAAGCGACGCAGCACATTCCCATCCGGATACGCAATCTCCGTTCCGTGGTCAAAGTCTCCGAGCTTTATTCCGACTTCATCGGCAACCGCTTTGATTCCGCAATCCTCGGCCGTCTTCTCCGGCGTCAGGACCGGACTTCCCGGTGAATCACCGTAGCACAGATTGTCGTACCCTTCTTCTCGCAAAAGCTCTCCGACGGCGCGGAAAATCTCCGGATGAGTCGATACGGCTTTATCTGGTGATGCTTTTGTCAGCAGGTTGGGCTTAAGAAGAATTTTCGCGTCCTTCCCGAAAGACTTTACCGCAGCCTCCTCGCCAATCAGACTGTCCAAACCGCCCAGCAAGTCGATTGCTTCTCTGATTGCGCTTCTGACTTTGCCCCGTTCATAGGAATCGCATCTTATTATTGCGACTTTTGACGTTCCTGATTTCATATCATTTACCAATGCCATAGAATCTCATGGCGTTTTCTCTGGTGATAACTGCCATCTCTTCAAACGTCATTTCCTTGATCTCCGCCAGTCTGCGAGCCGTGTACTCGACGAACAAAGGCGTATTCCGTTTGCCTCTGAACGGCACCGGCGTAAGATATGGTGCGTCCGTTTCCACAAGAAGCCTGTCTGCCGGCACTGCCGCTGCCACTGCCACAGTCTTCTTGTTGTTTTTGTATGTCACCGGACCCGCCACGCTGATGTAAGCGCCCAGTTTCACATACTGCATACCCAATTCCGCCGAACCGGAAAAGCAGTGAAGCAGCACTCCCGCGTGTCCGAACCACTTCTTCCTGTCTTCCGAGAAAGCCCCTTCCTCCTTCAGAATATCCATGACCTCCTGGTCTGCCTCTCTGGCGTGAATGGTAATCGGCATCTTCAATTCATTTGCCAGTCTGATTTGCCTTCTGAACCAGTATCTCTGTACATCGCGGTCACTTAAGTCGTAATGGAAGTCCAGACCGATTTCGCCAATCGCAACGACTTTTTCTTCCTTCGACAGCTCGCCGATGCGCGCCAGTTTTTCCTCGTCCATGGTCTTCGCATCGTGTGGGTGACACCCAACCGCCGCATAGCACCACGTCCATGCGCGGGCATGTTCCGCCGCCATCTCGGAGCTTGGCAGGTCGAACCCGATATCCACCGCTCCGGACAGCCTGCCGTCCTGTACCGCTTTGTCTACAGTATTGAAGAGAGCCTGGCGTTCCAGGCTCGTCAAATCTTCATTATTAAAATGTGTGTGTGAATCGAATAACATGATGCGGTTTTCCCTTTCACAGGTTACTCGTCCGCGCCTTCAACTTCTGTTTCTTCTGCTTCTGTTGCTTCGTCATCCGTTGCTTCCTCGTCAACGCCCAGAGCATTCAGCATATCCTCTTCCGTTGGCTCGTCAACTGCTCCATCTACATCGGTTGACTCTGGCGTGAATTCCGTAATCTGATCGCTTTCCTTTGACGCATCTACAGTATACCATGTGTCGTCAAGACATACCTCGATCCATGCATGCGTAACGCCTTCTTCGTCTTCCACTGTCATGATGGACGCTTCAATGCCTTCTTCCTCACAGAGCTTGTAGATGAACGCTGCGTAATACTGGGTTTCAGCACAGTCGATACCTTCTGTCTCAGCGCTGGCTCTCACCTTGGAAACCATGTAGACCATCTTGTCGTAATCGGAAACAGCCTCGCTTTCACCGATATCTTCCTCGACATTCTGCTCTACAAAATCGTATTCACTTCCCAGGTCTTCCAGGCCCTCAGGTTCTGTTCCGATACCCATGGCTGCAAGTTCTCCGCATCCTACTGAAGCATTGCTTCTGCCTGTGAACAGAATGCCGTTGGCGTCGTCGTAGTTAGGAAGGCCATAGCCCTGTACATATCTGTATCCCACTGAGAAGGTTCTGTATCCGACAGCGTCGCTGTAGTTGCCTTCTATGGTCTTGACTGTATTTCCGCTCACGCTTGCTACGAGTCCGGTGTGATCCGGCACGCCGTTTCTGTTCCAGTCGAAGAAAATGACGTCTCCTGCCTTTGGAACATAATTGGCGCCTGCGCCGTACTTGTAGTTGCTAACCGTACTCTTCTTATAAACGTTGATTACGGAAGGACAGTAACTTCCTCTTACGATGATGGACGTGGTCCCCGACTTGATGGCGACAGCCGATACGAAGATGGCGCACCACGGCGTTCTATAGGAGAACTTGGTTCCCATGTTGGAATTGTAGAGATCCACAATCGGTTTGTTCGACTTGTTGGATTCCTTGCATCCGAGCCATGCAACGGCTGTGCTCACGACTGCCGATCTGCTGAAGCCCACCGAACTGAAGTCGCCATATATCTTGGCTCCGTTGATAGATTTGTAGGCACGGATTTTGTAATAGTATGTCAGACCGTGCGCCACATTGTAATCGTTGAATGCAGCGGAGGACGCGCTTCCAACGTTCGTGTAGTTGGAGTTAGATCCGGTTGCGCGGAACACCTCGTATCCGGATGCGCCCGATACTGCTGCCCATGTGAGGCCGATGCAGGTATCCTTCGACGATGCGGACACGCCGCCTACTTTGGCGATAGACGCCTTCACGCCGACCATTGGCGAACTGGAACTGCTGTACTTCTTAGATCCCTCCACCTTTCTGTAGGCTCTGACTTTGTAGTAATAATCCTCGTTGGTTGTCACGGAAGAATTCGTAAACGAAGTTCCGGAAGTCGTTTTGATTGCGCTGTACTCGCCATTCTGACTTGCAGCCCTCAGAACCTGGTATCCTGTTGCTCCTTTGACCTTTCCCCAGGAAACGCGGATTCCTGTCTTGGAGGAAGATACGGAAACGCCAGGTGTCTTCAGCTTAGGCGTCGCTGCGACCGGTTTTGTGAACTTCGTATATACTGTCTTGCCTTTTACTTTCTTGAAAGCTCTGACTTTGTAGTAGCACTTTGTGTTAGTTGTAAGTTTCGTGCGTTTGAACGATGTCTTCTTTGATGACTTGAGCTTTGTGTAGTGACCCTTCTTCTTCGATGACTTGTACACCTCGTAACCCTTTGCGCCCGGAACGCTGTTCCAGGTGAGGGTTATCGTGCTGTAGCTCCGCTTTGCTCTCTTCAGCCCGCTGACTTTGCAGTCGCTGAACTTGATTGGCGTAGCTGCAACGACCGCGCTGTAATTGCTGTAGGAAAGGGTTCCGTTCGAGTTCTTGTAATAGGCGCGCACCTTGTAATAACAGGTTTTGTTAGGGGTAAGGCCTGTCCTCTTAAATTTCGGAGCGCTGACAGCGTTCATCCGTTTGAATTCACCATCCTTGGTTGCGCACCTGAACACTTCATATCCGGTCGCCATACTGTACGCGTTCCATTTCAATTTGATGGAAGTGTCGCTGTATCCCGAAACATAAATGCCTGACACAGCGCCTGCCGTAGAAAAGCTCGCTGCATGAGCTTCCATCGTGTTCAGCGGCATGAATGCGATACCGATCGCCAATGACAGCGCCACTGCCAGTCCCGTTCTTACGTTTTTCAGAAATGTCTTTTTCATGATTTCACCTGCAATTCGTTTCTCGTGTGTTACCGGTTTTCCGCTCTGTGAAAGCGGGACTGCCCATCAGGTTACCGGATTTCCATCTTCTGCGACGGTTGTCACAAATTCAACGCGTTCCTTGCCGTCGACAATATTGTCTGAGAAGAGCAGCATGCCCTTTGACTCGATACCGCGCAGTTTCCTCGGCTTCAGGTTGGCCACGACGACCACCTTCTGCCCTACGCATTCCTCAGGCGTAAAGTATTCGGCAACGCCGGAAACAATCTGACGCTTTTCGGTTCCCATCTTCACCTGGAATACCAGAAGTTTGTCCGCCTGCGGATGCTTCTCCGCGGAGAGGATTGTTCCAACCCTCAGATCCAGCTTGTCGAAGTCTTCGTAAACAATCTCATCCTTCAGTTCGAGCGGGATATTGACCTCTCCTTTTTCTTCTGCCGCTTTGGCGCCGAGAGCGTAAAGTTCTTCAAGTTCTTTTTCGATGTCCAGTCTTGGGAATATGGCGTCGCCCTTCTTGACCTGCTCGCCGCACATCATCTCAAAGGTGAAAGCGTCTTCCCAGGCGACATCCGCATACCACAGACCCATCTGCTTCCTGATGGCGTCTGATGTGGTGTGCATAAATGGATGAATCAGCACAGATATGATTCTGATCGCCTCTGCCAGATTGTGCAGCACATTGTCCAGTCTCGGCTTGTCTGCTTCATTCTTGGCCAGCACCCACGGCATCGTCTCGTCAATGTATTTGTTGGCGCGTCTGACGAGCACCCAGATTTCCTCCAGCGCCATGTTGAATTTGAACTCGTTCATCTGGTCTTCGACTTTGCCTGCTGCGCCAACGGCGATTTCCTTGAGCTGCGCGTCATAATCGATACCGTCCTCACCCGGAACGCACTTGCCTGCGTCTGTCAGGTCCGGAACAATTCCGCCATTGTATTTCTCAATCATGCTGACTGTTCTGGAAACGAGATTTCCCAGGTCGTTCGCCAGATCGTAATTCAATCTCTTCAGCATGACTTCATTGGTAAACATACCATCCTGTCCGAAGGTGTATTCTCTCAGCAGGAAGTACTTCAGCGCGTCGATCCCGTATCTGTCGATGAGAACGACAGGATCGATGACATCCTGGCCTTTCGCAGCCTTTGACTTGGAAACCTTCTCGCCTCCAAGCAAAAGCCAACCGTGGCCTCTCACCTGCTTCGGCAGAGGCAGGCCTGCACTCATGAGCATGGCCGGCCAGATGATTGAGTGGAATCTGACAATCTCTTTTCCTACCAGATGCACATCGGCAGGCCAGTACTTGTTGTACTTCTCCGGATCGTCCGGCCATCCCAAAGCGGTAATATAGTTCGAAAG
>SVCX01000044.1 GCA_015058145.1 Clostridiales bacterium | reverse complement strand
GCCGATACAAGTCGCCGCTCCGCCGAACGGTTCGATCTCCGTCGGGTGGTTGTGGGTCTCGTTCTTGAAGAGCAAAAGCCAGTCTTCCTGCTTCCCGTCGACGGTGACTTTGACCTTGACGGTGCAGGCGTTGATCTCTTCGGACTCATCGAGACCGTCCATCTTTCCCGCTGCTTTTAATGCCTTTGCAGCAATCGTGCCGAGATCCATGAGCGTCACAGGCTTGGTTCTGCCGAGTTCTTCGCGGGTCTTCAGATAATCGCCGTAGGCAGCCTTGAGTGTTTCATCCTCGAACTCAATGTTATCTATGATCGTATTGAACGTTGTATGTCTGCAGTGATCGGACCAGTAGGTGTCGATCATCTTGATTTCCGTAATCGTAGGGACTCTGCCTTCGCTTCTGAAGTAGTCCTGGCAGACGTGAATGTCGCCCTCGTCCATGGCAAGGCCGCGGTCTGCGATGAACTGACGCAGCGCCGCATCGTCCATGTCGTTGAATCCCTCGATCGTCTCGACGGTCTGCGGAAGCACGTATTCGACTTTCAGAGTTTCCGGCATTTCAAGGGACGCTTGTCTCATCTCGACCGGGTTGATGACGTAGCTGATAATCGCCTGCAATTCTTCCTCGGAAACCTTCCCTTCAATGAGGTAGACTTTAGCGCAGGCCACCAGCGGTCTCTCCTGCTGGGAGATAATCTGGATGCACTGGGCGGCCGAATCGGCTCTCTGATCGTACTGTCCCGGCAGAGCTTCCACCGCAAAGACTGCATCGCCCATCTGCGCGAAGGTCTCTTCGTTTCCTTCCCATCTGTAGACATCGTCGACCTGCGGCTCTGAGAATACGCTTCCGATGCACTCCTCGAAGAGTTCCTCGGAGATTCCCTCCACATCATAGCGGTTGAAGATTCTGATCTTCTCTACCGATGTGATGCCCAGGAATGTCCGGATTTCCGAGAGCAGCGCCCTTGCCTCATTTGCTACAGCCTCTCTCTTTTCGACGAATACTCTGTAAACCATCTTATTTCCTCCCTGCTTTCAGTGCTCTGGCTCCGATGTCTTTTCTGTAATATGCGTTTTCGAACTGTATTCTCGCAGCGTTTTCATAAGCTGTGTCGATGGCTTCCTTAAGGGTCGGCGCAACGCTGGTGACTCCCAGCACTCTGCCTCCCGATGTGAGGAGTCTGCCGTTATCCAGCTTCGCGCCGGCAACGAACACTTCCGTATTTCCGGTCCGTTCTCCCATGGTAATCTCGCAGCCCTTTTTATAGCTCTGCGGATACCCGCCCGACGCCACGACGACGCAGCAGGCGCTGTCTTCCGAGAACTTCACTTCCGTTTCCGCCAGCTTGCCGTCGGTCACCGCCTCCATGACGGTCAGCAGATCGCTCTCAAGCAAAGGCAGTACGACCTGCGCTTCCGGATCTCCGAATCTGCAGTTGTACTCGATCACTTTCGGACCATCTTCTGTGATCATCAGGCCGAAGTAGAGACATCCTTTGAACGGTCTTCCTTCGGCGTTCATCGCTTTGATGGTCGGCAGGAAAATCTCAGTCATGCACTGCTCCGCAACGGCTTTTGTATAGTATGGATTCGGCGCAACGGTCCCCATGCCGCCGGTATTCAGGCCTTTGTCCCCGTCCAGAGCTCTCTTGTGATCCTGGGAGGAGATCATCGGCACGACCGTGTTCCCGTCTGTAAAGGACAGAACCGAAACTTCCGGCCCCGTCAGGAACTCCTCGATGACGACTCTCAAACCGCTGTCTCCGAACTTCTTCTCTTCCATCATGCTGCGAACGGCTTCCTTCGCCTCTTCTCTGGTTTCAGCAATGATGACGCCTTTGCCCAACGCCAGCCCGTCGGCTTTGACGACGGTCGGTATCGGCGCGGTCTCCAGATAGTCGAAGGCAGGCTGCATCTCTTCGAAGACTTCGTATGCCGCCGTCGGAATGCCGTACTTCTTCATCAGGTCTTTCGAAAAGACTTTGCTCGCCTCGATGACGGCCGCTTTTTTGTCCGGACCGAAGCAGCGGATTCCTTCCGCCTGCAGGACGTCCACGGCTCCCATCGCGAGCGGATCGTCCGGCGCGACGACAGCATAATCGATTCCATTGGATACCGCGAATTTGCGGATTCCCTCCAGATCCTTCGCTCCGATGTCGACGCACTCCGCGTCAGCCGCGATGCCTCCGTTCCCCGGAAGGGCGTAGATGACATCCACTTTCGGGCTCTTCTTCAGTCCCTTGATGATTGCGTGTTCGCGGCCGCCGCCGCCTACTACCATTACTTTCATAGTTTTTGCTCCTCTATTGGAAAAACTCTCCCTTAGTGGTGGAAGAGTCTCACCTTGTTGAATATCATGACCATGTTGTACTTGTCCGCTGCGGCGATAACTTCATCATCACGCACGGAACCGCCCGCCTCAACGACGTAGGAAACGCCGCTGGCCTTGGCTCTCTCAATGCTGTCCCCGAATGGGAAGAAGGCGTCTGATGCCAGTACTCCGCCGCTCTGTGCGTCCAGATATGCCCGCTTTTCCTCGGCTGTCAGTCGCTCTGGCTGACGGCTGAAATACTTCTGCCAATTGCCTTCGGCGCACACATCTTCTTCGTACTCATTGATGTATCCGTCGATGGCGTTGTCTCTGACCGCTCTCGGAAGTTTGTCCTTGAACGGCAGATTCAGAACCTTATCGTGCATTCTCAGATACCAGGTGTCCGCCTTGCTACCCGCCAGTCTGGTGCAGTGAATCCTGGACTGCTGTCCGGCCCCGATGCCGATGCACTGGCCGTCTCTGGCAAAGCACACGGAATTCGACTGGGTGTATTTGAGCGCAATCATGGCGATGATCAAATCTTCCTTGATGTCATCCGGCAGCTCCTTGTTGGCTGTCACGATATTCTCGAGAAGGTCCTCACCGATTTTGATATCGTTATGCGTCTGTTCAAACGTGATCCCGAAGACCTGACGCGATTCCTGTCCATGGGCGCTGTAGTCCGGATCGATCTGAATGACGTTGTAATTTCCGTTCTTCTTTTTGCTGAGCATCTCCAGGGCCTTGTCGGTGTAACCCGGCGCGATGACGCCGTCGGACACCTCCCTCTTGATGATGCGCGCCGTCGCTTCATCGCATGTGTCGGAAAGAGCGATAAAATCTCCGAAGGAACAAAGCCTGTCCGTTCCTCTCGCCCTGGCGTAAGCGCAGGCGATTGGCGACTCATCCAGTCCCTTGATGTCGTCGACGAAGTAAGCCTTCTTCATCTTGTCGCTCAAAGGTCTGCCGATGGCTGCCGACGTCGGGCTCACGTGCTTAAAAGACGTCGCCGCAGGCATCCCTGTGGCTTCCTTCAGTTCCTTCACCAGCTGCCAGGCGTTAAAGGCATCCAGGAAGTTGATATATCCCGGTCTTCCGTTCAGAATGCTGATCGGCAGATCCGAGCCGTCGGCCATGTATATCTTCGCCTCCGGCTGATTCGGATTGCATCCGTACTTGAGTTTCAGTTCGTTCATGTCGTTGCTCACCTTTCGTTTCTGTTTATGAGTCTCTCTTCGTATTCCCCGGTGGCCAGATCCGTGTATCTGACGTAGAGGGAGATTCTGTTGTTCTCATCCAGCGCTTCCCAGATATCGTCCGTAAAGTCGTCGATATCCTCCGGCACCGCAATTCTCTCCGGCTCTCCCTGGAAGGTCGGAAGCGGCGATCCATCCTGTACGTAGGTGTGGATGAAATGGCCAAGTCCCGGAAGCGGCGAATAGGAAAAGGTGTAACGGTTGCAGGCCGTTCCTTCTGCATCGGCGCTCTTGAGGATGCTCATCTCGTAGCTTCCGTCGGTCAGGTCGGTGATGCTGCTGATCCGCGGCGTCAGGTTCGGAGCGTCAGGCTCAAACTGCCTGTCTTCCAGAGCTTCCGCGAAAGCAAGACCCTTCTCAAGACCTTTGTATATGGTATCTGTCTGATCGCCGTTGGTGACGATCAGGTAGCGTTCGAATTTCCGGATGGCCGCATAGATGATGAGGCTCGGGTCCTCGACTTTCGACGCGTCGAATGGCTCTGTGAAGACCTCCCCGTCCTGAATCGTAAATACACGATTTCTGCTGTTGGCGCTCCGTCCCATGATGAAGTAAGCGGAAACGGCTTTCCCTTCTGGTGTCATTCCCGTAACGATTCCGCGGCCCACATAGGAATTGCCCTGAACCCGGTCTGTGAATGTGTCGATTTTATATATATCCATCAGCTATGCTCCTTTTCTCTCTTTGATGATTTCCGCGCAGACTTTTTCGGCTGCCGCGGGCAGTATGATCCACTCGGCTTCTTCCATGACGCGCCTCTGAAGGGTCTCCGGCGTATCGCCATCTTTCACCTCCACGGCTTTCTGCATGATGATTTCGCCGCCGTCAGGAATTTCGTTCACATAGTGGACTGTCGCGCCGGTAACCTTGACGCCCTTGGCGAGCGCCGCTTCATGGACCAGAAGCCCATAGAAACCCTTCCCGCAAAAGGATGGGATCAGCGCAGGATGGATGTTGATGATTCTGCGGTCGTAGTGACGCGTAAAATCTTCGCTCAAAATGCTCAGGAATCCGGCCATGACGATCAGGTCGATATTTCGACTGTCGATTTCCTCGATCAGCCGTTTCTCGAAGCCCTCCTGGCCGCCGCAGCTCTTCTTCGTCAGCGCAAAAGCCTCAATGCCGGCTTCCGCCGCCCTCTGAAGCGCAAAGGCATCCTTCTTGTTTGATACGACGAGTTCGATGGAACCGCTCTTCAGAATGCCGCTCTTCTGCGCGTCGATGAGTGCCTGCAGATTGGTTCCTCCGCCGGAGACGAGAACTGCTATTTTTGCTTTTGCATTTGCCATGTTGCCGTCTCCTTAAATAAGTTCTATCTTCGATTCGCCTTTCACGATTTCGCCGATGACGTATGGTTCTTCGCCGGCATCCTGCAAAATCTGCAGCGCTTTATCCGCGTCTTCCTTCGCCACAACGATGCTCATGCCAACGCCCATGTTGAAGGTGTTGAACATGTCGCGCTCGGATATTCCGCCGGTCTTGGCGATGAGGTCAAAGATCGGGAGCACCTTCACAGAGGCCTTGTCGATCTTCGCGCAAAGTCCGTCCGGAATACTCCTTGGAATGTTCTCGTAGAAACCGCCGCCGGTAATGTGGGAAATGCCCTTGACGTTGACTTCGCCGATGAGCTGAAGCACCGGCTTCACGTAGATTCTCGTCGGCGTCAGCAGGGTCTCTCCGATGGATTTCCCACCGAGCTCCGCGACTGGTGATTTGATGTCGGCGTTCTCTACATCGAAGACTTTTCTCACCAGTGAGAACCCATTCGAGTGAACGCCGCTGGAAGGCAGAGCAATGACGACATCCCCCGCTTCCATGGTTGCGTTATCTATGATTTTGTCTTTGTCGACGACGCCTGTCACGTAGCCGGCCAAGTCGTATTCATCCTCCGGATAAAAACCTGGCATCTCAGCCGTTTCGCCGCCAATGAGGGCCGCGCCTGACTGGATACATCCGTCGCAGACGCCTTTGACAATGGCTTCCATCCTCTCCGGCACGTTTTTGCCGCAGGCGATGTAGTCCAGGAAAAACAGTGGTTTTGCTCCGCCGCAGATAATGTCGTTCACACACATAGCGACGCAGTCGATGCCGACTGTGTCGTGCTTGTCCATGAGGAACGCCAGCCTGAGCTTGGTGCCTACGCCGTCCGTTCCACTGACCAGAATCGGTTTTTTGATATCGGTCAGATCCAGTTCGAACATGCCGCCGAAGCCGCCGATGTCGGAGCAAACGCCTTCTGTTCTCGTGGAAGCGATGTGCTTCTTCATGAGTTCAACTGCTCTGTATCCTGCTGTGATGTCAACGCCCGCCGCAGCGTAAGCGTCAGATCTTGAATTCTTCATGTGCTATTCCTTTCCGTTCCAGCAGTAGGTGCATACGCTGTCCTTATCGAGGCCGATGGCTTCCAGAACGCCGTCGATATTCTGATAACCCAGAGAATCGAATCCGAGCTTATCACTGATGGCCTTCCTGAGCGCCTTGCCCCTGTCCGTTCTTCCATCACTGTATTCTTCGATGTGCTTTTCACCCTCTTCGCCTTCCAGCTCCAGAATCGTCTTTCTGGCAATCAGATCACGTTCCGGGGTCTGTCTGGTGAAATTCAGATACTTGCACGCGTACATGATTGGAGGACAAGCTGACCTCATGTGCACTTCCTTCGCTCCGTGCTCGTAGAGAAAATCAACGGTTTCTCTGAGCTGGGTGCCTCTGACGATACTGTCGTCAACGAGCAGCAGTTTCATGTCCTTAATCAGAGGAGTAACCGGAACCTGTTTCATCTTCGCAACCCTGCTGCGCTCTTCATGAGACATAGGCATGAAGCTGCGCGGCCAGGTCGGCGTATATTTTACAAACACACGGCCGTAGTCCTGTCTGCATTCGTTTGAGTATCCAATCGCGTGGGCGATTCCGGAATCCGGCACGCCGCAGACATGGTCGACGGTCGGAACGCCTCCGTGTTTCGCCTCTTCTCTGGCCATAATGTGCCCGTTGAGGTTCCTCATGCGTTCTACGTTGACGCCCTCATAGTCCGAGTTCGGATATCCGAAATAGGTCCAGAGAAATGCGCAGATGCACGTCTTCCCGGATGCCGGAGACAGTGTCCTGTAGCCGTCAGCCTTGACCTCTACGATTTCACCGGCACCCAGTTCGTATTCTGTTTCATAGCCCAGTTTCTCATAGGCGAAGGATTCAAAGGAAACGCTATGTCCGCATTCGTCCTTGCCGATGAGCATCGGCGTTCTGCCAAATTTGTCTCTGGCCGCAATCAGGGTTCCGTCTTCCTTCAATATTAAAATGGATGCGGACCCTTCGATGGCGTCCTGGGCGAACTTAATGCCGCTGACGAAGTCGCTCTTCTGGTCGATCATGGAGGCCAGAATCTCCGCAGAGTTGATGCGGCCGCCGCTCATCTCCTCAAAGTGTCCGCCGCTAAATGCCAGATACTGTTTCACCAGCGTATCCTGATTGTTGATTCTTCCTACGAAGACGAGGGCATACGTTCCCAGATTGGAACGTATAATCAATGGCTGCGGGTCCGTGTCGCTGATGGTCCCTATGCCTGCGATGCCGTGCATCGAGCTAATCGCGTTCTCGAACTTGGTTCTGAACGGAGAGTTTTCTATGTTGTGTATTTCTCTCTTGAAACCGCTCTCCGGGTCATAGAGGGCCATTCCGCCTCTGCGTGTTCCCAGGTGGGAATGATAATCCGTTCCATAAAAAACGTCCATTGTGATGTCTCTTGTTGAGACTGCTCCGAAATATCCACCCATCAGATTGTTTCTCCTGTTTCTATTACTGTATTGATCAGTGTGTTGGTCGTATATCCGAATACGGAATCAGCCAGTGCTCCGTAATATATGATTCTCTGGGTGCACTCGCCGTTGATTTTCTTGGCCAATTCCTTGTCCTTCATCATATTTGTATTGATATAGATGTTAAAGCTCGCCGCCTGCATCGCCGCCTTGCAGAGAACTGCGCTGGACGCTGAGTCCGCGATAACGATCTTATTGCCTTTGACCGCGAATTCCTGCGCCAGCTCGATGGCTCTACCGCATTTGATGATGATTTCCATCGGTACCTGGCAAGCTGTATGCAGCGCTTCCTGTTTCTCTGCATCGAGTTGCGCCTTCTCTTCCGGAGTCTTGGCTTTCTTCTTGTAGAGTTTCGCCAGCGGTTCGAAGTTGTCGATATCCTTCTGGACAAGGGCGATGAGATCCTTCTGAATCTTCGTAATCTCATCAATGTTCTTTTCCATTTCAGCAGCAACGGCAATGTACTTCTTCTTGCCGACCGTAAGGCGCGCGACCATTGCGCTGAGCGACGCACCCAAAGCGCCGACCAGAGCGGCGACACTGCCGCCGCCCGGGATCGGTTCTTTACTTGCTACTGATTCAATAAATTCCTTGCATGTTTTATCAGTGTAAGCCATCTTATCTTCCTTTCCAGTCAAGCAGCATGCTTTCGCATGCGGCTTCTCGCTACTCTGCGAAGAACAGCTCTGAGAGCTTCAGCGGCTCGATGTACTCGCCATCCTTGTAGACTCTCATGTTGCCGGATGCGATCTCATCAATCAGCATGACCTTACCATCCTCATCGTATCCGAACTCGAACTTGATGTCGTAGAGCACGAGGCCCTTCTCGAGCATGTCGTCCGCTACGATCTGCGTGATCTGCTGGGTCATCTTCTTGATATCTTCATACTGCTCGTCTGTCATGATTCCCAGAACGATGAGACCGTCCTTTGTTACGAGCGGATCTTCCTTTTCGTCGTTCTTGAAAGTTGTCTCAACATAGGCCGGGAGGTCTGCGCCTTCTTCGATGTACTCGCCGTATCTTCTGAAAAATGAACCAACTGCCTTGTGTCTGCAGATGACTTCAAGACCATTTCCGAACACCTTAGCCGGCTTGACTTCCATAGTGGTGTTATCCAGATCAGCGCTGACATAGTGGGTTCTGATGCCTGCGGCGTTGATTTTCTCGAAGTAGTAGATGGACATTCTCAAGTTAACGTCGCCGACTCCTTCAATCGTAAGGCCGACCTGGTTCATGCCCGGATCGAAGACGCCGTCCTTGCCCGTTACGTCATCCTTGAACTTGAGCAGATAGTTGCCGTTGTCCAATGCGAATACGTTCTTTGTCTTGCCTGTGTAAACTAATTTTTCCATGGTTACCTCCTGAAAATATATATGTGTGTGTTATTTAACGATGTTATGTGAGACAGTCTTCTGAAAATCAAGGCAGCAGCCTTGATCCGGCTGACGGGCAGTGTTATGCCTTCCCGTTCAGCGCCGCGTCCTTCGCCAGGACCGCTTCAGCTGCTGCTTCTCTTTCGTTCTTCAGTTTTTGTGACAGGTCCGGATCGCTTACAGCGATAATCTGGGCTGCCAGTATCGCGGCGTTTGCCGCGCCGTCAATTGCTACCGTAGCTACCGGGATTCCCGATGGCATCTGTACGGTAGACAGAAGGGCATCCAGTCCGTCCAGCGTTGATGACTTCACCGGAACGCCGATGACCGGCAGGAGTGTATTCGCTGCCAGAGCGCCGGCCAAATGAGCCGCCTTGCCTGCCAGCGCTATGATAACCCCGTAGCCGTTTTCCTCCGCGTTCGCCGCGAAGCTTTTCGCCTGCTCGGGTGTCCTGTGGGCAGAATATATGTGCACCTCGTAAGGGATTCCATATCCTTCTAATCTGTCAATTGCTTTCTGTGCGATAGGCATATCGCTGTCCGAACCCATTACGATTCCGACCTTTCTCATAAGCGCCACCTGCCTTTCAAAAATATATCATTATTATATCATGAACAGAAGGGCTTCTTCTATGTTTTTTTCTTCGCACATGTCGGTTTTATCGCAATACAAAAGGAGCCGCGGCGTGCGCCGCAGCTCCCGGTTTGCTGCTTTTGCCCGATTATACGAGCTCGAGGAATACGACCTCAGCGTTGTCGCCCTGACGAGGGCCCAACTTGAGGATCCTGGTGTAGCCGCCCTGACGGTCAGCGTACTTCGGAGCGATCTCCTCGAATAACTTTGTTACGACAGTTTCGTCAAAGATGTAAGCCATAGCCTGTCTTCTGGCGTGAAGATCTCCGCGCTTGCCCAGCGTGATCATCTTTTCAGCCTGACGTCTTGCTTCCTTGGCTCTATGCTCTGTTGTCTGGATTCTTCCTTCTCTAAGCAGGTCTGTAACCAGATTTCTCAGCATAGCTTTTCTGTGAGCTGACTCTCTGCCTAATTTTCTGTATCCTGGCATTTCTGCTTCCTCCTGTTAATTACTCGTCACTCTGTCTGAGACTAAGACCCAGCTCTTCCAGCTTGTTCTTTACTTCGTCCAGTGACTTCTTTCCAAGGTTTCTAACCTTCATCATGTCTTCTTCACTCTTCTGGGTGAGCTCTTCAACCGTGTTGATGGCAGCTCTCTTCAGGCAGTTGAAAGATCTTACCGAAAGTTCCAGTTCCTCGATAGTCATCTCGAGGGCCTTTTCCTTCTGGTTTTCTTCCTTCTCGACCATGATCTCCATGCCCTCAGCGGAATCATCCAGTCCTACGAAGAGGTTCAGATGCTCCTGCATGATCTTGGCACCGATGGAGACGCCTTCTCTCGGAGTGACGGAACCGTCAGTCCAGATCTCCAGAATGAGTTTGTCGTAGTCGGTTACCTGTCCGACTCTCGTGTTCTCTACAGTGAAGTTGCACTTTCTGACCGGAGTGTAGATGGAGTCTGTCGGAATGACAGAGATAGGAGTGCTTTCATCCTTGTTGTTCTCTGCCGGCACATAGCCTCTGCCTCTGGCGAGGTTGATCTCCATAACCAGCGTAGTGTTATCGTCGAGTGTCGCGATATGGAGCTCCGGATTGAAGATCTCGATATCCGCATCACCGCGAATGTCCGCCGCTGTAACTTCCTTCGGTCCTACTTCGTTGATAATCACTCTCTTCTCATTCTCACCGGTCATCTTGATGGCCAGCTTCTTGAGGTTGAGGATAATCTCCGTAACATCTTCCTTAACGCCAGGAATCGTTGAGAATTCGTGGAGAATTCCGTCGATCTTGACTGAAGTTACGGCTACGCCCGGCAGTGAGCTGAGCAGGATTCTTCTCAGGCTGTTTCCGAGAGTCGTTCCGTATCCTCTTTCGAGTGGTTCTACAACGAACTTTCCATAGTTCGGGTCATCGTTTGAATATATACATTCAATTGTTGGTTTTT
>SVCX01000043.1 GCA_015058145.1 Clostridiales bacterium | reverse complement strand
ATAAAAAAGAGCACCTCGCAGGTGCTCTTTTTATTGATGTTTTGTCTTCTTAATTAAGCTTCAGTGCTCATGATGTCTTTGCCATCATAGTAGTTGCAGTTCGGGCAGACTCTGTGCGGAAGCTTTGGTTCGTGGCACTGCGGACAAATTGAAATGCCAGGAGCCTTCTTCTTCATGTTAGCTGCCTTTCTCTGATGCGTAACTGCCTTTGAAGTTTTTCTCTTTGGTACTGCCATGTTTACACCTCCTTCGTGCCGGGTTATGAGCACGCCTCCGCCGAATGGCATCGGCGACTGATTTCATGATTTCTGGACACACGAAGAGCCGTGCGTCGCAACATTGAAAGTATACACGCGGCAGAGAGCATTTGTCAACCACTATTTGCAACCTGAACGCAAGGAAAAGGTTTTGTGCAGATTGTGTGAAAGGGGGCTGTGTTCCCTTGAAGTCGGGCGCTCCTCTATGTTAATATCAATCTGTATGAGTGTATGAAGATGAAAAACAGCAAGGGTACAGTAATCAAGATTGCAGGGGCCTACGTGGCCTGGGTCATGGGCTCAGGATTTGCCACAGGACAGGAGATCCTGCAGTTCTTCACAAGTTATGGATATACGAGCGTGATTCTGATCGGAATGAATCTGCTGGGCTTTCTCCTCATCGGCCCGATGATCCTTCAGGCCGGCTTCGAGAATGGGGAGCAGAGTCATTTTCAGTTTTTCTGCGGGAAGCGGCTGGGCACCTTCTACGATTGGTTTTTGCCTCTGAGCATGTTCGCCGGCATGGTGATTCTCATTTCCGGATCCGGCGCAACGCTGCAGGAGTACTATGGACTGAACCACTATGTAGGCGCCCTGATCATGGCCGCCGCCGCTCTGACAGCGTACATAGCAGGATTCCAGCGGTTCATCAGGGTCGTATCCTTTATAGGACCGGCGATCATCGCTTTTGTGGTAGTCATCGGTGCGATAACGCTCCTGCGGGACGCAGGCGGACTCGCTTATGTGAACGATTACCCCGATGCGATGCAGGCCAAGCAGCCGGTGCCGTTCCCATGGCTTTCGGGGCTGCTGTACATATCCTACAACCTGAGCGGCGGATCAAAATACTATACGGCTTTGGGTGGATCGGCTCATACAGCGAAGGAAGCCGTATGGGGCGCAGTGATCGGCACGATCGCACTGATGGCTGCGATTCTTCTCATGAACTGCGCTATGCTGACAGATATCGGTCAGACAGCGGTCCAGGATGTACCGACCCTGTATCTGACGAAGAAGATATCCTATTCCCTAGGCGCGGTGTTCAGCATCATACTGATCATGGGAATCTTCTCATCCTGCAGCGCCATGCTGTGGACCGTGAGCGAGAAGTTCGTACAGCAGGGAACAGGCAAGAGCCGCATCTTCGCGGCGTGCGTGTGTCTGGCGGCCTTTCTGATGGGGCTTTTGCCTTTCGCGCAGCTTGTGGGAAAGATCTATACCGTGCTTGGATACGTAGGACTGCTCTTCGCAGGCTGCGTCATATATAAACGGGTGAGCAGACTCACCGGAGGAAGAAAACAGTGATAGGAACATTCGTAAATGTCGGAACAATCATCGTCGGCAGTCTCATCGGCGGTCTGTTCAAAAAGATTATGAGCGACAGAGTCAATGAAGCTCTGTTCACCGCCATGGGGCTTGCTGCCTTTGGTTTGGGCATCAACGCGGTCGTTCAGAACATGCCGCACAGCCAGTACCCGGTGTTGTTCATCGTCAGCCTGGCTCTTGGCGGCGCAGTCGGAACCATTCTGAAACTGCAGGACAGAGTCGACCGCATTACGAAGCGGAAGGACAGCGAAGGCAGACTGGGCGAGGGTATCGTGACAGGGTGTCTGCTCTTCTGCATCGGAACCCTTTCGATTCTGGGACCGGTACAGAGCGCTCTGTATCAGGATCACACGTTCCTGTTCACCAACGCGACGCTGGATCTGGTGACAGCCATGGTTCTGGCGAGTACTTACGGCGTGGGCATGTGCCTTGCCGCAGCAGTCCTCTTCTGCTGGCAGGGAGGCATCTATGGGCTTACGCTGCTATTGGGCAATTTTATTACGGATACGATGATGTGCGAATTAGGGATTGTCGGAGGATTTCTGATTGCCATGTCGGGTATCGGCATTCTGGGGCTGAAGGACTGCAGAACGGTGAACTTCCTTCCTGCGCTTCTCGTTCCGCCGATCTGGTGCATCATCGCGGCACATTTATTTTAGGGAGGAAAACCTATGGGTGATATGGGAGGAATGAATTTCTTCGCAATCGTTATCATCATAGCTATTATCGTCGTCTACATCATTGATAAGAGACGAAAGGACAAGTAAAAGCATGAAAACCAGAACGATAGTCGGCGCTGCCTTCGCGATATGCGCTGCAATTGTTATCGGCGCCGTCGGGCACAGTAACTTCGGTGGAGAAGAAAAAGTCGGAGAAGGTATCAGAACTTTCGAGAACTACAGTCAGATTCAGCAGGTCCTCAGCGGCATCAAAGAGGAGCCGCCGATCGTCTATGCCACCGGCAGCGAACCCGTCGAAGACCTTGCGGAAGCCCCTCCAGCTCAGTCGAACGCAGAGGGAGCCGCGGAGAAGGGTTCGCAATACTCAGATACCTATATTCAGGTAGAAGGCGTCGACGAGGCGGACATCATCAAGACCGACGGACAGTATATCTACTACACATCCAGACTGGGCTATGACGTAGTCATTGCGAAGGTCTCGAACGGCAAAGCCGAAGAGGCGGCTGTGATTTCCGAGGAAGACCTCGGAATTACAGCGGAGAATCTGTTTTTGACCGGCGACAGACTGGTGGTCACCGGAATGGAATACGATACGTCTGAAAGTTACTATGCTCCGACGAAGGCCATGGTGACAGCGGCGTGCATCTATGACGTTTCCACTCCGGAGAAGCCGGAATTCATCGGTATGTATCGGCAGACTGGAGGATACAGCTCCGCCAGAGTCACGAACGGATATCTCTACCTGATCAGCAATGATTATCTGAACACCGGCGAGCAGAGAATTGTTCCTTCCGCAGGTGCTGATAAAGATTACGACAAGCTTCCGGCCAAGCACATCAGTTGCTTCCCGCAGCCATACCAAAGGGCTTACGCGGTCATCGGTTCCGTGAAGGTAAACTCTGCCAAGGGTGGACTGAAGACGAAGACCAGAGCAGTCCTCGGCGCCTCGGAAAGCATCTACTGCAGCGGCAGCGCAATATACATGACAGATTTCAGACTGGACTATAACGAGTCCGCACCCGAAAGTACGGACGAGAAGACGTATATCATGAAAGCGAACATCGGCAAAGGCAGGATTGACTTTGCAGCGCAGGGGTCTGTGAGAGGAAGAATCAATGACCAGTTCTCTATGGATGAGAAGGACGGATTCTTCCGAGTCGCGGCGACGGCCCTCGTCAAAGGCAAGGACGTCAACTACCTTTATGTGCTCGACGAGGACCTCAAGACCGTCGGTAAAGTCAAAGGCTTCGCGGCGGGCGAAGAAATCAAGGCCGTCAGATACATTGGTGATACGGCCTATGTGATAACCTACAGACAGACGGACCCGCTCTTCGTGATCGACCTCAGTGACCCACGTGCTCCGGAAATGCTGGGCAGCGTGAAGATCACAGGGTTTTCATCGCTGCTGGTTCCGGAAGGGGAGAACAAGCTCATCGGGATCGGAACAGCCACCTCTGAGGAGGAAATCGGCGAAGTGGAAGACGGCGTCAAGATCGCGCTCTTCGATATCAGCGATCCGATGGAACCGAAGGTTCTGGACAGCATGGAGTACAAGAACCGGACCAGCGACGTCCAGTATGACCATAGAGCGCTCACCGTAAACAGCGGCGACGGATGGTACGCGATTCCATACTACTCCTGGGATGATGATACAGGCGGCGTACTGCAGTTCCGGGCAGCAGGCGATCAGCTGGAGAAACTGGGTGATTACGAGGCGGAACAGGGAATCGACCGGTGTCTGTTCATCGATGGTTACATCTATGGACTGGAAAGTTACGAAGATAAAATAATTTCGTGGAAGAGGGCACACTGAGCCGTCAGTTTATTGTATAATAGACCATATTGTTTAATAGGAGGCCATTAGAAAATGACAAACAAAAGCAATGCAGTCAGACCGGACTTTGAAAAGAGGGTCAAGGACATCATCGGAGAAATCAAGGGCTACGGCTTCGGGATGCTCAACGATATGATCGATCCTCAGTTCGTTTCATGCGATCCGGAGAAGATGACATGCAAAGTGAGATACAAAAAATTCAAATGGGAAGATAACGGACGCGGCGAGGTTCACGGAGGCGTTATCTCCGCCATCATGGACACCACCATGGGCATCAACGCCATCGCGCTGACGGAAGGAAGCGTTTCCACATCGGATATGACCATCAGTTTCCTGAAACCATTCCGCGGCAAGTCCTTCATCGTGGAGTCTGAAGCGGTCCAGGTCGGAAGCCGCGTGATCAGACTGATTGCCAAAGCCTACGACGAGGACACGGGCAGCTGTCTGGCCGTATCGACGGGTAGTTTCATGCATGTGAACTATGAGCAGGCCGCAGACAAGAAACTGGGCGTATAACTTTAATACAAAAACAGGAGAAAACCGATGAAAGAAATGAAAGACAATCAATTTGAAACCAAGTGTGTTCACGGGGCGTACAGAGCTGAGAGCGCCGCTCCGCAGAACATGCCGATCATACAGAGCACCACGTACAGGTATTACAATGCGCCTGACGTAGCGGCGCTGTTCGACCTGGACAGCCCGAACCACATGTACGCCAGATTAGGCAGCCCGACCGTGGACTACATGGAACAGAAGATGGCGCTTCTGGAGTCCGGCACGGCAGGTATGGCCGCATCATCCGGTCAGTCCGCCAATCTGATTGCGATTCTGAACATCTGCAAAGCGGGGGATCACGTGCTCAGCGGCACGAACATCTACGGCGGAACCTACAATCTGTTCAACGTCACCCTCAGAAGACTGGGCATCGACGTGGAGTTCTTCGATCAGGATATGGATGTTGAAGATATCGTGAAACTGCAGCGCCCGAACACCAAGGCTCTTTTTGGCGAGACCCTCGGAAATCCGGCCCTGAGCGTTTTGGATATCGAGAAGTTCGCAAAGGCTGCAAACGAGATGAAGGTTCCTCTCATCGTCGACAACACGCTGGCTACGCCGGCTCTCTGCAGACCGATCGAATACGGCGCTCACATTGTAACGCACTCAACGACCAAGTTTGCCGACGGACACGGAACCAGCATCGGAGGATGTGTTGTCGAAGGCGGAAACTTCGACTGGACGGTGAAAGATGACGAAGGAAACCTGAAGTTCCCTGAGATGGCGGCACCAGACGAGAGTTATCACGGACTGAACTTCTACGAAAAGTTCGGGCAGGCGGCTTTCTGCACAAGGCTCAAGGCGGTCCTTGTCAGAGATCTGGGATGCACCATGTCGCCGATGAACGCCTACCTGACACATCAGGGTCTGCAGACGCTGGATGTGAGAATGGAGCGTCACGTCAAAAATGCAGTTGCCGTAGCGGAATTTCTGAAGAACCATCCGATGGTCGATTGGATCGTCTATCCGGGACTTCCTGGAGATAAATACTACGATCTCGCGCAGAAGTATCTGCCGAAGGGCGCAAGCGCTGTCATGAGCTTTTGCGTCAAAGGCGGCAGGGAAGCAGGGGAGAAGTTCCTGGAGAAGCTGGAACTATGTAGCATCGTCGTCCACGTAGGCGACATCCACACAAGCGTGCTGCATCCTGCCAGCACCACCCACAGACAGCTTTCAGAGGAAGCCCAGAGAGCGGCGGGCATCGATCCCGGCCTCATCAGACTTTCCGTGGGCCTTGAGAATGTAGACGACATCATCGCCGATCTCGATCAGGCGCTGAATAGAGTAAAGTAACGTTTTTTCAACAGAGTAACAATTAGGAGACACAATGCCATTAATTATTCCTGACAAACTGCCTGCAGCCGGAGCGCTGAAGGATGAGAACATATTCACTATGACGGGAGCCAGAGCGGCGTCCCAGGATATCCGTCCGCTTAAGGTCATCATCGTGAACCTGATGCCGACGAAAATAGCTACGGAGACACAGCTGGCCCGCGTGCTGGCCAACAGCCCGCTGCAGATTGAAATGCAGCTGGTCGGCATGGACATGCATACATCCAGGCACACCTCTCAGGATCATCTCATGTCCTTCTACACGACGCTGGAGCAGTTTAAGGAGGAGTACTTCGACGGAATGATCATCACGGGATCACCGATCGAGCAGCTGGATTTTGAAGAGGCCGACTACTGGCCGGAACTGTGTGAAATCTTTGAGTTTGCCAAGACCCACGTCTACAGCAACATGTTCATCTGCTGGGGCGCGCAGGCGGCCATGTATTATTACTACGGAATCCCGAAATACGTCCAGGACGAGAAGTTGTTCGGCGTATTTGAGCACCGCACGCTCCGGCCGCATAACCCGCTCGTCAGAGGATTCGACGAGTTGTTCTACGCGCCGCATTCCCGTTACGCGATCACGAAAAAGGAAGACATCCTGAAGCATCCGGAACTCAGAATCCTGGCGGAATCTGAAGAGGCAGGACCGCATATCATCTCTACAGAGAACGGCAGACAGATCTTCGTGCTCGGACATCAGGAGTACGATAAGACGACGCTGGCCGATGAATATTTCAGAGACATCAACAAAGGCAAGAAAATCGACGTGCCGGCAAACTACTTCCGCAACGATGACCCGAATCAGGAAATCATGTTCCGCTGGAGAGGGCACGCAAGTTTGCTGTTTTCCAACTGGTTGAACTACTATCTGTATCAGGCGACGCCTTATAATCTTGACGATCTGCGCGATGGTAAGGAAGACGCATGGAAAGAGGCGTTCCAGGATGAAGACAGTCTTCTCGACGACAAGGACTAATAAGTTCAAGTTGACTTGAACCCCTACATATAGTATAAAGATATAAGGGGTATACAAGAGATACGGGAGGTAAATTCTCATGGCAAAGAAAGAAAAGAAGCTCAGAGACAAAGCCGCTGAAAAGGCTGTGAAAGCGCGTCTTGCAGGCACGCATCTGAAGTCAGTCAGAGTAGTCGGTTCCGAGAAGGATCCGGAGAGCGGCGTAGTTACCGTTGCGGTTCTCAGAATGCTGGGAAACGACAACTATTTGTTCAGAGTGAAGTGCACCGCGGAAGGCGCAGGTTACGCCATGTCAGGACTGATTCCGGTGACCGACTGGCAGGATTTTGGCGAATACAGAGTCTACAATCCGAAGCCTGCAACTGTTGACGCACTTCGTCCTACTCCGAAAGAAAAGAATTTTACTGGATATAAAAAATAAGCCAAACCCGCCTGAACAGGGCGGGTTTTTGTGGAGGAAACGGGTTTGATAAATAAAGCATTATTGAAGAATCTGTCGAAGCAGTACCCGGACATCAAGGCGGCGACGGAGGAAATCGTAAACCTCAGCGCCATACTGAGCCTGCCGAAGGGCACCGAATTCTTCCTCAGCGATCTTCACGGGGAGCATGATGCTTTTGTACACATGCTCAAGAGCGCGTCCGGCGTAATCAGGAACAAAATTGACGACATCTATGGCCCGACGCTGTCCATCGAAGAGAGAGACGCATTGGCAGCTTTAGTGTACAACGCCAGGGCGGAGATTGAGCGCAGAAAGAAGAGCGAAGAGGATTTCGACAAATGGTGCAGAACGGCCATCAGCCAGCTGACCCAGGTGCTCAAGTCTGTCACCAACAAGTACACACAGTCCAAAGTGCGTAAGAGACTGCCGAAGCAGTACGCCTACATTATCGACGAACTGCTCCATGCGGACTCCAAATATAATATGGGTGACTATTATGTTAAGATTGTCGAGACCATTGTCGACTGCAGAGAGGCGGAGGATTTCATCATCGAAATGACAGAGGTCATCAGCAATCTGGCCGTCGACAGACTTCACATTATAGGAGATATCTGGGACAGAGGCGCGGCGCCGGACAAGATCATGGATTACCTCATGAACTTCCACGACGTGGACTTCCAGTGGGGCAACCACGATATTCTATGGATGGGAGCAGCGACGGGAAGCTGGGCGTGCATCACCAATGTTCTTAGAATCAACACCAAGTACAACAACTTCGACATGCTGGAAGTTGGTTACGGAATCAATCTGAGACCGCTGGCGACCATGGCCGCCGAGGTGTACGCGGACGACCCATGCAAAGCCTTCTGGCCGAAGACCATCGAGCGCAACAAGTACGATCCGGTTGACGACGAGCTGGCCGCCAAGATGAATAAAGCGATTTCCATCTGCCAGTTCAAAGTCGAAGGGCAGAGAATCATGGCGCATCCGGAGTATCATCTCGAGAACCGGCTGCTTCTCGATAAGATTGACTACGAGAAGGGAACCATTAAGCTTCCGATCGGGGAATACCCGCTCAACGATACGAACTTCCCGACGATCGATCCGGCAGATCCATACAAACTGACCCCGGAAGAGTATGTGATGCTGGAAGCTCTGGAACCGGGATTCACAAAGAACGACAAACTCCAGTCGCATATCAAGTTCATGTTCACCCACGGGGCGCTGTACAATGTCGTAAACGGCAATCTGCTATTCCATGGCTGTATTCCGATGAACGAGGATGGAACTTTCAAAGAGTGTGAGATCAACGGACATGTTCTGAGCGGCAAAGCATACATGGATTATCTCGATGAACACGTACGCGACGCGTACTTCCATCCAAAGGATTACGAGGAAATTGGATTTAACGGCGACATCATGTGGTATCTGTGGTTGGGCGCCAACAGTCCTCTCTTCGGAAAGGACCAGATGACGACGCTGGAGCGGTGTCTGATTGACGATAAAAAGACGCACAAGGAATACACCGTACCGTATTATAAGCTGATCGAACGGCAGGATATCTGTGAGAGCATTCTCAGAGAATTCGGACTGGATCCGGAGAAATCCATCATTCTGAATGGTCATGTGCCAGTAAAAATTAAGGACGGTGAAAGCCCGATCAAAGGCGGTGGAAGACTGTTCATTATCGACGGCGGTATGTCCAAGGCTTATCAGAAGACGACAGGAATCGCCGGCTATACATTCTTCATCAACTCCAGATACATGGCGCTGGCGGAACACAAACCGTACAGTCCGCTCCAGGAGGACGGAACCCAGGTATTCCATGCGCCGGTGATCAGCATCGTCCGGAATATGGATAAGAGAATGCTGGTTGTCGACACGGATTTGGGCGGAGAACTTCTTCGGGAGAGAGAGGAACTCAGAGCGCTCGTAGAGGCGTACCGAGACGGTTCTCTGAAAGAGCACTAGCAGATTATGCAATTATGCAACAAAGTCGGCTTTCTTCGGTAAAATAATGTGTAAATCCCCCTTGTATTAAAGGGGGATTTGTGTTTTAATTGTAATGGTATGATTTGTTATAAAAATAACAAATATGATAATATTTTAAGGAGGCAATAGAATGAACTTTTCACTGACGAAGGAACAAGAATTCGTAAGAAAAATGGTACGCGATTTTGCCGAAACCGAGGTTGAACCTCTTGCTGCAGACATCGATGCGGAACACAGATTCCCAGAAGAGACTGTAGAGAAGATGGCACAGTACGGCTTACTTGGCGTTCCATTCCCAACCGAGTATGGTGGAGCAGGCGGAGACCACATCTCCTATGCGATCACTGTTGAAGAGCTCTCAAAGAAGTGCGCGTCAACAGGCGTTATCTGCTCAGCACATACTTCACTGTGCTGCTGGCCGATCTTTAACTGGGGCACAGAAGAACAGAGACAGAAGTATCTGCCTGATCTTCTCTCAGGAAAGAAACTGGGCGCATTCGGACTGACTGAGCCGAACGCAGGAACAGATGCATCCGGACAGCAGACAAGAGCGGTCGACGGCGGTGACTGCTGGATCCTCGACGGAGCCAAGGTATTCATCACCAACGGCGGATATGCTGATGTATTCGTAGTAATGGCTATGACTGACAAGTCAAAGGGCAATCACGGAATCAGCTCATTCATCGTAGAGAAGGGTGATCCTGGTTTCTCAATTGGTAAGACAGAGGATAAGATGGGTATCTGCGCATCCTCCACTACAGAGCTGATCTTCCAGGAATGCAAGATTCCTAAGGACAGACTGCTTGGCGAAGTTGGCCAGGGCTTCAAGGTTGCTATGTCAACTCTGGACGGCGGACGTATCGGTATCGCTTCACAGGCACTGGGTATCGCACAGGGCGCACTCGACGTAACTGTTGAGTACATGAAGGCAAGAAAGCAGTTCGGAAAGAGCCTGTCAAAGTTCCAGGCACTCCAGTTCGTAGTAGCTGATCTGGAAACTCAGATCCAGGCTGCAAGACTTCTGGTTTACAGAGCTGCAGACATGAAGGACAAGCACCTGCCTTACGGACCTGCTGCTGCAATGGCTAAGCTGTTTGCTGCTGAGACTGCAATGCATGTAACCACCAAGTGCGTACAGCTCCACGGTGGATATGGCTACACTAAGGATTATCCGGTAGAGAGAATGATGAGAGACGCTAAGATTACTGAGATCTATGAAGGTACTTCAGAAGTTCAGAGAATGGTAATCGCTGCATCAGTTCTTGGTAAATAAGCAGATAGGAGGAATTACAAATGGCATTTAATATTATTGTATGTGCAAAGCAGGTTCCTGATACTAACGTTATCAAGATCAACCCTAAGACTGGTACTCTGATCAGAGACGGCGTTCCTAGTATCCTGAACAACGACGATGCCAATGCTCTCGAAGAAGCATTGAAGATAAAAGACAAGTTTGATGACGTACATATCACAGTCATCTCAATGGGACCTCCTCAGGCTAACGATCTTCTGTTCGAATGTATCGCTAAGGGCGCTGATGAAGGTATCCTCGTATCTGACAGAGCAGTAG
>SVCX01000042.1 GCA_015058145.1 Clostridiales bacterium | reverse complement strand
GGATACCAGACCCTGTCTTACCGGCTCATTCGTCTGCGCAGCAGCTGCTGCGATAGGAGCTGAGCCAAGACCTGCTTCGTTTGAGAATACGCCTCTCGCAACGCCCTTGGTGATTGCCAGGTAGAAGGCGCCGAATGCGCCGCCTGCCGCAGCCTTCGCACCAAATGCCATCGTCACGATATCAGCAATCGCTGACGGAATCTTGTCCAGATTTGTGAAGATAATGATCAGCGAAACCAGAACGTAGGCAATAGCCATGAACGGTACGATTACGGTTGTTACGGTAGCGATTCTCTTGATTCCGCCGATGATTACCAGTGCGGCGAAGAATGTTACAATAATTGCAACCGCGATCGTAACTGCTGTGATTTCCTTGTCTGCGCCGATTGTGAACAGCGTATTAGCGTGGAAGAATGTTTCAGCAGCAGAAGCGATTCCGTTGATCTGGGTGATAGTACCGATACCGAAAGCACCTGCGATGCATCCGAACAGAGCGAATAGCTTGCCCAGCCATCTTGCGTTCCATCCGTATCTCTCCTTGATACCCTTCTCAATGTAGTAGAAAGGTCCGCCGAGATATCCGCCTTCAGGGTTTACCTGTCTGTAGATAACAGCGAGAACGCCCTCTGTGAACTTGGTAGCGAGGCCTACGCAAGCCGCGATGAACATCCAGAACAGTGCGCCAGGACCGCCGACGATAACAGCAGTCGCAACACCGACGATGTTTCCTGTACCGATTGTTGCTGAAAGTGCAGTACACAGCGCACCGAATGAGGATACTTCACCGGAAGCTCCCTCTTCGTTCCTTACCATGTACTTAAGAGCTCTGCCGAGCTTGATGAACTGCATACCCTTCAATCTGATGGTAAGCAGCAGGCCGGTACCCATTATGAGTACGAGAAGAGGCACTCCCCATACAAACGAGTCGACCGCGTCGAGAAATTGTGTCACCATTTCGTTTTGTCTCCTTCTTTCAAAAAACAGAATAAATTGATTGAAATGAAAAAGCCGAAAGTTCGCCTAGGCTCATTTCCGACTTCCCGGAGAGGTACAAATACAAATAATTGCGAGAACTATCTGCCCTGTCCTTTTGCCTGAGAGATTACGTTTATTTGAGTCTTCCTCGATGACCCCTTAACGCGTACACCTTCGGCGCCCGGTCTTGCCCGGGACTCTCCAGAGAATCATAGTTCGTTTACCGTCTCATCGCTAACGCGTTAACCCGCAAAAGCAAATTGGACGGTTACATAAACTTACGTCCACAATATAGCATACTGTTTTAAGGTAGTGCAACCCTATTCACGCATTATATTGTATACATAGCAAATATATGAATGAAAGACAGCAAAACCATTTTACTGAATGTCCGCGTTCTCCAGCAGAAAATCGAGGACCTTCTCATACAGTAGTTCTATGTGCACATACTGTTCCATGGTCCTCCCCGTCTCGCGAAGAACCGATTCTTCTGTGTATCCCTGCCCTTCAATATCCTTCTGCAGCGCCTCTGCTTCATCATCTGTGTAGGTGATGTTTTCCTTCGCCGCAATATACTCAACGAGCAGTTCCTGCTTCACGAGAGTCTGGGCGTAGTCCTTCAGCTGCTTCTGAAGATCCTCTTCCGTTGCCGCGCCGTAATACTGTCCGATAAAATCTTTCCGATCCAGCCCATACTGTTCTGCGTTATAATCGGTGAGTTCGTTGTACATCTCCACGTAATGATCAACGACTTCCTTCGGATATTTGATCACTTTTGTATCGGCCAGTACCTTGGACCAGATTTCCATCTTCACGTTCTCTTCCGCTTCCGCTTTCTTCTGCTTGAGCAGTTTCTTTTCTAGGGCTTTTTCATACTCTTCGGTGTTCTTGTAATCTCCCAGCATCTTGACGAAGGTGTCGTTGTATTCCGGCTGCACAGAACGCGTCGCACCATTGATGGTCACTGTGAAGACAACATCCTTGCCCTGCAGCTTTTCCACAGAATAGTTCGGCGGGAACGCCAGCTTCAGTTCGATGTTCTCCTCGCCCACCTTGTGGCCTACGAGCCCTTCCTCAAATCCATCGATATAGGAGCCGCTTCCGAGAGTCAGTTCCTGCCCCTTGGCTGTTCCGCCGTCGAATTTCTTACCGTCAACTTTTCCCACGTAATCGATATTGACCGTGTCATCTTCCTTGACCGTTTCTCCTTTTTTCAGCTCTGTATCTTTGGCTGCGGCTTTCAATTCTTCCACAATGGCATCGCCGATTTCTGCTCTGGTAACCTCTGCTTCCATCTCATCCGCTTTGACGCCTTTGTACTCTCCGACCTTGATATAGTCGGCCGGATCCAGCCCATCGTAGAGGTCTTTCTCCCCGCATGCGGTCAGGCCGAGCATACTCACCATGGTGATGCAGCAGAGAGCCAGCAGCGCTGCTCTTCTTCCTCTTTTATTCTTCATTCCATCCACTATTGTTACTGCTCCTTTCGCTGGTTCAATGTAACATGTCTTCTTGTCAGTTCTGTGATGATTCTATCTTCAGTTTGTTCGGATTCTCAATATCGTTGCGCCGGGAGAGCTGCTTCAGGTACTCCCGGATCTCCTCGTTCACCTGCTCGACTTCCGCTTTGAAATCCGTTGCAGAAACGCGCATCGCGTTGTTTCCGAGGATAATCATCTGTTCCAGTCTGTCGGAAGTGGCGACCCGCACCCGGTATTTGCCGCTGCCCGATCCGGTCTTTCCAGACAGTTCATAAGTCGTGCGTTCGATGTATGTGTCGGCGGTCTCCGCCTCCTGCGTGTATACCACCGTCACATCGCCATGCTTCTCGAAATGCCGCTGCCCGCCTTTGACTTTGTAGGCGTCAAAAACAGCAATGACTTTACACTTCCTGAACCCTTGGTAATTACCCAGTATTTCAATGAGAGCCTCACGGGCACTGTCGATGTTCTCCTTCGCCAGTGCTTTCAGTTCGTCCCAGGCGAAGATGATATTGTATCCGTCCACAAGAAGATACTCAGGCAAAAGCATCTCGTCCTGTCTGCGCTGCGCTGCGGCCGCACGTTTTCTGCGTTCTGCAGCCTTCCTTCTCCGTTCCAGTTCGCTGTCGAACTCTCTGGCCTCAATGGCTTTCTTGTCCGACTTGCTGCTTTTGAACGTCCTGTCGAAGATCCTCTGCAGTTCTTTGTCCTCCGAGCCTCCGGCGCTTGTGCCTGACGATCCGCTGATTCCTGCGTCTGACGCCGCCGGCGCATCCATCCCGCTTCCTGCTTTTGCATCTGCCGCCGAGACGCGCAGGTGCATCATTTCGTCTACCTCATTCCAGTTCACCAGATGGCCCGCTCCGTGGGAGCAGAACACGGAGTCCGCAGACTCTTCCACATCAGTATCCGGATCGTAGTCGCATGCAGCCGCCACGTCCGCCTGATTGTGGCAGACGTCATAACCGCCGAAGCGGAGAGACATTCTTCCACGACCTTTCGTATAGGAGGCGACTTCCGCAGCGTAATCCTTCATCTCGGAAACTGGCGCGCGTCCGGTGAGAAGCGATGTGTCTCCCGCGGCGTCCTGTTCCTGCGGCCCGCTGCAGATCCCGCTCATTCGCTGCACATCGGACATGGCTCTGCCCACCATCTCCCGCGGTACTTCCAATTCAAAATCGTACCACGGTTCGAGCAGAATCACATCGCCGGCGGCGAGGCTCTTTCGCAAACCTTGTCTTACTGCCCGGTAAGTGGCCTGCCGGAAATCTCCGCCTTCTGTGTGTTTCTCATGGGCTCTGCCTGCCGTGATCGTAATCTTCACATCTGTAATCGGCGAGCCGGTCAGCGTCCCCACATGTTTCTTCTCCAATAGGTGGGTCATAATCAGCCGCTGCCAGTTCCGCGCGAGCACATCTTCACTCACCGCAGTATCGAACTGCAGGCCGCTGCCCCGCGGCAGAGGCTCCAGCAGCAGATGAACTTCCGCATAATGTCTGAGTGGCTCGTAATGACCGGCACCGAAGACCGGCTTCGCAATCGTCTCTCTGTAGGCGATGCGGCCTTCGCTGAATTTGATATCTATCCCGAATCGTCTGTGGATAAGCTCCTGAAGAACTTCCAGCTGCACTTCCCCCATCAGTTTCATCTGAATTGTCTGCAGCTGACCGTTCCACGTAATGTGAAGCTGCGGATCCTCTTCCTCCAGCTGCCGAAGCTTCAGATAGGTTTCGTGCACATTAACGCCGTCAGGCAAAACCACATCGTACACCATCAGCGCCTCCAGAGAAGCATCGCCCTCAGGCAAAAGCTTTGACGGCCCTGTGATCTGGCAGATGCATCCCGGACCGGCTTCTTCTTTTGTACTGTATTTATCTCCGGAATAAATCCGAATCTGATTTACTTTTTCTTCATTGATTTCATCTCGGACGCGAAGGGTTCCCGAAAGAATCTTCAGGTGAGTCAGACGTTCTCCCTGTTTATCTCTCGTCACGCGAAAGACGCGGAAACGGAAATCATCCGACGGCGCTTCATATGGGAGAGACAGTCTCCCGAGGGCGTCCATGAATTCCTCGACTCCCTGGAGTCTGAGCGCCGAGCCGAAATAACACG
The DNA here is from genome assembly GCA_015058145.1 of Clostridiales bacterium. Classification (GTDB taxonomy): domain Bacteria; phylum Bacillota; class Clostridia; order Peptostreptococcales; family Anaerovoracaceae; genus Lentihominibacter. The sequence continues at coordinate 6,535 of SVCX01000042.1, read as the reverse complement.
GGAAGATCTGTCTTGCTCGAATTGCTTTTGCGATGGAATCGTCGGACAGAGTCTCGTGCTCGAAATACTCCTCCATCATGTCTTCGCTGCACACTGCGATTTCCTCCGACGAACCATGCATATCGCAGCACGCGCTGTCCAGCTGGCTGCGCAGGCGGGACATGATTTCCTCCCGGTCAGTTCCATCCAGATCCATCTTGTTCACGAAGATGAAAACAGGGATATTCTTCTGCTTCAGCAGCTTCCAAAGCGTGGAGGTATGACTCTGAACACCGTCCCTGCCGCTGATGACGAGTACCGCATAGTCCAGAACGCTCAGCGCCCGTTCCATTTCGGCGCTGAAGTCCACATGCCCCGGCGTATCGATGAGCGTGACCTCCGCACCTGACGGCAACGAAAAAACAGCCTGCCCGGAGAAGATGGTGATACCCCGCTCCTTCTCCTGGGCGTCGCTGTCAAGCACAGCGTCGCCGTGATCCACGCGTCCAAGATTTCTGGTAGCACCCGCTTTGTACAGCAAAGCCTCCGACAGCGTCGTCTTGCCGGCGTCCACGTGAGCCAGTATTCCGATTGTGATTCTGCTGACTTCATTCATGGTGGTATTTTAACATAAAAAGAGAGAAGGGTCTTCGCCTTCTCTCCGTTCCTGTCTGATTGTCTCAGGCTGTTTAGTTCGCCTTCTTCGCTGTTTCGCAGAGTGCTGCGAATGCGGCAGGATCGCTGATAGCCATCTCTGACAGCATCTTTCTGTTGATCTCCACGCCAGCCTTCTTGAGTCCGCCGATCAGCTTTGAGTAGCTCATGTCGTTCATTCTTGCTGCAGCGTTGATTCTGGCAATCCAGAGCTTTCTGAAATCTCTTTTTCTGTTCTTGCGGCCAACGTATGCGGAGCGGAGCGCTCTCATCGTTGCCGGCTTGGCTGCTCTGTAGGTGCTGTGCTTTGCGCCGTAGAAGCCCTTCGCCATCTTCAGTACTTTTTTATGTCTCTTGTGTGCGTTTAATCCTTTTTTAACTCTTGCCATTTCCGTACCCTCCTTACTTGCTCAGAACTTCCTTGATTCTGCCGTGATCTGCACTGGTTAATGTTGTGGACTGTCTGAGTCCTCTCTTTCTCTTCTGGCTCTTCTTAGTAAGAATGTGGCTCTTATAGGCTTTATTTCTCTTTACTTTTCCTGAACCTGTTAATTTGAATCTCTTGCATGCGCCTCTGTGGGACTTCATTTTGTTTGCCATGTCTTCCTCCTATGCTAATTTTTTGGTGTTAAAATCATTGTGAGACTTCTGCCTTCGAACTTAGGCTTCTTTTCTACGTCGCCAACATCTGAAACGGCTTCCGCAAATTTCTCCATTACTTCCTGCCCTGTTGAAACGTAATCGCGTTCTCTGCCCCTGAATCTGAGGCTGACTTTCAGCTTGTTCCCGTCTCTGAGGAACTTCGCTCCGGTCTTAGCTTTGACCATGATGTCATGATCTTCGATGAATGTGGACAGCCTGATTTCTTTAATCTGAGTCGTATGCTGCTTTTTCTTGGCTTCCTTTTCCTTTTTCTGCTGGTCGTACTTAAACTTTCCATAGTCGAGGATCTTGCATACAGGTGGCTCAGCCTTCGGAGCGATGCACACCAAATCCAGATTCTTCTCCTCAGCAAGGCTGAGTGCTTCTTCTCTGGACATGATTCCAAGCTGTTCTCCTTCAGCGGAAATGACTCGCATTTCCTTGGCACGAATCTCTTCGTTGATTAAAGCTTCTCTTGCTATTGTTCTGTACCTCCTTCGTACATAACCGTATTCCCACGGTATATAAAAACGCGGATACAGAAAGTATCCGCGCACAAAAAGCCTCATGACTTTGTTTTCGTATCAACCCGGGCGCCTGTGCCCCCAAGGTGAGAAGCGGATAACTTCTGCTTACTGCCTCGAGTATATTATCACAGGGCCGGGTCCATTGCAAGCACTATTTTAAGGGATTTACAGCAGTTCTTCCAGATACTTTGCCGCCTCGTCGATATCCTCCTCCGCAAAGACCTTAAAGCCTGCGTCGCGAAGCATTTCCACGGCCAATCCCTGCCCCGGAATCTTCGTGTCCGTAAAGGTGCCGTCATAGATGAACTTGCTGCCGCAGGATGGGCTGTCCTGCTTCATAATGCAGAAGGCCACATTGTTTTCCTTCGCCAGGCGCACAGCCTCCAGAGCTCCTTTGGTGTATTCTTCTGTTACATCTCCCCCCGTGCAGGCAACGACTTTGTCTCCCTGCCTCTGGGAGTCAGGCCGCGGCGTCGGCAGTCCGCCGAACACTTCCGGACAAATCGGAATCAGTCTTCCCTCTTCCTTCCACTTGAGGAATGTCGGATGAGTCTCCGGAACTTCTCCGCCGTCATATCTTACTACTCTTCCGCCGTACAGGCATTCGCTCGTCAAAATCTTCAGCATTGCATCCTCCTTCTCCAGTTCTTTCATCATTCGTTTGCAATCAAACGGTCCGCTTTTGTATACTTCAGGACTCACTGTGTGAAATCCCAGTTTCTCATAAAATCCCACCGCCACGACACGACTGTCGACGCCGATTGTCCGGAAACCGAGCTCATAAGCCCATCGCTCTGCTTCTCTGACCGCTTTCGCACCCAGGCCTCTGCCGCGGTATTCCGGGAGTACAACAATGCGGCCGGCATTGGCGACGCCTTCACCCGCATCATAAAATCTGCAGGTTGCGACCGGATACCCGTCGTCGAGCAGCACGATGTACTTCGTTCCCGGTCCGTCGTGCTCATCAAACTCCTCCCGCAGAGGAATGTGATGCTGACGATTCATCCCCTCGATGCGCACGGAATAAGCGCCTGTTCTCTGCCACTCTTCTTCGCCGCGCATGACTTCTATTTCGTTGTTTACAGTGCAATCATTCTTCATGGTTTATTGCTCCGCCAGCCAGTTTTCACCAGTCTGGTAATCGATTTCCACGCCCGGCTGCACGTTGTAACAGAAGACGTTGAATTTCAGGCCTTCGCCTTGATCCTCGACGGACTCCGCTTCCAGCTGCACGCCTCTGGACAACAACTCACTGCCGATAAATACCGGAGTGACTCTGTACAGCACGTGATTGCCGGTTTTGCGAACATAGTTCGCTACCTTGTTTTCATAAGGGAGCATACCCTCCACATTGAAGTATCTTGTCCCGGTAATCAGGTTTCTCTCCTCGGCGTTTTCACCCGTCAGCTGCCACCCGATCAGATGGCACCTGTTGTACAGAAATCCGCCGTTGTCAATGAAATCGTACTTCCTGCCGTTCCATCCGGAAGGTTTGATCGTATCGATTTCCTCCCGTTCGCCTTCCGGCATGTGTTGTTTATCCACACATGCGATAGCAACGCCGCACCTGCCCTCGCTGTCCAGATCGCTGAGTTTCTGATAGAACTCTGCTTTCCGTTCATCTTCTGCAAAAGCAGGAACACCGCCATTGACATCAACCGCAGGTTCGCCGCTGTAGTCCGGCAGGCTGTGGATGTCATAAGTCTGTTCTATCTGCTCCGCGACAGGTTCTTCGCTGTGATCATTATTCCAGAGAAACCACCCTGCCGCGCCAAGCAATATTACGATTAACAGGAACGAAAAGAACTTTTTCATGGTCCTATTATAACAGAACAGGAGATCAAATGATCCCCTGTTCTGCGCTGGTATTTATTTTGTCTTCACTGCTTTCGGTAAAGACCATTGTGAGTAGAATTTCTTGCCGCCATGGGTTGTATATGTTCTCACCTGAACATAATATCTTGTCTTCTTGGCGAGTCCCTTGATCTTCTTGCTCTTTGAGTTCTTGCCCGCAGTTACGTACTTGGCCCCGTTCATCAGCGGACTGGTTGAATATCTGATCTGATATCCATTAAACTTCTTTTGATTTGCCTTGCCCTGCTTCTTCCACGTGGCGGTAAATGCTTTCTTGCCCTTTTTCACCTTAAACGATTTGACGTAGTAGTTTGCATAGCCGGTAAGTACCTTCTTATTCGATATTACCTTACACTCTGTGCACTGGTAATAATCAACGCCGTCTTTCAGATAACCCGCTTTGTTCACTACATGCTTCCACTTGTGGCCGAGAGCCGGTATGACTTTCTGCTCAACAATTACCTTGTTGCAGACGGAACAGTGACTTCCTTCTGTCTTGCCTGGCTTTGTACATGTCGCAGGTACAGCCTCGTCTTTCACAATTGTGTGGTCGGCCATTGCGAGTTCTTCTGTCTCGATTGCATCGCAGCGCTCGCACGTCCTGCTCTTTTCGCCCTCTTCGGTACATGTGGCTTCTTTAGTGACCTCCCAGTCGCCCCACTTGTGGCCGAGGGCGTCTATGTTCTCGACCGTCTCGGTCTGAACCTCAAAGGCATTGTTTGTGAACGCCTCTGATGTATAGGTTGTCTTGCCCTTTGATTCACAAGATGCAGGTTTTGTTACCTCGCCGGTCGCATTGACCGTTTCTGTCTCGGTTTCATTGCATTCTGTGCATACCCGGGTTGCGGTGACTTTGCTGTAATCATCTGCCCACTCGTAGACAGGAGCCTCGAAGCTGTGCGTATGTGCTGCCGCTTCGACCTTTTCAAAAATATAGATTGTTTTTGAAGTCGAATTGTAGGATGAGGTGAATCCATTTTCGTAATAAACCGTATATGTATTCTGGCCGCCGACGTGCTGCAGCTGACTGTCGGTATACGTCCAGTATCTATCTGCGTACTGCTGTTTACTGTATATCTTGACATTACCGCTCTTGCCTTCCAGATAATCGCCTCCGTTCGTAAGGTTGAATCCGGCGCCATTGGCTGCAGCTGTCCAGACGATATCCGTCTCCTCTGCAGAGATATATGCGTCTGCGGTTCCATCTCCATCTACATCACCGTTCTGAATTGTCACGTTGGTTCTTCCCATGCTTGCGCCGTCCGAACTACCGCCTGGGTTAGTCAGCGCCTTAGCGCTTCCCGCTCCGTTGTCGCTGACAATCAGATAATCTTTTTCGCTTGTGAACTGGTCGACCAGTTTATAAGCCGTTCCTCCCACCGGCGTTGGATCATCCGGTGTGGTTTCGCCTGCTTTGGAGAAGAGACGAATCTCTGCGGCCTCACTTTCTTCATCCCCTGTGGCGAAGGATCCGTCGATGCAGGTGATGTAATAGGTTCCTGAACTGCTTGTACTGAACGACATCTTCCCGTCGACATACTCGATGGCCCTTCCGCTGCTGCCATTATAGGTTCTTATCGTATTGCTGCTGGTCGGGTATAAATACTTCTCACCGTTCGTAAAGTATTTGTCTGAAGCCGCATATTTCCACAACACTCCTTTATCTTCGGTAAGGATATATGCTGGATCATCACCAGAAGCTCCATTCACATTTAGCGTTTCGGTTGCAGCGTAATCTTCACCATTATTTTTGATTGCGTAAACATTGCCGTCATCCTTGGTCACAGCGATGATATATTCCTTGCCGTCCGCAAGTGTGTTTACTTCCTCAAACCGAGTCTCATCTAACGTAAATGGCGTAAATGATTCACTTTTGGTTTTCTCATAAATGAAGAGTTTGCTGTCAGTTGAGTCATAGGTTGATGTGAATCCATTGTCGTAATATACCACATAGGTATTATTCCCGCCTGAATGCTTCAACTGATTATCATCATAGGTCCATCCTCTGTCGGCGTACTGCTGCGAGTCGAAGATTTTGACCTTTCCACTCTTACCTTCCAGATAATCGTTTCCATTCGTGAGGTTAAATCTGGAGTCGTTGGATGCGGCTGTCCATACGATGTTATCCGCTTCAGCAGAAATGTACTGATCAATTACTCCATCTCCGTCAACATCTCCATTCTGTACTGTTACATCCGTACTTCCCATGTTCGCCCCGTCGGAAGCTCCACCAGGGTTGGTCAGCGCACATGCACTGCCGGCGCTATTGGAACTTACAATCAAGTACTCCTTGCCGTCCGAGAACTGCTCTACCTTCTTAAAGACCGTTTCTTCCGTTGGCGTTGGATCGTCCGGTGTGCTCGGATCATCCTCTATATATGTGCCGTTATCATCATACTCATAGAATTTCGTCGTTGTTGCATTATCTTCCGACCGCACGGTGAAGATGTTCACCGTTCCTTCGCTGCCGTTGCCGTGTGTAAGGTATTTATCCCCGGCGTCGCTCTTTGACGCATTGGCGCTCTTAAGTATGCCAGCACTTACTGCGTCTCCCGCTTCTTTTCCGGAAATGGTCCACACATCCGACGTGTCATCAAGCTTCAGTGTACCGTCATATCCATCGGACTGGTTCGGCTCATAAATTGCATTCAGATACTCCCCATCCTGGCTCTGTATATAGTAGCCGGTTCCATCTTCGCTTTCGGTGAACGTCCAGAGCAAGCGATCAGGAGCCACCTCATCTCCAACGGTGTACGTCTGCGTCCTGTCCGGTTTTGATTTCAGATTCGACAGACAGAGCGTTTCCGTCTTCATTCTCGGACACCTCCGGTCCATCTGAAGAAGCAAGATCAGCCGGTGTGTCGTCTTCACTAGCCGCA
>SVCX01000041.1 GCA_015058145.1 Clostridiales bacterium | reverse complement strand
TATAATGCAGCTGTGAAGCAGGGGAACATGGAAGAGATGATCCGGCATGATACGAGATTTCACCACATTATTGTGGAATCCTGCCACAACAAGATTCTCGTGCAGATGATAGAGCAGCTGCAGGAGCTGGTTCTCCGGTTCAGATACATTTATTACGACAATTTCAGACGTGCCGAGAATATGCCGGAGGAGCATGAAGCAATCGTAACGGCGATTGCTGAGGGCAACGCCGACAAAGCAAGAGCCGCGGCAGACATACACATCGAGAGACTTAAAGAGCTCGTGGTAAAAGAAGGCGTTCAGCAGAGGCACGTGTAAGGATTCGCTAAATATAGTGCAGACAGAAGGTGTCAGAAATGACACCTTTTATCATTCAAGAGAGGAAACAACATGAGAGAAAAATTTCTAAAACTTCAAAACGGCAGCGATATCAGAGGCGTTTCCCTAACCGGCGTACCCGGGGAACTGCTGAGTCTCCGGGAGGATGAGGCCAGAGAAATCGCAATCGGTTTTATCATCTGGCTTTCAGACAAACTGGGCAAGAAACCCGAGGACATGACTCTAGCAATCGGTAGAGATCCGCGCACATCCGGCCCAAGGCTTCTCGATGGTCTCATGGACGGATTTGGCGCCTACGGATGTCGGGTGTACGACTTCGGATACGCATCGACGCCCGCCATGTTCATGGCGACGGTTTTCGATGAGTTTGCTTGCGACGGCACGGTCATGATCACAGCCAGTCACCTTCCATATAACAGGAATGGGTTCAAATTCTTCACGAGGGACGGCGGACTCAATAAGAAGGACATTACGACAATTCTCGAATACGCGGCAGACAAGGAGTCGCAGATCGAGAAGATCGGAAGGCCGCCAAAAGAAGGCCAGCAGGTTCACAGACTCGGAAAGCTGGTCTTTGAAGCGGAGAAGAACGACATCATGACGCCATATTGCGCGTTTCTGAGAAAGCTGATTGTCGACGGCGTTGGCGCCGGTGAACGACCACTCGAGGGGATGAAGATTGTGGTCGATGCCGGAAACGGCGGCGGCGGCTTCTATGCGACGAGAGTACTGAAACCCCTCGGCGCGGATATCAGCGCCAGCCAGTTTCTGGAGCCGGATGGCATGTTTGAAAACCACGCGCCGAATCCGGAGGACAAGGCGGCCATCAACGCCATCTCTCTGCAGACTGTTGCAAGCGGGGCCGATCTGGGACTGATCTTCGACACGGACGTGGACCGTTCCGCTGCAGTAGACAGCTGCGGCAGAGAGATTGCCAGAAACGGAATCGTGGCCATGGCCGCGGCGCTGGTTGCAGAAGATCACCCGGGGACAACGGTGGTGACGGACAGTATCACCAGCCGTCAGCTTACGAAATTCCTGGAGGAAAAACTGGAGCTGAAGCACTTCCGGTACAGAAGAGGTTACAGAAACGTCATCAACAAAGCCATCGAACTGAACGAGCAGGGAATAGACAGCCAGCTGGCCATCGAGACCTCTGGCCACGCCGCGCTGAAGGAGAACTACTTCCTGGATGACGGCGCATACCTGGCCACGAAGATTGTCGTTAAGGCGGCGAAACTATTCCGTGAAGGGAAGAAAATAGACAGTGTTCTCGCCGACCTCGAAGATCCGGCTGATGAGAAAGAGATCAGGATACCGATTCAGTGCGAAGATTTCGCAGGATATGGAGATCAGGTGCTGAAAGACCTTGAAGAATACGCAAAGGCAACAGACGGCCTTTCGCTGGAAGAGCCGAACTACGAGGGTGTCAGAATCAACTTCGATCAGAAGATCTGCGGCGCAGAGGGATGGTGCCTGCTGCGCAAATCCCTGCACGACCCTCTTTTGCCGATGAATATGGCGTCGGATGAAAAGGGCGGCTGTGAGAAAATTAAGGAAATCATGTTTGCGTTTCTGACCCGTTACGATCAGTTGGATCTGTAAGGCAGAGAGGAATTGCGGGTATGAATTTGGAAGAGAAATTAAACAAACTGGAGGAAATCATCACTGGATACGGGCAGATGATCGTAGCACTCTCAGGCGGAGTAGACAGCACCTTTCTCCTGACTTTTGCGGCTGAGAAGTTCGCGGAAGCAGGTTGCCCGGACAATGTGGCCGCGATAACAGCGGTCGGACCGCAGTTCGCGGAAGATGAATCAGGCTTTGCGGAACGTCTCTGTGAGAGCTTGTCGGTCAGCCACAAGAAACTGGATGCGTCTCATATAATCGAGCAGATAAAGGAAAACCCATCCGACCGATGTTACCACTGTAAGAAAGCGCTGTTCAGCGAGATGAAGGCGAAGGCGGACCTCGTCGGGAGCGTGCTTGCCGATGGGACGAATTTAGATGATCTGGACGATTACCGCCCCGGCTATAAGGCCATCCAAGAACTGGGTGTAGCGAGCCCGCTCAAAGAAGCGGGACTGACCAAGGCGGACATCCGGCAGGCTTTGGCCATGACGGGAATCCGGGAGGCGTCAGACAAGGCGGAAATGCCGGCCTTTGCGTGTCTTATGACGAGGATTCCCTTTGGCGAGGAGATCACTGAGACGAAGCTGAGAATGATCTACGCCGCGGAAGAGTATCTGAAGCAGCGGGGATTTACACAGGTCAGGGTCAGATGCCACGAGACTGCAGGGGGATATCTTGCCAGGATCGAGTTGAATAGAGACGAGATGGACAGACTGAATGAAATCGCAGCAGAATGTGAAGCTGATTTCAAGGGTATAGGTTTTCGTTTTGTGACCCTCGATCTAGGCGGTTACGAAAAGGGAAAAATGAACGCTCTCTAGAGTTCAAATTCGCCAAACCCTTGTTGCATAAAGGGTTTGGCTATGCTATAATTATCTCGCAGTAAAGACTGTACCTACTAAGTCAATAAACAATATTAATGAATAGTGGAGGAAAAAAGAATGAACAAAACTGAATTAATCGAAGCAGTTGCAAAGGAAGCTAATCTGTCAAAGAAAGATGCAGGCGCTGCAGTAGCCGCAGTATTCGGTGAAATGACAAAAGCTCTGAAGAAGGGCGACAAGGTTCAGATGATTGGTTTCGGAACTTTCGAAGTAAGACAGAGAGCAGCCAGAAAGGCTAGAAATCCTCAGACTGGCGCAGAAATCAAGATCAAGGCCACTAAGGTTCCGGCATTCAAGGCAGGAAAGGCTCTGAAAGACGCTGTAAAATAATTGACTGACATAAGATGCGGTACGCCTTGCGGCGCACCGCATTTTTCGTATTGGAGGATACGCAAAGAGTCTTGATAAGAGGAAATTGAAATGAGTATTTTGAACATGTTCAGAGAAAAAGCCGGACAGGCGAAGGAAAAAGCGGACCAGGCCAAGGACCGCGCAGCAGAAGCGCTGGAATCATCGCCCGTCAGAGATATTGCCTCGGAGGCGAAGGCGGACGCATTGGATAAAGCCGCCGAAATGAAGGACAAAGCCGCGGAAGTGAAAGAGAAGGCCGCTGAGGTCAGGGACAAGTTCGCGCCGGCGATCAAAGATCTCACTGCGGAAGCGAGCCGGCTGGGCAAGGAAGCAGAGGCAGAGCTGAGGCTGTTGGCGGATCAGGCCAAGGATATCAAGCGGGCGGGAGGCATTACAGCTCTCGTCAAGAAGCCTGATGAAGACGATATCATCGCCCTGAGCAGAAAGGCCCGCAGAAAGGCGAACAAACTCGAACGCAAAGCGGCAAAACTCGAGAGAAAGCTGAGAAAAATAGAGAAGAAACAGATCAAGCATCTGAAGAAGATTGAAAAAGAGAGCCGCGGGGAATAAGCGGCTTACGGTAGGATGGACGCAGAACATTTAAAGATAAAACTTGAAAAGGAAATACGAGGTGCCGTCGAACAATTTCAGGAACGGGAAGATATCACCTGCAAATTTGGAGAACCTTCAGTGGCATATGTGAGCGTCGATGACGTGCGTTTTGACATGCTCTTTGCCAGAGGACTGAACGGACACCCGAGAGACATATATCGCCCCGGCAGGACCATCATCCTGTATTATCTTCCTTTCGCGGAGGAAACGGTCAGGGCCAACGAGGAGAGCGGCGCGCCGACGGAGGAATGGATACGTTGCCACTATGAGTCCCTTTGGCTTGCCATGGCTGTCAACCAGAAGATCCGGGAGGTCATCGTCGGGCAGGGGAGACTCATATCAGGTCTCAGCAACATGGTCGCCTGGGATGATAAGCACTGCCGCGAGGACTGGTCCTTCAAACTCTCTGCCGCTATCGCGGGAATGGGAGAGATGGGCCCGGCAGGATCCTTCCACATGAACGGAAAATATGGCGGCAGAGTCGGAGGCATGATTACCGACGGCATGTACGCAGATAAGCCGGAGCGTCTGGAAGGAGAACAGCTGACAAAGGCCCTGGATGAGATTCTGGCACCATGCCTTTACGAAGGCCCTTGCAGCGAAGAGATGATGCAGGCGTGCCCGGGAAATGCCATTACGAAAGACGGAATCGATAAGGCCGCGTGCCGTGATTACTGCAGGAACTTCAATGAGACAACACCTGTTCCGGAAGTCTGCGGCAAGTGTTTCAGATTCAAAAGATAAGACCGATGGACAGAACAGAATTGTTTGCAAAGACAACATCAATAAAGCCTGCCGACAGGCAGGCTGTTTTCAAGGCAAAAGAAAGACAGGCGAGCCTGGCCAAACCGCCGGGATCACTCGGTGGTCTTGAACACATGTCCGTGCGGATCGCGGGCATGACGGGACACGTCATAAACAGAATCGGCAGAGGATGCGTGGTTGTATTCTGTGCCGACAATGGTGTGGCGCGCGAGGGAGTCGCCTCGGCTCCGCAATCGGTGACCAGAGCGCAGACCGTCAATTTCACAAGACGCCTCACCGGCGTGGGAGCGCTCGCCAGAAGTTATGACAGCGAACTGCTCATCGTCGACATGGGTGTGGAAGATCCGATTCCGGAGGGCCTTTACACCAGTGAGCCACTTGCGGATACACATAAAATAGTAAACCGACGCCTGAGAGCGGGGGGACAGACGGACAACATCGCCGAAGGTCCTGCAATGACAGAAGAGGAAGCGCTCAGAGCGATAGAGACCGGCATGGAAATGGCTGACGCTGTCTGCAGAAAAGGCTTCAGCATTATGGGCGCCGGTGAGATGGGGATCGGCAACACGACCACCAGCGCGGCCCTGCTCTCCGCCATTACAGGGAGACCTGCTGAGGATACGACAGGAAGAGGCGGCGGCGTGAATGATGCCGGATTCGCCAGAAAGAAGGAAATTATCAATCAGGTGTCGGCGCCGTTCCGCGAAGAAGGCGGAATACTCGCCGGCCCGGAGGAGCTGAGAGCCGGCAGGATGCTCAAAGCTTTAGCGCGCATGGGAGGGTTCGATATCTGCGCGATAACTGGAGCCTATCTGGGAGCGGCGCTGAATCGAATGCCGATTGTAATCGACGGCTATATTTCGGTCGTGGCGGCGCTGGCTGCCTATGTAATCGCACCAGCGGCGGCAGATTACATGATCGCATCCCACAAGTCTTTTGAGAAGGGGTATTCCCTTGCCATTGAGACACTGGGACTGAAGCCGTTTCTGTCTCTGGACATGCGCCTTGGGGAGGGGAGCGGATGCCCGATCGCCTTCAGTATCATACGGGGCGCCTGCGATGTCATGGCCGACATGGCGACATTTGAAGAAGCGAAAATTAACGATGATTACCTCGAAGAGATCAGAAGCGAGGAGAAATATCAGAGATGAAATACATCAGAGGGTTTTTAATGGCATGGGGAATGTTCTGCTGGATTCCATGTCCCTATAAAGAATGGAGGATGGAGGACCGCAAGGCGCAGGTGGCTATGCTCCCACTGGTCGGCGCGCTCATTGGCGTGGCCCTTTGCTTCTGCTGGTGGCTGCTCAGCATCATCGGATGCGGCGGTCTCCTTGCCGGCGCGCTCCTTACCGGCGCGTACTTCCTTCTAACAGGATTCATCCACGTGGACGGATTCATGGACTGCAGCGACGCCATCATGCCGAGGCACCCGCAGATGGAGGAGAGAAGGCGCATTTTGAAGGATCCTCACGCCGGGGCATTCGCTGTCATATGCCTTTGCATCATGCTTCTGGTGTTCACAGGGGCGATGGCCGATATCGCAGGAGAATTCAGCCTCAAAAGCTGCAGCCTTCTGGTTGTCATCTTTACGGCATCCAGAACGGTGAGCGCACTGGAGGTGCTCTTGCGAGAGCCGATGGAGACGAGCCAGTACAGCGCCCTTGAGGAACCGGGACGAGTTCGCGATACCATTCCGGCGATTATCATACTGGTTGTGGTCCTCGGCGTCTGCGAACTCATCATGTCAGATCTCAACTGGTTGGCGCTGATTGCGGAACTGTACAGCAATATCATCGCACTTACCGTCATGGTGGCCGCTTTTATCACCTGCAGCATCGACTGCAGAAAACTGGGCGGCATGAACGGTGACATCTCAGGTCATATGATCACCGTATCCGAGCTCTTCGGCGTACTGGTCATGGCGCTGATTCTATAGAGAGAACAGGACTTGTAATGAACGTACTCATAAGCGGCGGATGTAAAAACGGGAAATCCATATACGCCCAGAAGACTGCCAGGTCACTTGCAGCTGACGGGCCGCTTTATTATATTGCCACGATGATTCCACGCGACGAGGAAGACCGTGCCAGAATCAGACGGCATCTCACGGAACGGGACGGCTGGGGGTTCACGACCATTGAACAAGGCAAGAACATTGCGGCGCTCACAGAAAGAGCAGATGTCGACCTGAGCGGAAGTTTTCTTCTGGATAGCGTTACTGCGGTTCTCGAGAATGAGATGTTCCCGGTAGCAATGAAAGAAGGCAGCTCCGTATTTCTCGGGGAGGACACAGATGCGCCGGAGCGCGTCAGCGCGGAGCTGGTCGCTTTCGCCAAGGCTGTCCGTGAAGCAGGCGGTTCGGCGGTCTTTGTATCCGATGGGATTTACGGTGACAGCTGCGGATACAGCGCCTCCACGGAGGACTACAGGAAGGCACTGGCGGCGGCGGATCGCGCGCTTGCGAAAGAATGCGACAGAGTGACGGAAGTAACTTACGGTATCACAGAGGAGTGGAAATGATATTTGTTTTCGGAGGAGCCTATCAGGGAAAAACAGATTACGCGCTGCAGGAATTCGGCAAGGAGACAGTCTGCGACGTAACGGAAGCGGGCGAGCCGGATTTCACAAAGGACGTCATCACAGGTATTGAGGGTTTTGCGGCAAGACTCACCGCGGCGGGGGAAAGCCCGGCTGCATGGTTTGACTCACGCAGAGAACGTTGGGCCGACAAAATACTGATTGTCACGGATATCTCTCAGGGCGTTGTGCCGATTGACAAGACACTGCGAGCAGCGAGAGAAGCGAACGGCAGGCTCATGATCTATTTGGCAGCGGAGGCGGAGCAGGTGCACAGAGTGTTCTGCGGCATAGGAAAGAGGATCAAATGAAATCAGAAATCGTACTGATAAGGCACGGCATAACAGAAGGCAACGAACGGCGCATGTATTACGGCAGCACGAATGTTTCCCTGTCTCCGAGAGGAAAGCGGCTGTTGGAAAAGCAGCGGGACGAAGGACTCTATCCGACATCCGAGAACGCCCAGTACTTTACCACCGGCATGCTGCGGACGGAGCAAAGTCTCCGCATCATCTACGGAGAGCAGGAGCACAGAATCATCGAGGACCTGAGAGAGATGGCGTTCGGTGAATTCGAGATGCGCACGTATGAGGAACTGAACAGCATCCCGGAATACCAGCGCTGGATCACAGCGGAAGATCTGGAAACAGCGCCGCCGGGAGGCGAGAGCATTCGCAGCTTCACACAGAGGATCCGAAGAGGATTCGACGAGCTGAAGGTGCAGAATGAACTGTATATGCTGAAACTGCGGAACCAGCAAAAGGAGGCGATGACCATCTGCGTCTGCCACGGAGGAGTGATCTCCGGAATCATGGATTACGTCTGGCCGGGAGAATACAAGAACTTCTTCGAGTGGATTCCTGACCCTGGGCACGGGTACGTTCTCTATGTGGAAGACGGATCATTCACAGGCTACCGAAGGTTCTAAAAACTGGCTGAAATCCGGCGTCAAGCCGGATTTTTTCATGCCCGCAACCTTATTACATTTTAAGGAAAATTCGGATTTTTACATGATAGAATGCTTATAGGCTATAGATTGTAAGATAGGAGAGTACTATGGCAGATAATGAAACAAGAAAAAAAGTAATTACCATCAGCCGTGAATACGGCAGCGGCGGAAGACTGATCGGCAAACGCCTCGCGGAGAAGCTGGGCGTCCCTTATTACGACAGGGACAAAATCAACGAGAGAATCTCACAGGAATCCGGCTATGACAAAGACATGTTCGCAGGGCAGGAGAAGAAGGCCAAGAACAGCTTCCTCTACAGCCTGGCCTCAGCCATGGGCACAGGAGAAGCGGGACCGGAATCTCTGAGTCTCAATGAGAGACTGTTTCTGGCGCAGTTCGACACCATCCGTAAGATTGCGGAGGAAGGATCCTGCGTTATCGTTGGAAGATGCGCAGACTACATTCTTCGCGGACTTCCGTATGCTACGAACATCTTCATCTACGCCGAGGAAGCCGACAAGATCAAAAGAGCGGTCGAAGAGTATGGTGATCCGGAAGATCAAGTCAGAAAGATCATGAAGAGCGAAGACAAAGCCAGAGCCAACTACTATGCGTACCACACAGGCCGCAAGTGGGGCGAGCACGTCAACTTCAACCTTTCTCTCGACAGCGGATATCTCTCCCTTGAAGATGCAGTGGATCTGATCATTGCTTACACAGAGAAACAGATTTGGAGAGAGTCGACGCTCGACGACGAAGAGTACTAGAGAGGAAACCCTATAACGGAATGACAGGAAAGAAAAACATACTGGGAATTTTAATAGCGTTTCTGGTAGCGGTGTCTTTCGTGCCGATTTCAGGAGAAACAGCCTTTGCAACGGGACTGCAGAATGCTTTTCATGCATCGGGTCATGTTACAGGTCTGTCAGTGGCGTCCACACAATACAACAGTGTTACGATACAGTGGACTGCATACAGCGGCGCGGAAGGCTATGAAATCTGCAGAGCCGATAAGAAGAAGGGAAAATACAAGAAGATTGCGACGGTCAAAGGCTGCAGTTTCAAGGACAAAGGCAACAAGAAGCTGGGCAAGAAGAAGTACTACAAGGTGCGCGCTTTCGGAACGGCGAATTCCGTCAGAAAGTATACGTCGTACAGCAGCGTGCTGGCGGCAAAGCCGCGTGTGGGAACACCTGCAGGACTGACTTCATTATCAAATACCGATAGCGTCACGCTGAAGTGGAAAAAAGTTCCCGGCGCGACGGGATATCAGATCTACAGGGCGACCAGCAAGACAGGCAAATACACCAGACTTGCCACGACCAAGAAGAAAAAGTACACCAATGCTTCGCTGAGTGCGGGAAAGAGGTATTTCTACAAGGTCAGGGCGTTTAAGAAAAAGAACGGAAAGAAATACGGCAAATACACGACGCCGGTAGAAGGAATGACCAGACCAGGCTGTTCCGGAGGATTCAATACAGTCCTCTCCGAAGGAGGAGTCGTTACGAGTACCTGGGGCAAGGCGGCCGGCGCAAGCGGATACCAGCTGCAGAGAGCAGCGACCGCAGACGGGGCTTATGTGACCATCGCGGAGACGACGGCCCTGAGCCAGAAGGATACGCTTACCGAAAGCGGCCAATACTATTACAGAGTCAGAGCATTTGCCACGTTAAACGGAACGAGAATTTACGGAGACTTCTCCTCAGGCGACAGGAGCAGCGCAGTCGGTCAGGCGCGCAGCTGGTTGGGATGCAAGGAGAGCAACGGGTCCCACAAGAAAATCATAGACGTATACAACAAGTACGGATCGAAATACGGAAAGATCGGTTACCGTACCCCATGGTGCGCGGCCTTTGTATCCGCGGTGGCGATTAAGACAGGAAACACGGGCGTGATACCGGTGGACTGCTATTGCCCTCGGATGCTCAGTAACTTCTCAAAGAAGACGAGCAACAAAAGCTACACGCCGCGGGACGGAGATGTCGTCTTCTATGACTGGAACCGAAACAAAGTCCCGGATCATGTGGGCATGGTCGAAACCGTCAGCGGCAGCAGCGTGACCGCAATTGAAGGCAACAACTCAGATTCCGTGAAGCGGAGGACGTTCAAGAAGGGCTATTCACTGCTTCTGTCCTACGGCCTGCCGCAATATGCGATCAATAATGTGGTGTCCTATACGGCGCCTGAAACAGCGGACGAAGAAACGGAGCCCGTAATTGCAGCAGCATCCGTAACCGGCGAGGATATCCGGACGGTCTGCGAGGAGATCACGGCAGCGGAATCGATGGAAGAGGCTGAAACAGAACTGGCAGTCGAAGAAGAACCGGCAACGGACTTCGAAGTTGCGGAGAAAATCATCGAGTACATACAGGAAGAAGAACCGGCGGAGAACGAGTCCGCTGAAGAGAGCGTTTACAACGCGTTCCTGGTGTACGGAGTCTGTGATGAAATGGACATTGACGCGTGCGTCGTCACCATTACAGATGGCAGCGGCGAATCGCGCTCATATAACGAAGTGGTATTGGACGGAGAACTGTATATTCTGAACGCGACCGAAGATGGCGGCGTTCTGGAGCAGTACACACCTGAAGAAATCAACTGATAGCAGGGGCTGACCGGTGCCCATTCGCACCGGAGAAAGGAAAACAAAATGGCAGAAAAAGGAACTTATTACATCAGCACACCAATTTATTACCCAAGCTCAAACCTTCATATAGGTCACACTTACTGCACGGTCATGGCGGATGCTATGGCGCGCTTCAAGAGGCTGCAGGGTTACGATGTCATGTTCCTGACAGGTACTGACGAACACGGACAGAAGATCCAGCTTCTGGCCGATGAAAAAGGAGTCACGCCGCAGCAGTATGTGGATGAGGTCGTAGCAGGCATCAAGGATCTGTGGAAGACCATGGAAATATCCTACGATGATTTCATCAGGACGACGGAAGAAAGACACGTGAAGAGAGTACAGGAACTCTTCATGAGAATGTATGAAAAAGGCGACATATATAAAGGATATTATGAGGGCTGGTATTGTACCCCTTGCGAATCCTTCTGGACGGAAAGTCAGCTGGTGGACGGCAAATACTGTCCGGACTGCGGCAGGGAAGTCACGAAGGCGAAGGAAGACGCTTACTTCTTCCAGATCAGCAAATACGCGGATGACCTTCTGAAGATTTTCAGGGAAACGCCTGAATTCCTTGAACCTGAAGCGAGAAGGAACGAGATGATTGCCTTTATCGAACAGGGGATGGAAGATCTGTGCATATCCAGATCATCCTTCGACTGGGGCATTCCTGTGCCGATTGATGAGAAGCACGTCATCTACGTATGGCTTGACGCCCTTTCAAACTATATTACCGCTTTGGGATGGCCGGACGATCCGGAGAAGTACAACAAGTACTGGCCTGCCGATGTGCATCTGGTAGGAAAAGAGATTGTCAGATTCCACTCAATTATCTGGCCGGCCA
>SVCX01000003.1 GCA_015058145.1 Clostridiales bacterium | reverse complement strand
CAGCACTTTCCAAAGAGCTTTGCCGTATGCGTGATGACGGGCTCATAACCTTTCGCAAAAGCCACTTTAAGATTCTCAACCCTGAAGGATTTGACTCCATTCCGTAAAACAACAGACGTGTCTGTCATTTTTGTCTGCCCTCCATGTATCGGCAGCATTTCTGTGTTATGTGGTGTTATGTGGTATTTTGTAGCTTTTTCGCTACATTTGTTGGTTATTATTCTACTGATTGATTCGGTTTATTTTCTTTCGACGATGATTTTGTACTCAAAATGTACTCACGGAACCTTTCAAAACCTTTTAAGCCTAACAACCATTTGTAAGGTTACATTTCAGCTTCTTTTTCAAACTCAACTTTGGATAAATCCTCATAATCATCAAATATAATATGGGATAAAAAATCAGGAGACAAGCCGGAGGGTGCTGCGCAGCAGCTGCTCCTTGAGAGATTCCGCGGATACTGGAGATGGTGCAGTGAGCCACCATTTGACGGCCTGCTCGAGAGCGCCGATGATGAATTCAGCGAGTAGTTCGGGATCTGCTGACAGATCGCAACCGGAAGCTTTGTCATTCTGTAAGTGCTCCAACAATTCGTCATGGATCCCACTTCGTATCACTTCAGAAATAGACCAGAGGATGGAGTCTGAGGCAAGTGAGCGAATCAGATCCTTGCTTCTTTCGAGCACATCGAAGGCGTCGGAAATGATCTGTTCGTAGTATGCAGAACCGGACAGGTTTTGCATATTGCTGCCATTTTTGTGGTAACGGGCCAGCGCATCGCGTATGACATAGTCGGCGAATTCATATTTGTCTGAGAAGTGGTTATAAAAGGTTGCCGTCCTTACCATTGCGGCATCGCAGAGTTCTTTGACGGTGATCTGCTCGAATTGTTTGACTTTCAGCATTTCTGTGAACGCCTGTGTCAAAGCAGCGTACGTTTTCTGTATCCTGAGATCTGTGCCTGACATATTTGACGAATTTCCTTCCTGTGTAAATTAATTGACTCTGAAAAGGCAGAAGTGTCTTCTATTATTTTTAAAATTGGATATATTGGTATTATAGATAATTAATTTACTGGTGTCAAATAAGATTAAGGAGGTATATACGATGGAAACCATTAGAGTTCTGGACAGACCAGAAGATTTTAAGAAATATGGGATCAAACAGGAAGGGCTGGAAGCCTGGGAAGATGGAAGGCGTGACAGTCCAGAGCCTGGCCACGGCGAGATCTGGTACTTTGACTGCAGCTTTGAAGACGGCACTACGCTTGTATTAGGATTCCGCCCGAAATCTGTGGATCATCTCATGCAGCCGGAGGATAACCCGAACGTTGCCATCAATTACACCAATAAGGAAGGAGAGACTTTCTTTGATTACAGGATGTGCAGTATTGAGGAATCAGTTTTCTCAAAAGACAAATGCGAACTGAAAATAGGAGCGCATTACCTTAAGGGCAGCAACTGGGATGAATACGACGTGAAGATCGTACCGGAAGAACCATCTGCGCTTGTTGTGGACGGTAAGCCTTCCGAAGATCATTCGGCCAGTGTGGACCTTCATTTCACGGCAGAGACCAAACCATTCAGGCCAGGAACCGGGATCATCGATGTTGGAGAAGGATTCTACTACAATTTCATCTGTATTACCAGAATGCAAGTGCACGGTCATATCCATATCAACGGTGAGGATAAGGAAGTATCCGGGGCAGCATATTACAACCATCAGTGGTTTAATATCAGTCCTGCGATCGCTTTTCATCACTGGGTCTGGGGACGTCAGAACATCGGCGAATACAGTGTCCTGATCTATGACATGGTCACAAGAAAGAGTACCGGTCTGGTGCAGATCCCGCTGTTTACAATCGATGATATGCAGGGAAACAGGATCTTCGAGAATACTTCAAGCAGCAACATGAGCTACGAGATCCTCGATACGTATATCGAAAAAGTAAGCGGTAAGGAATATCCGTGCGCACTCCGATATACTTTTGAAAATGACGATATGAAGGTTATCTACACTATTCGTAATCCGCAGGAGATCGGCATCATGTTTGTATATGGCGATGCGCCGGAACCTGTCAGGAAGCAGTATGATGCTATGGGAATCAAACCGTCCTATACAAGAAATCTCGCCGATACGGAGCTTACGATCGAGACAAAAGATGGGTCTAAGACGATCCACGGCAGGATGCTGTACGAATTCAACTTCCCCGGCAAGGAATTAAGGGAGAAATAAACGCTTCAAAAAGAGAACGTGGAGGGATAGACGATCAGCGAGGAGTAATCTTTCGGGGTTTCTATCCTTCCCTTCCCATATTAACAGTCGCCCCATCTATGAGTAAGGCTGTTTTCCCGGAGCTTGTTTCTTTCCATATTTTAATTTCCCCCATTATTATCCGTTTCATTAGTTTTCACCTTCTACATGGTTTTGAAAGTTTTTAGAACCAGAATAGAACCACTTCTATCCTTTATCGTCAGAATCATAGCCACCATATATGCGTTCAAGGTAATATTTCTTACTCACTCGACCCGCTACCGTCAAGTAACCTTGAGCTTTCAGTTCCCTGTTCATCTCACGGATCATGCGGTAGGCATATCCCTTAGACACACCAAAGTCTTTGGCAACAGTATCAGCTGTTACAAATAATCCATTATCCATTATCCATAATGACACCTCCCTTATCGAATTTGTTTTGGTGTCATTGTATATATGATATTCTATCTTGTGAAATCTACGACAACGATTGTTCTTATACTGAGACTAATGATCTGAACACATCTATTTCCTTAATGAAGGAGTCGAAGTCAGTGTGCGATGCGCAAAAGCGGTATATCCTTCCTGCCACAAATCTCTTCATACCAGCATAAACCCCTTGCAGCATATCAGCATCAAATCCTGAAAGATCCTTTGAATCCAACTCTTCTAACACAGAATACCGTCCACACATCTGCATCAGCTCATACAGCTCATCCTGTAAATATGTTTTCTGCCACCTCTCCCTGAAAAGTTGTATCTCATTTTCCATATAATCCGGTGGAAATTCATATTATATCATTAAAAAGATGACAGATAATGCATAGACTATCTGTCATCAGAAAAAAACTTTCTCAAGTTAATTCGGTTGACCGTTCGCTGCCGGAAGTCCTTTTGACAATCACAGATTCCCATGGGAACTGCTCTTGTTCCCTCTGATGTAATTGCCTATGGCTGTGACACACAGAAGCGTCACGATCAGAAATACTCCCGGGATCAGAATGATCCACCAAGATCCGGTCAGAAGTGCCTTTTCTGAAAGCGACAGCATGCTTCCCCACGTTATGATCTCGACCGGAAGCCCTATCCCGAGAAAACTCAGTGTGGATTCGGCGACAATCGCAGAGCGTATGTTCATTACCACCATAAACATGATGGTGCTTATGAAGTTAGGGGCCAGATGCTTTGTCATGATGTGCATGAAGCTTCCGCCCATCATGCGGGAAATCAGAACATATTCGGAATCACGAATCCTTCTGACTTCAGTCCTGACCATTTTCGCAACACTCATCCAGCCGGTTATTCCTATGATAATGGATATTCCGATGACATTCCGCTGGCCGATCACCGCCTGCATGAAGATGATCAAGAGCAGCGAAGGAATGCTCAGCATAATTTCGGAAAACCGCATCATGATGCTGTCAACCGTCTTTCCTGCCAATCCGCTAACGCTTCCGTAGATTACGGCAATCGCTGTTGAGATCAGCGTTGCAAAAGCTCCAATAAACAATGATCTTCTGCCGCCGTACCAGATCAGCGTAAAAATATCTCTCCCCAGTGTATCTGTTCCGAACAGGTGCTCTGCGGAAGGCGCCTGATTGATCTGCGTGAGTTCCATTCTGTAAGGATCATCACCTGTAAAGAATCCGCAAAAAATACATCCCAGGATAATGATCAGCAGAACGGCTGAGGCAAGTTTAGGGAAACCATCGGGCAGTCTGCTTTTGCTTGTACCGCGGTCCGGAGTTTTTAAGATCGGTCTCGGGCCGACTATGTCGAAGAGTCTCTCGTCACGCATAGTCCGTCACCTCCTCCGGAGCGCTCATGCGATGGTCGATACGCTCGCTGATCAGTTCGCCAAGCATATTTCCTGCGATAACGATGATCCCAGTTATGATAACAAGCACCATCAGCATGTTGTAGTCGTGATACTTAGCGCTTTCAAATGACAGTGTCCCGATTCCCGGATACGAGAAGACCATCTCGATGATATATGTTCCCCCGAGAATATGGTTGATCGATATTGCCATGATCTGCACCATGGTCGGCATGATGTTTCTGACGCAGTGTCTCCACATGACCTGTCTGCGCGACAGGCCCTTCGCTCTCGCCAGAAGCACATATTCCTGTCTGATCTCATCGAGCAGTTTATTGCGCAGCATGTATGCGTAGTACCACAAGTGGCTGAGCACCACAACAGTGAGCGGAAGTATGAGATGCACCGCCCTGCTTGTGAAACTGTCTGCCCTCCCAAGATCATACGCGCCGCTGCTCGGCAGCAGATGCCATGTAACAGCAAAGAGCAAAATCAGCACGAGGGACAACCAGAATTCAGGGATGCAGCTGGTGATCGTTCCGACTTTGCATATGATCCTGTCGACCAGCGTGTTCTCTCTGTAGGCGCATGCGACAGCAATCAGAAGTGCCAGCCAGAATGTGAGCACGAACCCCAGGCCTCCAAGAAGCAGCGTATTGAACAGCCTGCCTGAGATCACGGTCATCACAGGCTGTTTGTACTTAAAGGATATTCCGAAATCCCCGTGCGCCGCGGCTTTGATCCAGTCGGCGTACTGCTCGGTTATCGGTCCGTCGAGGCCGAGTCTTTCGATTGCCTGCGCGTGCTCTTCCGGGCTCATTTTCTCGACTCTGTCTCCATAGTAAGAGATAAGCGGATCTCCTGGCGCGAGCCTTGACATTGCGAAGGTAATCGCGGACAGAACAAGAACTGAAATGATCAGAATAATTATCTTCTTTGTCACCGAGGATACGAATTTACTGCCTGTCATGATTTCGTCTCCTCCGTTTCCATCGTTCTATCTTCTTCCATGGTCAGCTGTCCGCTGTTCATGCGGGCAATTCTATCGCTGATGAACCGGACCATCTCCAGATCGTGAGCAATGAAAATCATCGCTGTGCCGTGCTTTTTCTGAAGCTCACGAAACAGCTCCACGATCTGCGCCTGAATCGACACATCAAGAGAAGCCAAAGGCTCATCGCAAATAAGCAGTTTCGGGTCCATGCCATATGCACGGGCAATGCTGACCCTCTGGCGCTGCCCGCCGGAAAGTTCATGAGGATATCTGTCCATCATATCCTCATCTATTCCTACTTCCCTCAGAAGCGATCTGATGTAATCATCCATCTCTCTTCTGCTGTTGAACATATTGTGTATTTTCAGCGGCTCCGCAATCAGCTCCCTTACTGTCATCTTGCTGTCGAGAGCCGCACCCGGATCCTGGGATATGAACTGGATCTCCCTGGCGAGCCGTTGTTTTATTTCACTGTGCCTGCGGTCAGTAACATCGATACCGTCATATATGATGTTCCCTTCCATAGGCTTGTACATCCCAAGTATACATCTGGCTAAAGTTGTCTTACCGCTTCCGGACCTTCCCACCAGACCGAGGATTTCTCCCTGCCTCACTTCGAAACTGACATCTTCGACCGCCTTGACAACGGAATTCCTTCCCAGTTTGAAATAGTGGGAAAGGTTCCGCACCTTAAGAAGAGGGGCGCCCGGTGCGCGTTTGCTTCCGGCTTCCGCCGCGTCCCCTTTGCTTCCGAATTCGACTTCGGGCGCACGCTCGTCGGCCAGCCATGTCGCGGCCTTGTGCGTTGGTGAGATATCAAAAACCGGCGGCGTCTGGATATAATCGATACCTAGCGCAAAAGCGTTTCTCTCTGCAAAAGCGTCGCCTTCAAATCCCTCAGGCACGTTCGGGGGACTGCCCGGTATCGTGCGAAGTCTCCCGCCTTCCGCATATGCAGGGAGCGCATGCAAAAGCCCCCACGTATAAGGATGAGCCGGGTTGTTTATTACCTCCTCCGCTGTTCCGATCTCAATTATTTTACCGGCGTACATGATCGCAAGCCGGTCCGCGATTTTGCTCGCCGCACTGAGATCGTGCGTAATGAAGAGAATGCCCATATTTCGTTCATCACGGATTCTGAGCAGCAGATTCAGAATGTCATTCTTCACATCCTCGTCGAGTGCTGTCGTAGGTTCATCAGCAATCAGAAGCTTTGGATTCTGTGACAGAGCCATGGCAAGCACGCATCTCTGTCGCATTCCGCCGGACAGCATCCACGGATAGGCATCGAATCTTTCCTCTGCCCTGTCGATTCCTACTTCCTCCATGAGCTTTACTGCGTCTTCCCTGTTCGCTCTGACTGCTTCCGTGATCTGACTGCCGATCGTATACGTCGGATCGAGGGAGGTGAATGGATCCTGGAATACGATGGAAACCTCGCTGCCGCGCATTTGACAGTACTGCCTGTCTGTATAGCCTGTCGTCTCCCGGCCGCTCAGAACAATGCTTCCGGATGTGACCTCCGCCTGCTTCGGAAGGAGCCCCATGATCGTCTTGCACAGGACACTCTTGCCGCAGCCGGATTCTCCTGCGACAGCAACAATCTCTCCCCGCCCAATGGACAGGGAGAGATCGCGCACGGCACATGTTTTTCCCATTTCTGTGTTAAAAACAACGGATAGGTTTTGTATTTCTAATACATGGTTTTTATTCAAGCGTCCAATCCTTCACGTTCCAGAAGATGCCGACTCCGTGATGTCCGAGAATGGTGTCAGGCGTGATGCCCTTTATTGGAACCCCTGCTACGTAATCAACATCGACATAGCAGAAGAATGTGTATGCAGGGTCCTCGACGAGCGCCTTCTGGAATTCTGAATAGTACTTCTGTCTCTCTGCTTTATCGCCAGTCTGACGGGCTGCCGTCAGCGCTTCATCGACTTCCTCGTCACTGTACGCGCTGTAGTTGCTGCCTTTGTCAGTACCAAATACTTTGTAGGTGTGATCATCCGCGTCAAACGGGCTTCCCCATCCAATCAGGAATGCCTCCTGGTTCTCCCAGTCGATTTCCGACTTCACTTCATAGGAAGCATCTACGCCGATATCCTGGAGATTCTGGCAGGCGATTGCCGCCAGATCTGCACGCACCTGATCTCCCTCCATACAGTTTATCGTAAAGCTCAGGGTTTTACCATCCTTCTCGTAAATACCGTCATCGTTCAGCGTCCAGCCTTCTTCTTCGATGATTGCCTTTGCTTTGTCCGGATCATAGGATTCCTGCTTTACACTCTCATCATTGAACTCGTTTCTTTCGATTGGACCGTAAGCCGGAATACCCTGACCGAGAAGTACACTCTTCACCATCGCATCTCTGTCAACAGCACAGTTGATCGCGTGGATCAGTTCCGCATTCTCCTGCCAGAGAGGGTTGTTGAAGTTGTACATGATACCGCGATAGTCAGCGGTCTTCATATTGTAAACAGTGAATCCTTCTTTACCTTCGAAGTTCTTCGCGTCCTTAGGAGTCAATTTCGCCAGATCAAGCTCTCCTGATTCTATCTGCAGAGCCTTAGCATTGTCGTCTTCCACGATCTTGAATATGACTGTTCCGATGCTCGGAGCTCCGCCCCAATAGTCTTCGTTGGCGGTCATTGTTATGCTCTGGCCTTCATCCCATGAATCGAACTTGTACGGACCTGTTCCTACAGGCGCCCTGAAGTATTCATCCTCCTGCATGCTCTTCCCTTCAAGCAGATGCTTCGGCAAGATGCCGATCGTCATATACTCGAGGAATGCGTAGTTTGGATCTTTGAGTTTGAAGCTGATCTGATAATCTCCGTCTGTCGTAATCTCCTCTACATCCTCATAGTTAGAGAAGATCTCCGATTCATTTTCAGGATCCATGATCGCCTCTATCGTGAATTTTACATCTTCGGCAGTGAACGGCTCACCGTCATGCCACTTGACATCTTCACGAAGCTTGAACGTATACGTATTTGTGGCTTCATCTAATTCATAGCTCTCTGCCAGCGCCGGGACAACCTGGTTGTTTTCATCGTGTCCCATAAGCCCATCAAAGAGCAGCAGATTGATCTCACCATGCTCATCGATGGCCGGATTGATTCTGGTGTAATCTCCACTTCCGTATACAAGCGTGTTTTCATCATTCGTCACTTCCGCCGAGCCGCCTTCTTCACTTCCGCCGCACGCCGAAAGACCAATGCACAGTCCCATGGTGAGAACTATTGCAAAGGCAAGGACAGTCATTTTAAGAATAGCTTTTTTCATTTCGTTCCTCCTTTGCACTGCTAAAGCGTTTATGTTATTTTAAGTTAGACCCGGGGGTCCCCACAAGCCTCCCCGGGGGATAAAAATAGCGCAGACATTGTTGTCTGCGCTATTTTTATTCATTTCTATCATTCAATTTCTATTCCCACTCTATGGTCGAAACAGGTTTGTCAGAGATGTCCCAGAGCACCCTGTTGATACCCGGAACTTCTGCAATAATCCTGTCGCGGATGATGCAGAGCATATCCCATGGAATTTCGACTGACTTCGCGGTAACTGCATCTACAGTGTGAATCGCGCGGATGACTGCGGCCCATCCCATGTAGCGTTTGCCGTCCTTGATTCCCGTTGACTTGACGTCAGGAATCGCTACGAAGTACTGCCATGGTGCAGGGCTCATCTTACCGATTTCTTCACGAACGATGGCGTCCGCTTCGCGAACCGCTTCCAGTCTGTCGCGTGTGATGGCACCAACGCATCTGACGCCCAGACCCGGGCCCGGGAACGGCTGTCTGTAGACCATACCATCAGGCAGACCCAGCTGCTTGCCGACTACTCTGACTTCGTCTTTATACAAAAGCTTGACTGGCTCGACCAATTCAAACTGCAGGTCTTCCGGCAGTCCGCCTACATTATGGTGAGCTTTCACGCCGTCTGATTCGAGGATATCCGGATAGATTGTTCCCTGTCCCAGGAACTCGATTCCTTCCAGTTTCGAAGCTTCTTCTGCAAAGACATCGATGAACTCCTTGCCGATGATCTTTCTCTTTGTTTCAGGGTCGTCCACGCCTGCCAGTTTGTCCAGGAATCTGTCCACCGCGTCAACGTAGATGAGGTTTGCGCCCAGTTCTTCCTTGAACACCTGGATGACCTGCTCCGGTTCACCCTTACGCAGCAATCCGTGGTTGACGTGCACGCATACCAGCTGATCGCCGATCGCCTTGATCAGCAGCGCCGCGACGACGGATGAGTCAACGCCGCCTGACAGAGCCAGCAGGACTTTCTTGTCCCCCACCTGTTCCTTCACTGCCGTAATCTGCTCGTCGATGAACGCCTGCGCCAGCTCCGGAGTTGTGATTCTTTCCATAGTTTCCGGTCTTACATTTGGATCCATTTTGCTTCCTCCTACTATATATATGAATACATTATTTACATGGGATCGTTGTTACTTGAAATAATAATTGATTATACCACACTTTTGCTTTTGCGCTGTCCTCATGTTAGAATTTCTTATATGAATCATTCAAATACCAAACCATTACTCGCGATTATCGGCGTCAATTTCATCTGGGGGTTCGACTTTATTGCCATCGAGTATATGATGGGGTTCCTGTCCCCTGCAATGTTCACCTTTGTACGGCTCGTCATCGGGACCGTGCTTTTGATTGCCTGTTCGCTCATTTTCAGAGGCGGACTGCACATCAAAAGAGAGGATATGCCACGCATATTTCTTTCAGGGGCAATCGGTATGTCGGTGTACTTCACCATAGAAAATCTGGGCACCGGTCTCACTTCGGCGTCCTTTTCCTCGCTCATCATGGCCACCGTTCCGATCTTCGGGATGATTGGCGACCGCATCATCTACGGGAATAAGATCACACCGCTGAAGGTCGTCTGCATCCTGGCTTCGATTCTCGGGGTTTATCTACTGGTTTCCGGGGAGCCTATGGGCCTCAATGCTGTCGGCGTGCTGGCCATGTTCGCCGCCGCTATTTCCTGGACAATCTACATTGTTATTGTGAAACCTCTCTATGATAAATACGATCTGCTTACCCTTCTGACGGGACTGTTCCTCTCAGGACTGATCGTGCAGACGCCTGTGGTCATCGTGTCCCAGACTGTGTCTCACGCGGGTTTGACGGTGACCCCAATGGGTGTTCTGGTGACTTTAGCTACAGCGATCGTATGCATCATCATCGGCGAGTTCGGCTACATCTACGCAGTCGGCAAACTGTCGACGACCCTGGTTGCCGCCTTCGAAAATGTACTTCCTGTAACGGCAGTCATTTTCTCCATCTTCATCTTCGGCAAAATACTCACGGCCACACAGATCGTCGGCGGACTTATCATTCTGCTGTCTGTTACGGCAATCGCATTCCTTGAGCGGAACAAGGAGTGAGGCGTTCTTGACAGTTTCATTCAAGTGTGACAAACTGAAAAAAACGCGCAGAGGTAGCACTGTATGAAAGAACAGCTGAAAGGCGAATCCCTATTGTTTCTGGCCGCTCTCATTTGGGGAGTGTCTTTTGTTTTCCAGAAAACAGGGATGGACTATGTGGGCCCAATGACCTTCGGTCTCATGCGCTTCGGCATAGGGTCCCTCGCGACACTGCCTTTCATCTTTATTTACGATCACTACTGCAAAAGCAAGGGCCTCGACGTCATGCGTTTCAGCGACAAAACCATGCTCAAAGCCGGCTTGCTGACAGGCCTGGCGAACTTTGGTCTCAGCTCTCTGCAGCAGATTGGGCTGGTCTACACCACTGCGGGTAAGGCGGGCTTCATATCCGCCATGTACGTAGCGGTCGTTCCGATCTTAATGCTGTTTCTCAGGCGCAAAATCCGCAGGTTTACCTGGTTTTGCATTGCGGTTGCTCTGGTTGGTCTGTACCTATTGTGCATGACCGGCTCCGCTGGAGAATTCCTGCACCTGCAGCTCGGCGACGGACTAGTCTTAGGCAGTTCCGTTTTCTCGGCTGCCGAGATCATTCTGATCGACCACTACGCGGACAAAGTGAATCCGATGAAACTTTCCTTCATGCAGTTCGTCATCGCCGCCATTTTGTCGGGGGTGTGCGCCTTTGCCTTTGAAACCGTTGAAGTGTCGGCCATCATCGATTGCAGGATTCCGATTCTATACACGGGATTGCTGGAAATCGGAGCCGCCTACACCCTGCAGATCTTCGGACAGAAAACTGCGCCACCTGTAATATCGACCATCATCATGAGTCTGGAATCGGTCTTCGCTGTTTTGAGCGGCGCTATCTTCCTGCACGAGGTGATGAGCGGAAGAGAGATAACCGGCTGCGTGATCATGTTCATCGCGCTGCTTCTGATACAGATAACTGATACCCCGAAAGGAGAACTCCATGACTGACAAAATCATCCGCGCGACAGCCGCGCAGGAACACATCAGAGCGTTTGCTGTAGATTCAACCGAAATGGTCAGCGAAGCGCGCGAAATACACAAGACCTACCCCGTCGTCACGGCGGCCCTCGGCAGACTCCTGTCTGCAGGCGCCATGATGGGATCCATGATGAAAGGTGAAGAGGACTTGATCACTCTTACCATCAAAGGCGACGGACCAATCGGCAGCCTCACCGTGACCGCGGACTCCCACGGCAACGTCAAAGGCTTCCCGGGCAACCCATCGGTGGATATCCCGACACGTGGCGAAACAAAGCTCGACGTCGGCGGGGCCATCGGCAGCGGTATTCTTACTGTAAGCATGGACCTCGGCCTGAAGGAACCCTACAATGGCCAGGTGGAACTCCAAACCGGTGAAATCGGTGAAGACCTTGCCTACTACTTCACCGTCTCAGAGCAGACGCCAAGCGCTGTGGCGTTGGGTGTTAAGGTCGGAACGGACAGTTCCGTCATGTACTCCGGCGGATTCATCATCCAGCTCATGCCGGACGCCCCGGAAGAAGTCATCGCGGCTCTTGAGTCAAAACTGGCGAAATTGGAGCCCGTGACCACACTCATGGAGCGCGGCCTGGGACCGGCAGATATTCTGGCCCTTATCCTCGACGATCTCGACCTCGTCATCACCGAAGAGAAGCCTGTCCGCTTCCACTGCAACTGCTCCCGCGAGCGCATCTCCCACGCTCTCGCCACCTTGAGTACCGACGATCTGGAATCTCTGATTGCGGATGAAGAAGAAATCGAAATCAAGTGCTTCTTCTGCAACTCCGCCTACAAGTTCGGGATAGATGAACTGAAGGAGATCCTGACACAGCGAAACAAATAGAACTGTAAACGCATAACAAAACCCCGATCCGCACTGCGGATCGGGGTTATTCATTTTATTGTGTCAGACGATGCTGGCCGGGCTTACATCATGCCACCCATGCCGCCCATTCCGCCGCCGCCCATTGGAGGCATTGGAGGCATGTCTTCCTTGACATCGGTTACGCCAGCTTCCGTAGTCAGCAGCATTGCGGATGCGGATGCTGCGTTCTGCAGAGCGGATCTTGTAACCTTCGCCGGGTCAACGATACCTGCGCTGATCATGTCAACATACTCCTCAGTGGATGCGTTGAAGCCGGTTCCTTCCTGGCTCTCCTTGACCTGCGCTACAACTACGCTGCCTTCGTAACCGGCGTTCTCAGCAATCTGTCTTACCGGTTCTTCCAGAGCTCTGACGATAATCTGTCCGCCTGTCTTGGCGTCGCCGTCCAGACCTTCGACATATTCTGCTACTGCCGGAATCGCATTGACGAGAGCAACGCCGCCGCCTGCTACGATACCTTCCTCAACAGCTGCCTTTGTAGCGTTGAGCGCGTCTTCGATTCTGAGCTTTCTCTCTTTGAGTTCTGTCTCAGTTGCCGCGCCGACTTTGATGACCGCTACGCCGCCTGCCATCTTGGCCAGTCTTTCCTGTGTCTTCTCTCTGTCGAAATCAGAAGTAGTCTGTTCGATCTGTGATTTAATCGCCGCAACTCTTGACTCGATGTCCTCAGGAGCACCGCCGCCGCCTACGATGACTGTGTTTTCTTTGTCGACTTTGACAGTTGCCGCTGTTCCCAGCATATCCAGAGTTGTTTCCTTCAGTTCATAGCCCAGATCGCTTGAGATGACTGTCGCGCCTGTCAGAACTGCGATATCCTCCAGCATTGCCTTTCTTCTGTCGCCGAAGCCAGGTGCCTTGACCGCTACGCAGTCAAATACGCCCTTGAGCTTGTTGACGATGATTGTTGCCAGAGCTTCACCTTCCAGGTCATCACAGATGATGAACAGCTTTCTGCCGGCCTGAACAACCTGCTCGAGAAGCGGCAGCAGCTCCTGAATGTTGGTGATCTTCTTATCTGTAATCAGGATGTAAGGGTTTTCGGAAACAGCTTCCATCTTCTCCGTATCAGTTACCATGTACGGTGAGAAGTATCCTCTGTCGAACTGCATACCTTCGACAACATCCAGAGTCGTTCCCATTGACTTTGATTCTTCAACGGTGATAACGCCGTCTTTGCCGACTTTGTCCATTGCTTCTGCAATCAGTCCGCCGATCTCATCATCCGCTGCAGAAACGGAAGCAACGTTTGCGATGGATTCTGAAGTGCTGACTTCCTGTGACAGTCTCTTGATCTCATCTACTGCTACGTCAACCGCACCTGCGATACCTCTCTTGAGTACCATTGGATTTGCGCCTGCTGCAACGTTTTTGAATCCTTCTCTGATGATGACCTGTGCCAGCAGTGTGGCAGTCGTCGTTCCGTCACCAGCAACGTCGTTTGTCTTTGTAGCAACTTCCTTAACGAGCTGTGCGCCCATATTCTCTACTGCATCTTCCAGTTCGATTTCTCTGGCGATGGTAACACCGTCATTTGTAATCAGCGGTGAACCGAATGTCTTGCTCAGAAGTACGTTTCTTCCCTTCGGTCCCAGTGTGATCTTAACGGTATCTGCCAGCTTGTCTACGCCTGCCTGCAGCGCTCTTCTGGCCTCTTCGCCATAGTGTAATTCCTTAGCCATATGTCATATACCTCCTTTTATTCAACCACTGCCAGAATATCTCTCTGGTCGAGGATGATTACTTCTTCGCCGTTGTATTTCACTTCTGTTCCGGCGTATTTGCTGAATATTACTCTGTCGCCGACCTGAAGTTCCATCTTCACATCTTCACTTCCCGGTCCTACAGCCAGAACCTCAGCAACCTGAGGCTTTTCCTGGGCGCTGCCCGGAAGTACGATTCCGCTGGCCGTCGTCTCTTCGCTGGCGACTTCCTTGATAACTACTTTCGTGCCGAGTGGCTTGATTCCATAACTCATACTTGTCATCTCCTTTTTATTTTTCAGGGGCCGCGAAAGCCCCATAATATCGGGCCTCTAATCCGCTGTTTCGTTCCATTGTTAGCACTCCCCCTGTTTGAGTGCCAAGTATAATTTAACCCCATTCAGACTGTTTGTCAACCTCTTTATAAAAGCTTTTCCTAAAAAATAATGACAATAAAAACCGGGCTTCTGCCCGGCTGTAAGATTCGCACATCATATGATATCCTTAACCTCAACGTCCACTTTGTTGACGTTGAAGGCTGTCATCTCCTCGATTTCATTGGCGACTCTTGTCTGAAAGGTCTCCGCCTTTCCCATGAGATCTTCGCCGTAATCCATGTCCACTACGATTTCCAGTTCAATGCCCTCATTGGACATCTCACGTTTCTCCTTGATGAGCACTTTATCCGCCTGGTGAATGCATCCCATATCCGCGCCGATGCAATCGATGATGTCGGACATGACTTTCTCAGAGATGTTGTACTTACCCATGTAGCTGTAGGATGGACGCACGACCGACTTCTCCGCCGTTTCCTTCCAGTACTGTCCTTTCGGTCCAAATTCTCTGATTATTCTCATGGGCTTCATGAAATAACCCGAAAACTGCTTCCTGAGCTGGAACGTCGGGGCAGGAATGACATGCTGGCCCATCTCCTTTCGCTGCTTGCGGGCGATGACTCTCTCCTCTTCGGTCGTGATGTCCTCGATGTAAATCCGTTCGGATGGCTCCGGCAGTTCCAGACGGGCGACGATTCTGTCGATCATCTCGTCAGACGTGCCGATGACCAGCAATGACTCAGGGTTCATGCGGGCGATTGCGGCTTTTGCTTCTTCCGCCTTATCGTCATCGGAGAAGATGGCCGTCTTGACGGCCTGGATAATCGTACGCTGACGCTTTGCCGAAATTCCGGAAATGACCTTGTTGCGATAAATGAAAAGCCCGTCGTCGATGATGCTCTCTATATTCTTTTCTTTGCACAGATTAATGGCCTGGAAACTCTTTCCCGTGCCGCTCCTGCCTGATAATGAGTAAACTTTCATATTGTATTCTCTCGATGCAAATGCTATAATCTCTGTATGAATTGCAGAATCTTAAAGGAGGTAACGTAATGGCTTATACAATTTCTGACGAATGCATCGCTTGTGGCGCTTGCAAAGACGAATGTCCGGTAGAAGCTATTTCAGAAGGCGACATCTATGCGATCGACGCTGATGCTTGCATCGACTGTGGTGCTTGCGCAGAGGCTTGCCCAGTAGACGCCCCTAAAGAAGGCTAGTTTCTAAATCTGGAACGTAATTCTATGACCGCTTCAACTCGAAGCGGTCATTTCATTTTAAACGCCGGATGCGTACTTATATTTACTTTCTCTCGTCGGTCGCCCGGCTCATAT
The DNA here is from genome assembly GCA_015058145.1 of Clostridiales bacterium. Taxonomy (GTDB): domain Bacteria; phylum Bacillota; class Clostridia; order Peptostreptococcales; family Anaerovoracaceae; genus Lentihominibacter. The sequence continues at coordinate 56,026 of SVCX01000003.1, read as the reverse complement.
GGTACGCCAGGGAGTGCAGGCTCTCGCTGATGTGCACATTCTCCACGGCTACATGAGATGGTGTTTCAATGTCGATTGGCGCGAAATTCCAGAGACCTCTCACGCCCGCGAAGCAAAGCCTGTCTGCCACTTCCTGGGCGACTTCCTTCGTCGTGCAGATGATGCCGATGTCGATGTTGTTGTTCTCCACGAACTCTACAATACCCTCGTAGTCCATAACCTCGACGCCGTTGATCTCCGTGCCGATCAGCTCTGGCTTCACTTCGAAGATGCCCTTGACCACGAATCCGGTCTTGTAATAATAGGTGTGATTGACGATGGCCTTACCTAGATTTCCCGCGCCGACGACCACCATCTTATACTCTCTGTCCAGACCCAGAATGGCGCTGATTTCATTGTACAGGCCTTCTACGCTGTATCCGTAGCCCTGCTGACCGAACCCTCCGAAGTTGTTCAGATCCTGTCTGATCTGGGACGCGGTATATCCTATGAGATTGCTGAATTCGTTGGACGAAATCTTGTCGACGCCCTTCTTCCTGAGCTCATTCAGGTATCTCCGATAACGCGGCAGTCTTCTGATTACCGCATTGGATATTTTGGTCTGTTGTTTTTTCATACCGTTTTCTCCAGAAATTCCACGATATCCCTGATGGTGAGAAACTTCTCCGCTTCCTCATCCGGGATCTTTATCTCAAATTCATCTTCTATCGCCATGATGATTTCAACTGCATCCAGTGAGTCCGCATTGATATCGTTCATCAGGCTGGTGTCCAGATTCAATTCATCTGCAGACACTCCGGTCTGGTTCACAACAAGTTCCTTGACTTGATCCAGTATCATCAGCATCTACCTCCAATTGCAAGAATAATTATACCTTATATCACTCCTGCAATTCAAGCCACTGCTCATAGCAGAGGTCCAGGGACTCCTTGTCCTTCGTCATCTTCTCGCTGAGTGTTCTGAGCCTTTCGTGGTCCGTCATGACTTCCGGTTTCTGCAGTTCCTCATGGATGCTGTCGATCTCGCTTTCAAGCCTCTCGATCTCCTGTTCCAAAGCTTCCTTCCTGCGTCTCAGGCGGCGCTCCTCGGCCTCCCGCTCTTTCTTGAGACGCCGCTCTTCCGCCGCGGACAAACCCGCGTCAGCGGCCTCCTCAACAGGTGCAAAAGCATCCTCCCCGCCTGCGGCCGCCTTGGATAATCCCGCCACGTACTTCTTCCCGGATTCGATAAACTGCTGTTTCTTCTCCACGTAGTAATCGTACTTACCCAGATAGTTCACCAGACCGTTTTCCGTCAGTTCCATAATCCTGGTCGGTATCCTGTTCAGGAAATAGCGGTCGTGGGAAACAATCAGACAAGTGCCCGGAAACTCCAGCAAAGCCTCCTCAAAGACTTCCTTTGACTCAATGTCCAGATGGTTCGTCGGTTCGTCCAGGACGAGCGTATTGGCTCCTGACATCATGAGTTTGAGCAGAGACAATCTCGCTCGTTCTCCACCGCTCAGGTCCCCGATCTCCTGGAAGACCACCTCCCCTCTAAAGAGAAATCTGCCCAGGATATTGCGCAGTTCGCCTTCTGAATAGAGGTGATAGGCGTCCTGCAGTTCTTCGATAACCGTATTGCTGTCGTTCAAAAGCTGCTGCCCCTGATCGTAGTATCCGAACTGAACGTTATGGCCTACTCTGATGTGGCCGGTGGTGCTCACCAGATCGCCCATAAGCATTCGGATGAGGGTGGTCTTGCCGATGCCGTTGTCTCCGACGATGCAGATGCGTTCTCCCCGCTTCACATCTATGGAGACATTTCTGAACAGTTCCACCCTGTTCAGACCGTACCCGAAGCTTTTGCTCAGATCGTCAGCCTGCAGCACATCTTTGCCGCTCTGAAAGTTCTGGCGGAAGTTGAGCCTGAGCTTGCCGTGGCCCTGATCCGGGCGGTCCATGAGTTCCATGGCTTCCAGGCGCTTCTCTCTCGACGCTGCCCTTTTGGCCAGTTTCTCCGTTCCCCTCTGCTTGAACCGGCGGATCATCTCCTCCTGACGTTCGATTTCCTTCTGCTGTTTCTCGTAATGACGCAGTTCGACTTCGCGCCTGTTCCTGCGCTCCGCCGCGTAGAACTCATAGTTTCCTTCGTATATGCTCAGGCGTCCCCTCTCGATCTCGAAGATCCGGTTCACCGTTTCATTCAGGAAGTATCTGTCGTGGGAGACAATCATAATCGTACCGCGGTAGCCTTTGAGATACTGCTCCAGCCACTTCAGAGTGCCGATGTCCAGGTGATTTGTCGGCTCGTCCAGAAACAGGATGTCCGGCTTCTCTAAGAGCAGGATTGCCAGGGCTAGCCTCGTCTTCTCGCCGCCAGACAATGTAGAAATCTTCATGTTGTACGTGGACTCATCGAAGGCCATGCTGGTGAGGATCCCTCTGATCTCGCTCTGATACATGTAGCCGCCCATGCGCTCATACCTCTCCCGAAGCGCTTCATAGGCGTCCAGAGCCTGTTCCTCGAGCAGCCGCTCCATCTCTTTCTCCATCACCGGAAAGTGTTCAAAGACCTTGTTGACCTCTTCGATGACCGTATTCTCCGAATCGAAGCCGCCATCCTGCTCCAGGTAACCGATCCGCAGGTCTGAGGACACGAAAAAATCTCCCCCATCATGAGGGAGCTGCCCGGTCAGCATTCTCAGAAGCGTCGTTTTACCGGCCCCGTTGATACCGATGATTCCAATTCGCTCGCCCTTGTTGACAGCGAAGCTGACCTTGTCCAGCACCAAGTTGGAGCCGTCGTATTCTTTTGTCAGATTGTTCGCGGAAATGACTATCATATGGACAGATTCGGTATGGCGTCGAGAGTCAGATCATCCGCTCCCTCCGCCTGGTATTTATAGTACGCTGCGCAGCCGATCATAGCTGCGTTATCCGTGCAGAGAATCGGTGACGGATGATAGAGTTTCAAACCGTGTTCCTCGCACGCGGACTGAAGCATGGCGCGGAGCTTGCTGTTGGCAGCAACGCCGCCCGCCATCACGATTTTATCTTTCTTCAAGGACAGGGCCGCTTCAACCGTCTTGGCAACGACCACGTCCAGCACTGCCTGCTGGAAGCTGGCCGCAACATCAGCCACGTTGATCTCACGGCCTGCCTGTTTCTCTGAATTTACGTAGTTGAGTACCCCCGTCTTGATGCCGCTGAAACTGAAATCCATGCTGCCTTTCTCCAGGAAGACGCGCTTGAATTCCACCGCCTCGGGGTTGCCCTTCTTCGCGATTTTGTCGATGAGCGGACCGCCCGGATAGCCGAGTCCCAGCACGCGGGCGACTTTGTCGTAGGCTTCTCCTGCAGCGTCGTCACGTGTGCCGCCGAGCACCCTCAGTTTATTGTAATCTGTAACCTCAACGATGTTCGTATGGCCGCCGGAAATGACCAGTGCCATAAACGGAGGTTCCAGCTCTTTGTGCTCAATGAAGTTGGCGCAGATGTGCCCGTGGATGTGGTGGACGCCAATCAGCGGCTTTCCCGTCGCCAGAGCGTACGCCTTCGCGGTAGCCAGTCCGATGAGCAAGGCGCCCACGAGTCCCGGCCCGTAGGTCACGCCGATGGCGTCGATGTCATCCATCCTCGCGCCGGCGTCGTCCAGCGCTTTCTGACACACCCAGTTCACGTTGTCCAAATGGTGCCGCGAAGCAATCTCCGGCACCACGCCGCCGTAAGCTTTGTGGATGTCGATCTGGGAAGAGATGACGTTGGACCGAACATCGCGTCCGTCCAGCACCACCGCCGCCGCCGTCTCGTCACAACTTGATTCAATTGCCAGTATTGCGAATTTACCGTCTATCACTTTGTCTCCTCGTGCCTCCACATAATCAGCGCATCTTCATCGCCGAACCGGTAGTAGCCTTTGCGGACGCCTTCCACTTCAAATCCGAACTTCTCATAGAGATTGATGGCCGGTTCATTGCTTCTGCGCACCTCCAGGGTGTGATGCAGAATGCCCTCGCCGGTGGTGTGTTCAATCAGGGCGCGGATGATGCTCTCCCCGATCTTCCTGTTCCGGTATCCCGGCCGCACGGCCACATTTGTAATGTGCCCTTCGTCCACGACCCACCAGAGTCCTGCGTAGCCTACTACTTTACTGTTGTGGATCGCAACGACATAAAACGCTCTCGGATTTTCCTCCAGTTCGTACCGGATGGAGTCCAGACTCCAGGGATCCGGAAAGCAGATCTGTTCGATTTCAAAAATATCTTCGGCGTCTTCGGGAACCGCCTGCCGGATGATCACGTCAGCCATTGGACCTTCCCTTCTCCGCCAGCTTCGCCCGAAGCTTCCGCTCAGCCTCCGCCATGCGCATGTACTCCGGCTCCAGTTGGTCGAAGTTCACGCCTTCGCCGGCGGCGTACTTCTTGGCCCCGATGGCCGCGACTTCCTCCGCTCTCTGGTATCTGATTTCTTCCGGCGCAAAATCAACGCCTTCCGTCCGCAGCGTTCCGATTTTCTCCCCGCAGGTGTCGACGCCATCGCCCATCAAATAGATTTCTTCATAATCCGCAGCCAGTTCCATGAATTCCTCAATGGTGTACGGACCGGCCTGGATGACTTCTTCACCGCCTCGGTATCCTCCGCCGTAGACCTGGCTCCTGCGAGCGTCAAGAATCGGACAGATGACTGCATTCTCCGCAGCATCAGCACGCAAAGCCAGCGCTTCCAGGCTCGATACGGGAACGCACGGAATGCCTTTGACCTGAGAGAGAGCTCTGGCTGTAGATACGCCGATTCGGATTCCCGTGAAAGATCCCGGTCCGTTGGATACCGCAATGGCGGACAGCTCATCGATAGAAACGCCCCCATCGCAAAGCACCTGCTGTATCTGTGGCGTCAGATTCTGCAGGTGTGAATATCTGTCGTGTCCTTCCACATGTGCGATGACGCGGCATTCGCCGCCCGCTTCGTTTGCTTCCGCCAGGGCCACTGACGCGAATGCTCCTGTTGTCTCAATTGCTAGAATATACATAAGTCTTCCGCTGCGCCTTCTATTCTGTATTCGCGCTCCTCTTCCGATGCGCCGCGCTCAATGTAAAAGATGACCGCATCTTCCGGGAGCAATTCTTCTATGATATCCGCCCATTCGACGACGCAGATGCCGTCGCCGTAGAAGTACTCTTCGTACCCCAGTTCGAACATCTCGTCAGGATCCGCGATTCTGTACACGTCAAAATGGTACAGAGGAATCCTGCCGCTCTTGTACTCTCTGATGATGTTAAACGTCGGACTCGTCACGGTTTCCGTTACGCCGAGTCCTCTGGCGATGGACTTGGTCAGAGTCGTCTTACCTGTACCAAGGTCGCCGATCAGCGCGATGACCGTTCCGGGCTTCGCTGTCTGCCCGATTCGTTCGCCCAGCTGTTCTGTTTCTTGTTCACTTGCGATGTGTAATATTCTTTCCGTCATAATTCTCGTGTTATGATTCGTACATCTCATACACAGCTTCCATGGTCAGATCATTCATGTTCATCGGTCTGTCGCCGTGCACTTTTTCCCGCTGCTGCTCCGGGAACGGCTCCAGCATACGCAGTTCGCCCTTTGCGACTGGATTCCAGTCGTCGTTTACCTGCATGCCGAGAATGTTGTTTTCCAATGCGCGGATGACGCCGCTGTGGGCGACGATGATAATATCCTTCGCGTCATCGTTCCGCAATATGTTTCGCAGCGCGGCCTTGACCCGGTACTGCATATCGTAGAAACTCTCCGCTCCGCGCATCTTGAAACTGAAGATGTCGCGCCCTCTGCGCTCATATTCTTCCGGATACTGCTCTGCAATCTCGCTGATCGGGTGCCCGTCCCACTCGCCCAGGGAGATTTCTCTCAATCCTGCGTCCAGTTTGACTTTGATCGGCGCTCCCGTCATATCCGCAAGCTGCGGGTAAGCCTGGTTGATTGCCTCCGCAATGACGTCTGCCGTTTCCTGCGCCCGTGACAGGTCGCTGGAATAGATTCGCTCGATAGCCGGCATCGGCTCCTTGCCGAACTTGTCCATGCCGAGCATTTCCGCTTCCACGTCCTCCGCCATGAGCTCAACGATCTGCTTTCCCAGCTCTTCCGCCTGGGCGCGGCCTTCCTCCGACAGAGGCACGTCGTACTGACCGATGTACATCGGTTTCTCGTGCTGTCTCGTCTCGCCGTGGCGAACCAGGATGATTCTCTTCCGCGCGGTCAGAAGCTCCAGTTTCTCTCTGGAGAACCCTTTCGCGACGAACTTCTGGATGTCTGCGTATCCTTCCGGCGTATCCATATCCAGAAGACATCCTTCTTCTCCTGTCTCCACGCGGACCATCTCCTCCGCATACCGGTCCGTAATCGCAGCCAGTCCGCCCTGCCCGTCAGAGTCGAAAATCTCATCGATTTGTCCCGCCGGAATATACAGCGGATGCCCTTTCTTGCCCTCGAAGAGCGCCACTGCAAAAGCATCACCCTCCGCCGCGCCGTCCATAACCGCCCGCAGAACGCTGACGCTGATCAGCGGACAATCCACCGGCATGAGCAGGTAGCCTTCCTTGCCGGATTGTCTTGCCTTTGCAAGTCCTGTCTGTATGGAGGAGAACATGCCGTTCTCGAAGTTCTCATTATAGGCCTCCGCGGCGCCGAGCCGCGACAGTTCCGGCGCGAGAGTCTCCCGGTTGTAGCCGGTCACAACGGTGATATCCGTTAGACCCGCTGCTTTCGCCGTCTCAATCAGACCTTCCAATGCAGGCCGCCCATCTACGGGAAGAAGCGGCTTAAAAGCTTTCATGCGCGTCGACAAGCCTGCTGCCAGAATGACAACGCCGAAGCGTTTATCGTATTGTTCTGTTTTTTCTCTGTTGTAGCCGATTCTCATATCTTATTCGTGTATCCTGCTCATTCCTTCTGCGTGACGTGCCGCCACTGCCGCTTCATTGTGCTCGGCGCGCACCAGAATCATCTCCGCCGCAATGCTGATGCTGATTTCCTCCGGCGTCTCGGACTTTATCTTCAGGCCAATCGGCGTATAGACCTGGTCCAGTTCCTCCTGTGAGAATCCTTCGGACAGAAGCTGATCCACAAGAATCTGATTCTTGTGCCTGCTTCCGATCATGCCCAGATATGCATGAGGTTTTCTCAGAGCCTGACGGAGAACCTGCAGGTCACCTCTGTGCCCTCTTGTCACGATGATGAAGAAGCTGTCCTCATCCGGTTCAATCTCGTCAAAGCAGTGGTCGAAGTTGTCGCAGACGATGGTTCTGGATGCCGGGAAGCGTTCCGCGTTGGCGTACTCCGCCCGGTCATCGATGATCGTAGTCTCGAAATCAATGTGGCGGAGCACAGGATCCAGAGCCAGCGCCACGTGACCGCCGCCGAAGATGTAGGCCTGCGAGGATGTCTTGAAGTCCTCCACGAAAGTACCCGGATTTTGTGGGTCCACGTACCGAATCCGGATAGTGGCATCTCCGCCGCAGCCCATGGCTAAAGCGCCCTCTCCTGTGGCCGCCTCATCGAGAATGAACTCATAGGTGCGCAGGGGTTCCTTCGTCTTCAGCTGCTCCCGGCAGTGACGTTCTGTCTCCGCCTCCAGCAGACCGCCGCCGACGGTACCCCATGTCTTCTCTTCGAAGTTCATAAGCAGGACTGCGTTTCGCTTGCGCGGCGCGGAGCCTTTTGTCTCGATGACTTCCGCGATTACGAATGGTACGTTTTCCTCTATAAATTTTCTCGCGATATACGATACCTTATCTGCCATTTCCTTCTTCCTCCCCCGGTATGATCTTATCCAGGCGCTTCAGTTGGCTGCCGCATGGGCAGGTCCCGAAGATCCACCTGCTGTAGTAACCTGTTCGGCACCTGACCAAAGGGGCTTCCTCTCTGTCGAGAGTGGTGAGTACGATCTCACCGTAGTTGCTGAATCCCGGCGTCTTCGGTGATTCGAAGCGGATCGCCTCTTCTGTCACCGGGTTTATAAGTTCAATGAAAAGGTCCGCTTCACGGATGTGGCCGCCTTTGCCGTATCCGCAGCTCGCTGTGAGCCCAAGTCCCGCTTCCGGGATATCGCTGAATTCAAAGACCATGGCCTGGAAGGTTTCCTCCAGCATCATAATGGTCTTGTCCGGGGCAAATCCGCCATTGAGCAGAATGCTCCGCAGATAGATTTCCTCAGTTCCTGCTTCCGCCTGACGAGATGCTGCTCTCGCAAGGGATACCATGTGAGTCGGCGTAGCGATCACGCTGGTGACGCCTTCCTCTCTGATTCTCTGTAGAATCTGATCCGCTTCTTCGCGCCCGCCGGATTCCTTCTGCGTAAAAGCTTCCCCGTATTCAATTGCCTTTGCGCCAATTGCCTGCGCAGCCTTAGCAAACCGTTCCCCCGCTGAGCCTTCTTCCAAAGGCATCAGCAGCAAGACGGTGTCTGTTTCATCGATCACCAGGCCCATGCTCCCGATGCAGAAGCCCAGTTCACGCTGCAGGTCGCCGGGCCTCAGCGCTTCCTTCGTCACAGGAACTTCGCCCCATCTGTCGCGGCCTGTCTCTTCCAGAATCGCCGTGAGTTTTTCTCTAGTGTACAGGTCGATCGCCTGACGGAGCGTCATCGAACCCAGATCGTCCCTGTCCCCAAGTTTTTCACTCAAATATTCCGCTGTCCAGTTATCTAAATCCAGTGCCATAGTTCTCTCTTTTTTCTCCTATACGATGGCTTTCTGCGCAACGAGGACAAAGTATCCCAGCTTGCGTTTTTTGCCGTCGGTTTCTGTCTTCACGTCTGTGTAAATATCGTCCGCGTCGATTTCTATGCCGGCGTCCTCAAAGGACAGCACATGCAGGCCCAGTTCCTCTTCCACCATTCTGATGAGCGGTTCCTTAAAGAAAGCGCCTTCGAAACAGAAGTCCGTGAAGTGGCTCGGCGTTCCCGCGTCACAATCTCCCTCATTGTGTGGAAGTCTGGACTGGCGGGCTGCTTCTATGGCGATAGCCTTCAGTTTCTGCGAATCCGGGTCCTTCTCATAGTAGTCGGTGATGATGAGCCTGCCGCCCTTCTTCAGGACGCAGTACGCTTCGTGCAGCGCCTCGTCCGGCTGAAGCATAGTGCTCAGCGCGCATTCGGCGATGATTCCGTCAAAGGTATAGGACATGTAATCGTCCAGGAATCCGCCGTCTCCAAACTTCACATCGATTCCCGGGAAGTTCTTTTTCGCGTCATCGATCTTAGCCAGATTGATGTCGATTCCCTCTGCCTTCAGTCCCATCTTGTTGAGATAGTTGACGGTATCTCCTTCCCCGCATCCGATGTCCAGAATGCGGCTTCCCATCTTGTAATTCGCTTTTTCAAGGGCTTTGTCCGTAACTTCGAACCCGCCCGGTCTTGCTATTGACATATTAATCCTCGTATAGTACTAAAGTTAATTTTATATCAGATGATAAATCCTTGACTTTTGCGTTTAAGTCCGACGCACAAGTCCAGTGGGTTGAATCAAATGGACACTCTTTTCCTATCCCGTCTTTCATTGATTCCTTTGCATCACTCAACCAGGCTAAGTATTCGCTATCTTCTTCGTCAACGTCTTCGCCTCCGTTCAGTTTTACTCTGTAATATTCTTTGAGCTGGCTATCGAACTTATCAAGTTTAAATTTTCCTGGTACATATATGATCTTTGATTCATCAAATTCCACGCCCATTTCCTGAAGCGCTTCCTTCAACGTCAAATCCTCGGATACGTCCCCCTTCAAATCAATCGCATCATCACTGTAATTTGCTGACACAGCAACGGTCTTTGTCTTTGTCTCTGTGCCCGGATTGTCCGTATTCTGCGTCGGATCTGTATTGGTGCCGCCAGAGTTGTCTGAGGTGGAGGACTTGCCCTTATTCGCCTTGATGATGTACGGACCGAGTTTTGCTGACTTCTTTGACTTTTTATCTGTCGCGGTAATGGTGATTTTGTTTTTCCCTTCGCCCAGTTCTACAGAATAATAGCAGTAACCGTTCTTTTCTTTGTACAACTCCGCTTCCTTTCCACCTGTTACGCCGACCTTGATGTTTTTGGCCGAAATGGTGTTCTTGGTTCCATACGGATAAGCGTGCGCCAACACCCTGAATTTGAGCATGTCACCGGCTTTCCAGGAAGACTCCATGGAAATCTGATCCGTTATATTCGATGTAACCCGAGGAGTCTTTGACGGCTTGTATGTGCTCCTGTAGTTATATCTGTAACGGTAGCTGCCGGACCGAAATACTCTGGAGCCGTTCGAATAGCGGAACGTATCCGAATTCTGTGCAGCGTTCGCCGCATTGACCTGATTCTGCTTCTTCTGGAGCTTGTAGTCCTTCTCCTGCTTCTTGCTGAGCTTGAACCCCTCGCCGCTGATGAGCACCTGATATCTGTCCGGATTCACGCCGGCAACCGGGTCCGGACCCATGTCCGCATCTCTGGAACTCAGGGTACCATAAGCCGTCCCTGTCCCGATGGCAAGGACCGCGATGACAATCAGCGAAAGGAGATTCTTCTGCAGAAACCGATTCTTAATGTGAATCTTCCCCAGCGCCGGAAGTTTTCTCGCTTCCGGTTTCGGTATTCTGTTTTTCCCCGGCTTCGGTAATTTCATCTTTTATTTCTCCTTCTTCCCAATCTTTTTCCCTGCTAAACTCTTGATTTTGCTTTCTTTTTTTGGTGCTTTTTCTTTTGGTGCTTTTTCGGCGTGTATCTTTCGTTTTGCTCCGTCGAGCACTGCCAGCATGACCTGCCTGTCTTGATCGGTCACCTGATGGATGCTGTAGGATGCCCTGTTGCCGATCTCTTTCGTCATGTCATCATTGCGCAGACCGATTTCATCCATGTACCGGTACATGTCTCTGACCGCTTCACGCGGTTCACCATTTTTAAAGAACTGCTTGCGTCTTCTGAGGAGCAGCCTTCTTCTGATCACTCTCCACAACAGAACGCCGATCAGGATGAGTATGCCCAACGCAATGGCTGCGCCAACGATCATCAGGATTCTGGAAGTGGTTTTACCGACGCCCTTCTTTACATCCTTGTAGGTGTCTTCCGGCGCCTCTCCCTGTGCCTGGTTCTCTTCGAAATCATTCCTGACGGACTTGTTGCTGATGCCGATGGTGTAATCCGCCTCTTCCATCACGCCGAGGTATTCCGGGCATGTTTCCACTGGCACGAAGCCGACGCCGTCCACGTAGATTTCCGTCCAGGCGTGGGCCGCCGACTGCTTCACCGGAATCGTTCCGTCCGGATTTTCCTGGATGTCCTGCGGTGTAATCAGATAGCCTTCCACGTATCTGGCCGGTATTCCATAATAACGGAACATCATGGTCGCGACAGTGGCGTAGTGGATATCATAGCCGATACCCGACTTAAAAATGCTATTCACGGCCGACTTCTTCCCAACGGGTGCCCCCGGCTCTTCATCATAGATGATGTTGGCCATAAGTGTATTTTTGACCATACGAATGGCGGTGTTGTATTCTATGTGGCCTCTGCTCTGGTCGCCTTTGTCGCCCACGAATCTCTCGAGGGCGGCAGCGTCTTCGTCAGAGATAAACAGATAGTTTTCGTATACGTAAGTGTTGTAGTGGCTCTCCGTCTCAAGATACTGGTCGATGTCCGGATTGTTCCGCGTCGTAAACAGCTTGCCGGCTACCCTTGTCCACTTGCTGACCGCATTTGTCCCCATGGAGTAGGAGTACTCCTTGAGTCTCGATCCTCTCGTCGATGTAACAAAGCTGTCGTTCCAGTTCTTGGCGCCGTCCACGCCATCTTCTTTTATTTCATATGGAACGTAGGCATATTTCCTTGACGCCTTATCCACTTCCACATTCACCTCTGACGTGACATGGGTATCGAAGTCCACGAGGCGCGCAGCCTGACCCACCTGTCCGAGTCCATTGAGGCCCGCCTCGTTAATCCAATAAACCAGATTTCTGTTCTCATAGTATGAGGAGTACGGCAAAGTTTCCCAGTGGCATCCGTCCAGCACATCTCCCACGTACCCTCTCAGGTACACCGACTCAGGCGTCGACATAGTCACAGTCAAAGCCGTGCCCTTGCCTGTCTTTCTCTCCCGCTTCGTCAGATCTCCTTCGCCGAGAGGGCTCTCGCCATAGTAAGAATCTGTGATGCTCGCGCTTACCTTGTCGTCGAACTTCTGGACGGAATCCGGTTTGTCCGCCAGTTTGGAGACCACCGGCACGCAGATAATCACAAGCGCCAGCCCGCACACCGCGAGAGCATAGGCCATTCCGCTCCATCTCCATGCGCGGGAATCGTCCTTCCTGCCCGGGCACGTCGCCAGGAACATCACTACGCCGAGCGAGAGCACCGCCATGCTGAGCACGGATGCCGTCAGCCCGAATCCGATGGTCAGCGGCAGGAAGATGATTGGATATATGAGGACAAACCACTTGTTGCCGCTTCTGGCAATGAGAATAGAGAGAATCAGGAAGAAGATCAGTACCGTAGTAAGGAACTGTCCGCTGGCCCCCGATGCGCCCTCCAGCTGATCCAGGAACACGCCGTCCTTTCCTGCCAGCGTCTCCAGAATCTGATTCCAGGACCGGATCATGCCGCCCGAAAAGCTGCCGCTGCCCGGCCCGCCGCCGGCCTTCAGGCCGAACTGGCTTTTGAACACCATAAAAGCGCCGATGCCCATGATGGCTCCGGTAATCACATACCTGGCGTATTCAATTATCAGGGACTTCTTACTGGAAGTCTTCCGGTCCGTATAAATCAGTTTGTCCATAGTTCATAAGTATTTCGGTACCGTCTGCTGTCTCTGATATGTAAATGTAATTTGAAAAAACTTTGTCTGTATCCGATTCGGCGAACTGCTGGGCGGCAGACTTCTCATCGTCCACGAATGGACTGGAGATGAGGGCGGTAACCGCCATCCAGAAGGCTTCCTCACCATCGACTCTTACGGTCTCGAACCTGTCATTCAGGTAATCGAACCATCCGATGGAGTGGTAGACTCCCTTCCGCAGCAATGAATAGGAAAGGGATGCTGTAAATTCAATCTTCCTGTCGATCTCATCCTCATCCTTCGACGCCGGACGCTTGTCCAGGATGATGAGGACTCTGTTCTCAATCGGAAGACCGTGCTCCCTGACCATAATGTCATCCAGCTTGCTGGAAAGCTTCCAGTGGATGGCTTTGTAACTGTCACCCTCGCCGTAAGCCTTAATGTCGAACATCTCCGAAGGATCATTTCCCTTCTGGCTCTGGGAGTACTTATAACTCTCCATATCGTAGGTGCTCACATCCTCCGGCGAGATTGTCAGTTCCGTGATCTGCGGCAGATAGTATAAATTGCAGACCGTTTCGCTGTTCCTGTCGAAGGATGCCTTCCGCCGGAAGATGCCGAGAGGATCGGAGAGTTCCGCCTCCTCCGCGGTTAGCCTCAAAAGACCGCAGTGATCGTCCTTCAGGACAAAACCCATCCGGTCCGTCTTGCCTGACCAAATGGAGAAGTCGCTGTTGACCTCGTCTTTCTTTCCATTGAGCATGTTTTCTGCGGTTACTTTGGTTTTGCATTTGATGATAGGGAGTTTGCCCGGATTTGAAACCGTAAGCGTTGCTTTTGCTTCCTGTCCCCGCTCGCCCTGAAGCGGCGCTGTCAGTTTCGCAGAGACGGTATTCCCCGGAAGGCCTGCGACGAGAGCCGCACCTCCCAGCAGCACTGCGAAGAGCACCACAAGGAACGCTGCGTACCCTGCGTCAGTGAACAGGTATAGCGCAACGCTCGCGAGGAGTAGACCTATGAGGATAAATGTCCGAACGCTTACTTTCATATAATCGTATTTTATTTGGCCGCCTTCGTGCTGCCGATAATCTCGTCGAGTATGGTTTCCTTTGTTGTGCCGGTCAGCTGCGCCTTAGGCTGCAGCACCAATCTGTGGGCGCATACGTCCTTGAACACATGTTGAATGTTCTCCGGCGCCACAAAGTCCTGCCCCTTGATATAGGCGTCCGCCTTGGCCATATCCGCCAGAGCAAGCGCACCTCTAGGGGAGAGCCCCAGTCTGATGAATTCGTGATTTCTCGTTGCTTCCGCAAGATTGGAAATATACGTGTAAATCTTATCGTCCACGAACATCATCTTGGCCTGGGCTTTCATCTGCAGAATGTCTTCCTTGGTGACGACGGTCCTTACTGTAGCCAGCGGATCCTGCAGGCTTCTGTCCTTGAGGATCGTCGCCTGATCCTCCGGAGACGGATAGCCGATGGACAACTGCACCATGAATCTATCAAGCTGCGATTCCGGCAGCATCTGCGTGCCCGCTGTGCCGATCGGATTCTGGGTCGCCACGACGATGAACGGCTCCGGCAGTTTATATGTCTTTCCGTCCACTGTGACCTTGCCTTCCTGCATGACTTCCAGCAGAGCCGACTGGGTCTTGCTCGAAGTTCTGTTGATTTCATCGGCCAGGAGGAAGTTTGTGATAACCGCGCCTGCCGTATATTTGAACTCTCCGCTGGTCTTGTCGTACATGGTAAACCCAGTGATGTCCGACGGTACTACGTCCGGGGTGAACTGCACTCTCTTGAAGTGCATACCCATAGCCTTGCTGAAGGCAAGCGCCATGGTCGTCTTGCCAACGCCCGGTATGTCCTCCAGGAGGATATGTCCTCCTGCGATGATGGCTGTCATGACCTTGTCGATCGCATCATCCTTACCGATGATTGCTCTTTTTACTTCATTTTTTACTGCGAGAACTCTGTTATCCATGGATGGATTACCTCCGGTTTTCATTGAATTAACTCTATTCTGGCTGAAAAGCCTCATACATAGTTATAATATCATAAATACATGTCAATATGAAGATTTCAGGCCTATTCTCTGCATCGCAAAACCATCAAAAAAACAGCACAGGAGACCTGTCTGAACAGATCTCCTGTGTTCCTGCAATTACTTTGCTTCTATTTTCCAACCATGACGTCTGTCGCTTTGATGACAGCAACTGCGTCATCGCCTACTTTCAAATCCAGTTCTTTGATGGAAGTCATAGAAATCGTCTAGCCTCCTAAAAGTTAAATGTTCCGCTCTTGCCGCCTTCCTTACTGACAAGATGGATTTCTTTGATTACCATGCGTTTATCTATGGCCTTACACATATCGTAGACGGTCAGCAGCGCTGTGGATACGCCTGTCAGCGCCTCCATTTCCACTCCTGTTTTGCCATCGGTGACCGCACGGCAAATCGCCTTGATTTCACAGGATTCTTCATCCACTTCAAATGTCACGGCAGCATTCGTGAGGGACAACGGATGGCACATCGGAATCAGATTCGGCGTCCGTTTGGTGCCCATGATTCCAGCGACCTGCGCGACAGTGAGCACATCGCCCTTTTTCACCTTGTTCCCTTTGATCGCATCCATCACTTCCCTGCTGACGACGATGACGCCCTCTGCGACTGCAACGCGATGTGTGACCTCTTTGTCCGAAACATCCACCATGCGGGCGTTTCCCTGTTCATCGAAATGTGTAAATTCCATATTGACCTCTCCCAGCGCAAAGGCAGTAACAACTCTATTTACGCAAAAGCATGATTGATTCTTCTCTCAGCTTCAGATAATCCGGATTTGGTTTTCCTTCCATCTGCACCCGCTCATTGTCCTGAATGAACCAACAGATCAGCTCTCCCCTCTCAGGCGTCAGATAGTATCTTCTTTCAAAAGGCAGTTCATCCACGCCTGACAGATTGAATGGCAGACAGTTTTTCTGCCGCTCTCCCCAAACGGGTTCAAAGGAATGCGCTCTATAACCGATTGCATTGACATCTTCCGGAATCTCTCTGTCGAGTTCCAGCATGACGCCCCAATCCTTCAACCTGAGATGATACGCGTCCAGCCGCTCAGCATCCGAAAAGTTCTTGCATCCGGTCATACGTGCGACAGGTACTGTTCCCGGATCATCAAATAACTGTTCTGTCTGGCCTCTTGCCATGACGTGTCCATTTTCCATGATGAGAAGTTCGTCGCTGAACCGATAGATTTCATCTCTGCTGTGGGAGACGAGGATCACCTGTCCTTCGTAATCTTCCAGCATAGAAATCATCTCATGCTGCAGTCGTTCCTTCAGATGCTCGTCCAAAGCCGAGAACGGTTCGTCGAGGAGTATGATATCTGGTCTGTACGCCATGATCCTGGCGAGCGCCACCCTCTGCTGCTGACCTCCAGACAGCTGGCCGGGCAGATGCTTCTCCAGGCCCTGCAGGCGAAAGCGTCTGATCATGTCGGCGACACGAGTACCTCTGTCCTCATCGGAAAGCCCCAATCCTGCGCCGATGTTCTGTACGACAGTCATAGTCGGAAACAGGGCGTAATTCTGAAACATGTAGCCGACTCTTCTCTTCTGCGGCTTCAGATTGATTTTCTGCGCCTGGTCGAAGAGAATGCGTTCATCGATACTGATGTGGCCGCTGTCAGGCTTTTCGATACCGGCAATGCTCTTGAGTGTCATGCTTTTACCGCAACCTGAAGGACCCAGAATACCGATGCGCTTCGCATCTGTTTCAAAGGCTATTTCCAGAGAAAAATCTCCGAGTCTTTTATTGATATCTACGGAAATGCTCATACTTTACCAGCGCTTGATGCTCTTCATCCTGCTTCCAGTCACCATGTTTACCATGAATATTATACCAAAGGAAATCAGGAGCACTATCACGACCCAGAAGCCTGCCGTCGCAAAGTCTCCATCCTGTATAACCATGGCAATCCGTTGAGATACGGTTCCCGTCTTGCCCGGAATATTGCCCGCCAACATAGATGTGGCGCCGTACTCTCCCATGGCTCTGGCGAAAGTCAGGATCGTTCCGGACGCAATTCCCGGACCTGCGGTAGGAACAACGATTTTCCAAAAGATGCTCATCTCCGACATACCGAGTGTTCTTCCCGCATATACGAGATTTGCGTCGATCTGCTCAAAAGCAGCTCTGGCGTTCCGATACATAAGCGGGAATGCGATGACTGTCGCGGCCAAGATGCATCCCAGCCACGTGTGAACGACCTGAATATCCAGCTGCTGATCGAGGAATATCCCGAATGGTCTCCTTCTGGAAAAGACCAGAAGCAGAATAAAGCCCGCGACCGTAGGCGGGAAAACCATCGGCAGCGTAAGTATGCCGTCGACGATGGCTTTCGCCTTATAGGATAGTTTGATTACCTTTCTCGCTGCGAACAGTCCCAGAAAGAAACAGACTATCGTTGCGACCACGCCGGTCTTTAATGAAATGATCAGCGGACTCCAGTCCAGACTTTCGAGAAATTCCATCATAGTATAACGTCCTCGTTTATTCTACATCGATGTCGAAGAGATGTGTCTTATAGACTGCCTTCGCATTGTCATTGGTCAGGTATTCGAGAACTGCTGCAGCAGCTTCGTTCTCAGCATCATCCGCGTCCTGGTTTACAATCTGCGCGATCGGATAGATGATATCGCCGGCAACATCGTAGGAAACAGTCTGCAGAATCTTCACGCTGTCTTCCTGTCCATATGTATCAGAAAGATAAACGGTTCCGACTTCACTGGATCCTTCCTGCACTGCTGACAGAACCTTGCTTACGTTGCCCTGTTCGCTGATTTCAACGCCGCCCAGCGCGTCGGAAACTTCCTGTGTTGTGTAAACAGCAGGATCCTCTACTTCAGGGAGAACGCCCAGATTCATCAGCGCCCTGCGGGTGTACTTACCTACCGGCACGCTGCCGTCTGCCAGTGCGATGCTCTCCGCGTCGCCCAGGTTCTCAATACCCGTTACTTTTGTCTCGCTGTCAGGCTGCGTGATGACGACCAGCTGATTGTTCAGAACGTTGGAGCGGGTTCCTTCCACTACGAGTCCCTCTTCTTCCAGCGCGTCCATGTTCTTCTGAGCTGCGCTGAAGAAGATGTCGCAAGGAGCGCCTTCCATAATCTGTTCCTGCAGCGTACCGGAGCTGTCGCAGTTGAGTACTACGTCAACGCCAGGGTTCTCTGCTTCAAAGCTTGCTTCCAGTTCCTCAAGGGATGACTGCATGCTGGCAGCAGCAAAAACAATAACCTCCGTGCTCTCTTCTGTGGCAGCTTCTTCTTCGCTGCTTCCGCAAGCAGTGAACGCGAAGATCATTGCCAGACAAGTGAACAATGCCAATAATGTTTTCTTCATTTTCTACCTCCTGATTACTTGCGCGCGCAATCGGATGTCCTGCCGTTCAGGATCTCCAGCCCGTGCTTTAATGAAGACATAATAAATTCCATGCTCTCGCGCACAGCCTTCGGGCTTCCGGGAAGATTGATGATCAATGTCCTTCCGCGAATTCCGGATACTGCTCTCGAAAGCATCGCGCGGGGAGTCTTTGTCATCGAGTAGGCGCGAATCGCCTCCGAGATCCCCGGCGTCATGCGCTCGCAGACGGCTTCCGTCGCTTCCGGCGTAATGTCTCTCGGCGAAAACCCTGTTCCGCCTGTCGTCATGACAACATTCACCTGCCGCTGGTCCGCCAGTCTCATGAGCTCCTTTTTCAGTATATCTTCATCATCAGGAATGAGAATTGTTTCAACAACGTCATAACCGTTTTCTGTTAGTATGGCACCAATCAAAGGACCGCTTTCGTCTTTTCTGAGCCCCTCGGCGCCCTTATCGGATAACGTGATCCACGCCGCCGTAAATGGCCGCTCCGGATCGGGCTGGATTTCTGTAACTTCATCGCCAACCTTAACCTCGCCGCCTTCCAGCACCTTGGCGAAGACTCCTTCTCTTGGCATAATGCAGTCGCCGACCATGTGGTAGATGGCGCAGTGTGTGTGGCACTCCTTGCCAATCTGCGTCATCTCAAGAAGAACATCACCGATGCGAAAACGCGTGCCGACAGGGAGATTTCTGAAATCAAACCCCTCTATGACAAGGTTCTCTCCGAAGGCGCCGAATTCCACCTCCGCGCCGCGCTCTCTAAACGCCTCTATCTTTTCAAGGCCGAGAAGGCTCACCTGCCTGTGCCAGTTGCCCGCGTGAGCGTCGCCTTCGATACCATGATCTTTTCTCAGCACTGCAGACTCTACCTGCTGCTTCTGGGTTCCCTTATTTTCACTTGTGCATATTGCGATCAGCTTTCCCAATTTATCCTCCAATCTGAGACATCGCCTTTGTTTCTACCGTCGTTCTGTCGTGGAATGAATGTCCTGCCGGCTTGCTTCGAACGGCTTTCTCAAGGGCCTCCTTCAGCGCATCGTCTCCTGACGCAAGTGCCTGTCTTAAATCAACGCCGTCCTCATAACACAGACACGGTTTGACCAACCCCTGGGACGTGAGCCTGATTCTGTTGCAGCTACTGCAAAAGCTGTGGTTCATAGCGCTGATCAATCCGATTGCTCCGCCCTGGCCCGGTAGTCTGTAGTATACAGCCGGACCATTGCCGTGAACGGTTTCATCCTGTTCCAGCTGCGGATAACGCTCCTTCAATACTGCCAGAACCTCATCGTTTGACAGCCCTGCGTCCGGATTGCCGTAGCCGACAGGCATGATTTCTATGAATCTCACATCGATGCCCTTCTCAAACGCAAAGGCTGCAAAATCCGCGATCTCATCTTCATTGAACTGCTTTTGCAGGAGGCAGTTGATTTTGACTTTGATTCCTGCGCAGATGCTTTTGTCTATCGCCCTGAGCGTTCTGCTCAGGTCTCCGCCGCCGGTAATATATGTGTAGCGCTCTTCCTTGAGGGAGTCCATGCTGATGTTCAGCCCATCTATCCCCGCTTCCGCAAGCTCGTCGATTTTTTCTGTCAACTGCTGTCCGTTGGTCGTCAGCGTAACCTGCTCGACCCCCGGAATCTGTTTCATCTCCCGCACAAGGTTCGTGCAGCCTTTGCGCACGAGGGGTTCTCCTCCAGTGATCTTAAACCGCCGAATGCCGATTTCTACAGCCGCGCGGCAGATGCGCAGAATTTCTTCGTAAGTGAGAATCCTGCTCATGGACACTTTCTCAATGCCTTCCGCCGGCATGCAGTAGCGGCATCTGAGGTCGCATCGGTCCGTGACAGATATACGCATATAGTTGATTGTTCTGCCGTAACGATCTATCATCTTCTACTTACCGAACCCGCAGTTCGGGAATGTGCATACTTCGCAGTCAAGGCAGAGACCGCCCTGACCCAGTCTATCGAAATCTTCCTTGGTAAGAACTTCGCCTACCATGATTCTCGGAAGCACCAAGTCGAATATGGTCCTCCTGGCGTACATGACGCAGCCCGGAAGTCCCATGACCGGAATCTGCTTCTCACCATAGTAAGCAAGCAGGAACATGGCTCCCGGAAGAACCGGCGCGCCGTAAGTCACCACGCTGCCGCAGACATTTCTGATGGCAAGCGGCGTCTTGTCATCAGGATCGACACTCATGCCGCCTGTGCAGAGAATCATATCCGCGCCTGCTTCAAGCAGTTCTCGGATAGCCGCTTCTATATGTTCGTTCTCATCATCGCTGTATTTATGACCGACGATTCCAGCGCCGAATTCATTTACTTTCTCCATGACGACCGGCGTGAAAGTATCTTTGATTCTGCCGTGGAAAACCTCGTTTCCTGTTGTCACGATGCCGACTTTTTTATGCTGGAAAGGGAGAACATTGAGAATCGGCGTGTCTCCTGCTTTTGCTTTTACTGCCTCCATCTTTTCCTTTTCGATAACGAGAGGAATGATGCGCGTCCCGGCAAGCTTGTCGCCCCTGTGCACTGGGAAGTTCCCATGGCGCGTCGCAATCATCATCTGACCGAAGGAGTTCACCATCTTCAGTTTTTCCTCATCGATTTTGAGCAGCCCATCGCACTCCGCCCGGAGCTCGATTTTACCTTCCTTGGCCTCTCCCCGGCTGATGTTTTCACCTTTGCTGATGGCGCACAACACTTCCGCCGCATCGTCCTCATGCATCATGGATGCGTCGTTTTCCCAAACGTATATATGATCCTTGCCCACGCTGAGCAGCACCGGAATGTCCTCTTCCCTTATGATGTGCCCCTTTCTGAATACCGGTCCCTTGCTGACGTCTTTGATAATCTGTGTGATATCGTGGCACAAAACGTGTCCCACTGCATCGACAGTCCTGATTTCTTTCATTCCTATTTCCTCTTGCTTTCTCATGTGTTGTCTATGCAGTTTTGATTATATAGTATATGCCGTCGCTCCATGTTGTTTTAACAACATCTGACTGTAATTATTCCATTAAAAAAACAACAGCGGGTTGCTGCCCGCTGCTGTTTCAAGTCAAACCAAGTTAATAATCAAACCGTTTCTCAACTATGTGTATATAGTACTCCCTTATCGAAGATTTGTATGTTGTTATGACAACATTAATTTCTTTTTCAAGATTTTGAACGTCGGTCCTTTGAAATCAATTATGCCCTCTTTTTTCATCTTGCTGAGTTCATTTGACAGCGCGGACCTGTTGACGCACAGGAACTGGGCTAACTGCTCTCTGCTCATTCTGACGGTAACAGTATCCGTTCCGGATTTTGCCTGCAGGACGTGCAGATACATCATCACTCTGTCTCTGAGCCCCTTTTCCGCCAGAATCTCTATCTTATTTCTCATCTTGATGTTGCTGTCAGCAAGCATGAAGGTCAGCGCTTTCTGCAGTTCTTTGGAAAATCTGTTCTTCTGAATGGAATGCATGGAAACGAAAACAACCGTGGACACCTCGTTGCTGATGTAGTCTATGGCTGTGACACGGCTTCTGGATGCAGCAACCGCAAGACCGAATACAGATCCTTCATCAAACATATCGACAATATGGACCTCTCCGTTCAGATAAGTTTTCTCACTCCTTACGCTGCCTTCCCTGACGATACAGAATTTATCGATGAGATCTCCTTCGAAAAAAATGGTTTCCCCCGGCTGATAATTCCTGCCGGAAACCTTGAGCTGTTCGAAAGCGTCCATGTAATCTGATTTCTTAAGTTCGCTGAACAGTCCACTCTCTATTATGCTTTCCAGATACTGCATATGTGCTCCTCCGCATTCATGGTAGCACAATTATACAGCAAAAAATGTTGGCATGACAACATTTGATTGGCGTGGATCGGACTACTCGAAAGGACTCTTTTTATCCCAGCTTATAAACGCCATGGAGCTGTTGTCGTTGTGATCGAACTGCCAGAATCCATCAAGGTCCCTGCCACGGAACACGGCTGCTTCCGGATGATAGATGAGATGTTCTTCAAGATACCTGCAGAACATTTTTTCCTGTTCCACGGTCATATGCGAAAAGGCCTGACGCAACTGCTCCTCCGCTTCCTGCCGACTTGCATATTTCGCCTGTCGAAATGGTGTATATATATATTTCATTTCCGGGAAAACATCTCTGTCCATGAGTTCCCCCATAATCAGATAATGCGTACCCATCCCAGGACGTTCGTAACCGATTGCCTTTGCAAGGTGTCTGTCGTATCCAGCCGCCGGGATATCCCAGGCGCCGATGCAGACTCTGCGTTTCGCAACGGATTCTAATTTTTCCAGCGAGCTGGTCAAATCGCGCGAAATAAAGGATCGGGAAGAAAACGCGATATCGCATTGCGGCAAATCACGCAAACTCCAGTCCTCATTCCAATTGAGTTCAATGGGATGGATCCTGTCAGCCACACCAGCTTCCTCTGCCCCCTGCATCATATATTTCAGCATTTCGGGAGAAAAGTCTGCCGCGAAGACTTCATGTCCCTTCTGCGCGTAAGGAATTGCCAATGTACCCGAACCGCACCCCATATCGAAAAGTGTGTCTCCCGGCTGCGCCTCCATATATTCATAGAATTTCTCGATATACGGATCTTCCATTCCGTTTTTATTTCGGAATCTCGGCGCAAAGGCATTCCAAAAGTCAAGATTGTTTGAACGCTCAATTGAGTCTTCCGTGCTGCGCCATATTTCGTTCCAGTTGATTGTTGTCATCGCGTTACCGCCTTCTGCCATATCTCCACCTCTCTTTGTGAAACTATACCATATCTTCAGTCCTTGCGGAAGATACCCTGCTGCGTCTTCAGTTGCCAAAGCACGCTTCTCAGGATTACAATATGTCCATGAATACTTTATTTATTGAAGGTCCCATCCAGACAGGCAAGTCAACATTGATACGAAAAGTCCTGCGCGAAGTGTTCGGCCAGAACCTCAGCGGTGTTGCAGGCTTCACAAGCCAGCGGATCACGGATTCTGACAGTAACCTCCTCGGTTTCCGACTGGCGCCGGCAGCGGCTGATCTTTCTATTACCGCAAACCCTGCTGACATGGACAATGTCTTTAAATACTTCACTCCAAACGGTTCCCGAACAGACATGAACGTGTTTGAGACGATTGGGATCAAACGGATCAAAGAAGCCTTCGCCGCAGTAAAGGAAGGGCATGCAAAGATTGTTCTTCTTGATGAAATTGGAGGGCATGAGCTGGCCAGCAGCGCTTTCCGCAGCGAACTGTACAAACTGCTTGATTCGGATGTGCCTTGTATAGGCGTTGTCAAATCACTGAGTAACGCGCAGCACATGGATCCGTCTATTTTGACACTTAATAAAGAACTCCACAACAAACTGACTGTTGTTGCGGAGTTCGATGAATTTGAATCCCGTCTTCGATTTTTCTTAAATCAATTTATTTTATAATCACGCAGCTTCCGTGCAAGTCCCCAAGGGGCACCAGTTTGAGTGGCTTTTCACCCATGGCAATCAGCTTCTGGTCGTATTCCTTCACCGCCTGACGGACGCCTTTGTACTGTGTATTGTTGTAGTCGTGCACAATAAGGACGCCGCCTTCGTTCAGTCTTGGATAAAAGAACTCCAATCCCGCCAGCGCTGGTTCATAAAGATCCGGGTCGATGCTCACAAATGCGAATTCTGCATGCGCAAGACCTGCCGCTGTCTCCGGGAAATGCCCCTTCCTGATATGGCATTTCTCAGGATGCGGGAGGCGCTGGAGCACCTCGCCGACAGAAGTGTCGGAGAATTCTCCCACCTCTGCGCTCGAAAGAGCATACGCCTTTTCAATCTTGATATCTGACTCGGCAAATCCCTCAAAGGTGTCAAAGAGATAAAACTGTTTCTCTGGTAGGAAGTAATTGATTTGCCAGGCTATATCTCCTTTGTAGACGCCCAGTTCCGCCGCGGCGCCGGGAATCTCCGGCAATCCGGCGGCACCCGAAACTCTGTCCGCCAGTTCTTTCGTGCAGCGGCTGCGAATATCAAAGTCCTCATATAGTTCATGCAGACTCATGATGTTGCCGTAGAACCGGCAAACCTTAAGCTGCTCCGCAATAGCGCGGGAACGTTCTTTATCGATTGCGCTGATGATGAACTCATCGGGCGCCAAATCGACTGCGGTCTGGATGGAAAACACGGGCGGTTTACCTGCCGCATCATCCTGCTCCGGGTAACTACCGTCTTCCTTCGTCCACTTGCCCGGATCGTTGTCTGCGAAGCCAAGAAACTCCACTCTGTTCGGATCCAAAAGCCTTGCCGCGGACAGCCCCATGTTTCCCGCACCGGCTATTACTATCTTTTTCATTCCATCACCTCTTCAGATCCTGCGGTTTCACTCATAATCGTCCGTTTTTTCTTCTATCAAATCAACCAGACGTGCAATCTCTGTCTGTGAGTTGATTACCGGTATTCCCTGGAACTCTGTGAGTTCGTTCGCAATGACGCCGCTGCAGCAGATAGTCAAGGGGTTCACCTGTTCTTCAAGGCTTTCATCTTTTCCCTGTCCGTCATAAGATGCTGTTTTGCCAGTGATAATATTCGGACACTTCAAGTCGACATGGCTCTCTATGATGACCCAGTCATTGCTGAAATGCTTCAGAATATCCCGAAGGTCCATACTGCCCGAGAACATGATGTTCGTCTCATCATGACTGCGGGCTGCGACAGGATCTGCGCCTGCCGCCTTGTGTTTTCTAGTGTCTCCACCCTGGTCCATCGTGAACCCTTCGATGTGAATTCCTTTAATGGAACCAACGGAATATCCTCTGCGGCACAGCTCCGATATTATGTTCACGGCCGTCGTCGTCTTGCCGGTCTTTTTTCTGCCCTGTATATTGATTACTTTCATGGTAGTCTTCAGCCTACTTGATTCTGATGACGATTTCCATGCCTTCCTCGTAACCCTTGAGGTTTTCTGCAAGGCCTAAAACCACATCGCGAACCATGCCTTCTACGAAAGGCATCATTCCCACTTCTTCCCCGTCAAAAGTCATGGTTACTTCGTATTCGTTCTTATCTTTCGCTGACATATCTCAACCTCCTGTGACTCTGCTAAAGGCCTTGATGTAATCGCCTTCCTTCACTTCATCATAAATCATGACCCGCATTCCGTTAACGGAAACGAATCCGAAATTATGGGTATTCTTGTAATCAATTCCTGCCGCCAGAAGTGCGTCCTCACAGGTGCTGCCTTCCGGAATCTCCACGATTTTTTCTGTCGGACCGCCGAACAATTTCTTCAGCGTTCCTCTCAGCGCGACTGTTACTTTCATTATGATCTCCTTAAAAAATCAAGCTGCCATATCGACCTATGGCAGCTTAATTATACACTAGTTGTGTTTTAATTTACAGCGTATCGATCAGTTCCTGAGGCAGGCAACCGTTCTTGTCCCAGCCCATGATTTCGAAATACTGATCCAGCATATCCTGGAATCCTTCCTCTGTCATGACCTGACCGTCTGCCGGACCGCCCTTGAGCTTATCCTTGAACAGTCTCTGCGGAACAACGTCATGCTCTCTGGTGAATCCTTCACGCTGGTTGAACGCACGTCCGATGTTGAGGACCCTGCGTCCGACTGTGCTCATGTCCTCTTCGGTCCACTCTTTGCCTGTGATCAGCGTCAGCAGCTCGGACATAACCGCGTAGTCAGCCGTTCCCCACAAGTCGCAAAGACAGCAGGAGAACTTGATTGCGTTCCACTCGCCCAGATTATAGAGCACCTCGCCCTTGCCTTCATGTGTATACGGTGGACAGGATGCCTCAAATACTTCCTCGTTTGCCGTGTAGGACCTCATGTGGCAGGCGCCTCTGTCGGATACTGCATAGGATGCAGCCATGCCGAAGCTTCCGCGCGGTTCATACTGCGGGAACTCCAGTCCCTTGGAGTGCATTGCGAAGTCTGTGCCGCCCCACTTCTCTGACGCGACCTTAACGCCGTCCGCCAGCTCTGCGCCGGCTCCTCTGCGATACGCCATGTCTTCGATGAGTTTCAGCATCTCTTCTTCATTTCCAAAGTGTACGCCGAAATCATGGATGCCCTTCTCCGCCATTTCCATGGCCCAGGCAATTGTTACGCCGGTACTGATGGAATCCATACCCAGATCATCGACCAGCTGATTGTATCTTACGTTATGCTCAATGCTAGCGATGTCGCACTGCGGACCGGAAGCCGCTGTCGTTTCGTACTCTGGACCTTCAACAATCGCATCGCCGACCTGCATGAAGTTGCCGCAGCCCAGTGCGCAGCTTCCGCATCCACGCTTGCCCAGACGATATTTCTTCATGACTGCGCCGTTGTACTGATCCCATTTCACGTCAGTCGCCGCACTGAAGTTGTGAGCCGGAAGAATACCACCGTCGTTACAAGCTTCCAGGAATGCATAGGTTCCTTCATCGAATACATATTCATTGTCTTCGGAGAGAGCGTTCTCATGCATGATCTCCAGAATCCTGTCTGTCGCTTCCTTGATGTTCGGGAGCTTGACGCCCAGCGTTCCCTTCACGAGGATTGCCTTGACCTTCTTGCTTCCCATGACAGCACCGATACCGCCTCTTCCTGCCTGTCTGTAGTAGTCGCAGTTGATGCAGGAGATGAAGTTCAGGTTTTCACCAGCAGGTCCGATGGAAAGGCAGCTGTACTCTGTTCCATATTCATCTATAAGTTTCTTCTCAGCTGCGTGGGAGGTCATTCCCCACAGTTCGGATGCATCGTGGAACGTGATTTCGTCATTTTCAATCACAACGTAAACCGGCTTCTCACTCTGGCCTTCAAATACTGCCATGTCGTATCCTGCGAACTTCAGGCGGATGCCGATGTGGCCGCCGATGGAGCAGTCATTCATAGTTCCCGTCGCCGGCGACTTCGCTGCTACGGACAGTTTGCCAGAGCATGGAATCGGTGTGGCCGTCATCGGTCCAGTTGTAAAGTACAGATTGTTTTCCGGTCCCAATGGATCGATGCCCGGTTTCATATCCTCATACATGTAGCGGATTGCCAGCCCCTTGGAGCCGACATACTTTTCTGCGAAATCCATGCGGAGAGGTTCGATTGTGGCATCTTCTTCATTAAGATTGATTCTCAGAACTTTGTTTTGATACGCCTGCATGACATTCTGATTCGGGTCAGCTGCCTGCGCACTATATTTTTCTTCTAATATTCTCGCTTTCATTTGCCAACCTCCTCTCTATTCAAACGTCAGGGCGCCGTGCGGACAAGCCTTGACACAGTTTGGATCGCCCTCGCAGGTGTCGCAGATATACGCCATTTTATCGCGAATCCTGACGACCTTCTTCGGACACTTCTTCGCGCAGAGGCCGCAGCCTTTGCATTTGTCAGGATCTACTGTAATCCACCCTTTGTCCATATCGATGGCGTCAAACGGGCATGCTTTCATGCACATGCCGCACAGAATGCAGAAGTCATCCTTGTACTTCAGCGATCCGTCATCATAGTATGTCTCTATAGCCAGTCTTGCCTTGGAAGGATTGTACTCTCCCTCCTTGTAAGCAGAACAGACCTGAGAACACAGCTGGCACCCGATGCAAAGTGCCTTGTTGAACTTCAAACGCTTTGTTGCCATGTTTGTTACTCCTTATGTTTTCCTCACTAACAGTTGTTCTTCGCCTTTACTGAAAATAAAAAAGCAAAGGCAAACCAAGCGGTCTCCTTTGCACAATGGCGGGCACCGGAATCACTCCCGATACCTGGCGCTCTGACCGGCACGCCGCGCGTGTCGAGAAAGAGTCGGAGTCTTTATGGTTATATTATAAAGTAATATCACTTTATTGGCAAAGATTTTTTCTATCGTTTTGTGAACGGAGCAGCCGGTTTGAAGTTCACATCATGACTTTCTTTCCAGCGCTGAATGATCTGCCGAGCCTCCTCTTCACCCTCTCCATTTCTGTACGCCTCCATCAACTCAGGTACGAGTTCCGGCGCGTTTATCAACAGAACTCCCGCTATGACGCCGTCCTGCAGAGAAACCCTGATATACCGTTCTCTCTGGTAATCAAAAATCTCCACATCCGCATGTCTGATGTACACGCCGTCTGTCCCCGCGCCGGAGCTGTCAGCCAGTGTAAATACCTCTGTATCAAACCCGTTGAAAACATGCTCCGGAACGACAGGAGTGTATTCCGCGTTGCCTCCCGCCGCGTTCGTTCCTGCAACGGTTCCCATCTGTCTGGCCTCATCCCAGATTGCATCATTTCTTCCATTGAGCGCAGCTGCGTCTCCCGCCGCAAAGACAAACAGATCACTGGTTCGCATACCGCCATCAACACGAATCCACTGCTCACCTTCGCCTGTTCCCGCAAGGCCTGCTGCCTTTCCGATTTCGCTGTTAGGGATTACACCTGCTGAGATGATGACTAAATCTGCAGGCACCGTTAACGTCTGTCCTTCACTCGTGAATTCAACCGATCCGTCGTCTATCTGCAATACGTCTGCATTCGTATAAACCTTTGTGCCTGTGCGCTCAATGCGCTTCTTCATTAGATTGCCGGCTGAATTATCGATCTGCCCGGCCGCAAGACGACTTCCCTTCTCAAGAATTGTCACCTTGATTTTCTCTTCGCAAAGCCCCCATGCATCTTCGAGTCCAAGCATTCCGCCACCGATGACGACAGCAGTCTCCGCGCCTTCCATCGCCGCACGAATCCGCCGCATATCATCTCTCGTCCGAATCGTGAACACGTTGTCCCTGTCCGCGCCCGGAATTTTTGGAATAAAAACTCTGGCGCCGAGAGCATAGATGAGCTTGCCGTATCCACAAACGGAGCCGTCGGACAGCGAAACAGTTTTCGCATGCAAATCGATGGCCTTGATTCCTGTCCCCATTCTAGCTTCAACGCCGGTCTGCTCAGCCCAGCTCTGCTGACGGTCGAACAGAACCGATCCCGATCCATCCAAAGCGAATTCATTGATGAGCATCGGACGGTTAAAGCAGAATTCCTGTTCAGCAGAAATCATGAGAATTCCGGCTTCTTTATCTCGCTCCTTTATGGCCTCAGCAGCCGCCATTCCCGCAATACCGCTGCCAAGTATGATGTAGTTCCAGTTTGATGCTTTGTTGTTTGTATTGATTGTCGTTTCCATCTGCTATTCTTATTTCATCTCAATGTTAATATGATCCAGCATTCTGAGCCAGTAAGCAGAATCCGATTCCGGAATGATAATCCTGCACGGGGCATCCTCTTCGTCGAGTGGTTCTTTGTCGATTCCGAACGCCAGAATGATATCGTGTTCGGCAATATAATCCTCTTTCAGTGAGTATTCGTAGTCATCGGCGCCATGGAATGTAATCTTCTTTATATCCTTGATATCCGCACCCTTTGCTGCCAAAACTGTTTCCAATGTTGGACCGGTCGCTCTGACCTTGCCGATCTTGTCGCTGGTGCTCTCCGTCTTAATGGTCACACAATCCAGTGCCTTCATATCTGCAATACTGACAAACACCGTATCTTCATCGATTCCATCGATGGCAATCTGCTGGTCGGCGTATCCGCTGATATCTATATCGTCCGGCGCACAGCCGCATAGACATATAATAGCAACAGCCAATGCAAAGGCAATCCAGACTCTATTTATCTTCGATAACATAATACTTCCCCGTTTCCGGATCCCGGTACACTTTTCCCATCTCTTCCAGATTCTGATTCTCGTCAATCGTTTCAGTCGTCTCATTGCTGATGCTGTCGACCTCGTACTTCTTCTCTTTGATCTTCTGAATCCCCTGATCTGTCACATCCACGTTCCAGCTCAGAATCAGCGCGATGATCAGGCCGCAGGCGAAGACCAACATGGCGTCCGCCATGTTCCCGACGCCTTCCATGGGATTGAAACTGTCCTGCTTGTGCGCGACCCTCAGGCGCCCTCTGTTTCTGTTAATTCTCATAGCGCGCCTCCCTTACGACTGTTCCTTCTTCGGACCGTAAAGCATTTCGCTGCGTTCCTGCTGACTCATCTTCTGCTGCTTGAGCTTCTGAATTGCCTTTGCGCGCTCCTTCGTCTGCTCTTCCAGAATGCTTTCCATGATCGTCTCCAAACCGACCATGTATTTCTCGTACCATCCCTTGCGGATGCCCGAGATCACATAGGCGACAGCTGCGCTCACCAGTCCGGCAACGGTGGTGTCAAAGGCCACCAGCAAGGAATCTGATAAGGTCTTCGTGTCACCCTGCGCCAGCGCGATCAGGCCCGGGCCGAGCGGAATCAGGGTTCCCATGAGCCCGAACATCGGCGCGACTCTGGCGATGATGTCCGTGACCTTCGTCCGGCGCGCGAATACGTTCTCCTCATCAGACAACATCTGCCTTGCCAGCGCTTCCCTGGTATTGTCCGAATAATTGATCCGCTTCAGCAGTTCTATCGCCGCCTGCTTCTGGCGTTTCAGAAGGTTGCTCTGATTGATGATGGAAATCATCTCTTTTGAGTCTTTGCCCTGCAGCTCATCCACCAATCCTGTGATGTTAACAGACAACGCTTTTCGTTCCGAAAAGTATTCCGCAATGAAGCTGCCCATGATGACGACCATCGTAAGGATCAAAATAATCAGGATGATGATCGTCGGAATCTGCAGCCCGCTGCTGATCGCTCTCAATATATCTTTTACCGCTTCTGATATCAACTCTAACACCTCCGCCTGTATTAGCTTACCTTATTCCGCCTGTTATATGTTAATGCTTGCTCTTGATATTCGTACCCATGTCTGCCCGGAACCTGCGCACCCGGAAGACCGCTCCGCCGCTGCAGGCCAGCACCGCCGCGGCTGCTGAACCGCCGACCACCTTCGGATTGTATTCCTCCACCGCTTCGAGGGCCTGTGTATCGGTTTTCACGCTGACAGCAGCAGCTGCCTCTTCCGGCTCCGGTACGATCTCCTTGCCGATGCTGATTTCTCTGGCTGTAATCACTTTTTTCTTACTGTCTTTCTGTTCTGTTTTTTGGTTTACGTTGTTGTTCTGCTTTTTCTCTGCTTTCTCTTTGGTTGTTTTCGTGTTTGTGGACTTTGTTGCCTTTACTTTATCTGTGGTGTCTTTGTTCTCTGGATTATCCTTTTCGCTGGTCGGAGAACCAAGAACCACGGAGGCTGTTTTACCGCCTGCCTCTGCTGTGATCGTGACCTCCCCTTCTTTTAAGATGGTCACAACGCCATTCTTGTCTACCGTTGCGACGGATTCATCGCTGCTGGACCAAGTCACATCACTACTGCTGAAAAGACCAAACGTGTCGCCCTCGAACGTGACCTGAATCTGCACCTGGCTTCCCACCTTCTTTGAATCGCCGATAACATTCAGGCTGATTCCATCAAGAGGCGGCGCACCTTTAAGGACCAGATCAATGCCATAGATGTACTTGATGGTGCTGGCTGCTGTTATATCCTGCATTTTAGACGGCATAAACATTTCATTTCCTTCCTCATCTTCATACCGCAGATATGAAAGATCCGTTTGGCCACGGAAAAACCGGTAGGCGTTCTCTTTTGTCATGTCGTCGAAGGATACTTCGTCAGAGTTATACTTCGTGCTGAATGATTTTAAGGCTATAACTGCATATGCGTTGCGAACACCATCATCAAGTGCCCCCGCTTCCATCTGCAGCGCGCCATCACGTGCATTATCGACTCTGTAGGAATGTGCTGCCAAATTAGGATAATACCAACCCGGTGACATTAAATAGTCGTCACCATAAAAGGTCATTGTATATCCGTCGTCTGTTCTAAAAGTAAACGACTTGACAGAACCCGGATCAATCCCTGCGGCATCGATAATTGTTTCAAGTTCTATACATAAAACAGCTGACCGCATCAGCGTTCCTACTCGTGTGATGTTCGTATAAATCTGCTCATGCGCACCGAGGTTTTCCAAATCGCTATCAGAAAGCACTGCCCACGTCCTGATTTTTCCGCCGCGCTCGCCTTCGTACTGAACTCTTATCTCCAGTTCTTCGCCCGCTTTTCCTGCTGCATCTGAAGGTACAGCAAATACAACCTGCAGCACGACAATCAGTACCACGCAGCATACAGCCAGTATTCTCTTGCCATTGTTTTTAATAGCCGAGTTCATCTCTTTCAAAAGTCCTGCCGTAAGACAGCTCATAGAGTTCGTTTACCTTATCTTCAAGCTCTTCGTCGCTCAATAATTCCGGATACATCGTGTGTATCATATAGTCGATTCCGAGAATGCTGACCAAGCCGGGAAATTCCCAGGAATCTTTCTCCGCCGGCATCACATAGACATCTCCGCTTTTGACCGCTGTAATCTCCGACCACGTCTTATCCTGCAGAATATCCTCCGCGTCATATACCGCGCTCTCGCTTCCGGTGATGAAGATATAATCCGGATTCCACTCGAAAATCTGCTCCGCTCCGGCAGTCGGCCAAAGTTCTGTCGCCTGCATTCCATCCGCACAGTTGATTGCGCCTGCCCGCTTCAGCATCTCGCCCTGAAGCATGGATCCGTCCGCCACTTTGCCGATGGATGTTCCCATGACGATGGCCGTCTTTTTATCTTTTTCACTGATCTCCGATGTGAGTTCCTCGATTTCTGCAAGTTGTTCATTGTAGTAGTTGATCAGCGTCTGAGCTTTTTCCTCCGCGCCGCAGACTTTGCCCATCAGATCCAGCGCTGTCATCATATCTTCCGGCGTCTCAATTTCGATTCCCACTGCAGGGACCCCGATCTTGTCCAGCGCGTCAAGTGTCTCCGTGTCGCTTGCCTTGTGGAAGAATACATCCGGATCGAGCTCCGCCACCGCTTCGATATCAGCGACTCCCTGTCCCACATTTACGCAGTCTGCCAGCGACGGCTGCAGTTCCTCCAGAAACGGTTCGGATTTGCCGATGCCTTTGATCTTGTCCCCCTGATCGAGATTAAGCAGGAAACGAATTGCAACACGGTAAGACAGCGCGATGCTTTCAATCTTCTTCGGCACGGTAACTTCCCGTCCGGCCTGATCCACAATGGTGATTTCGTCCTCTGTCTGCGACAGGATTTTACCGGGTTCCGTGTTGCCCGAAGGATTCCCCCCGCCGCAGCCGGTCATGGCAAACAACACAACGATAGTCACCAGCATTAACGCTATTCTGTTTGTGATGCTTTTGCGTCTCATTTCCTATCGTCCAATTCCGGCGCGAAACACGCCACTCTATTAATCTCCTCCACATACTCAAGATGCAGATCGATATCATAGACTTCCCGCAGTCTCTCCGCGGCGATAATATCCTCGACACTACCCTGTCTGATGTGCCCGTCTTTGCTGACAATTGCCGCCTTGTCTCCGAGCAGAAGCGCATGATCCGGGTTGTGGGTCGTGATGATTACAGAAAACCCTTCGCCTGCCATCTGTTTGATCCGGTTCAGCACCCGATGCTGATTGCCGTAATCCAGATGGGCCGTAGGTTCATCAAACAGAATTACCTCCGGCTGCTGCGCGATAGCGCGGGCAATAAGCACTTGCTGTCGCTCGCCTCCGCTGATTTCCAGATAAGACTTTGACGCGAGCCCGCCGATTCCCATGCTTCCGAGAATATCCATGCAAAGGCTTTCGTCTTCTTTTTTCGGTCTGCTGAAGGTTCCCGTCTTCGGGGCGCGGCCCATTAGCACAAAATCCATCACCGTGTAGTCGAAGGCCGGCGTGTGCATCTGCGGCACATAACCGGCGAGACTTGCGATTTCCTTCGCTTTCATGTTTTTGAGATCTTTGCCGCACAGAATGATTTCTCCAGCATCAGGTTTCAATAATCCAGCCATGCAATTGAGAAGCGTCGTCTTCCCCGCTCCGTTCGGCCCGAGAACGCAGAGAATATCGCCCCTGTTCAACTGCAGCGAAACACCGTCAAGCACCTTGCGGTCACCCTGTCGATATGAGAATGTCAGATTGTTTACATCGTAAATCGTTTCCATATTCTCACCTCATATTCATCCGCTGCCGGTACAGCAGCCATGCGAAGAACGGCGCTCCAAGCAGACCCGTCAGAATGCTGACCGGCATCTCTGCCGGACCGATTACTCTGGTAACCGTATCCACCAGCAGCATGAAGATTCCGCCGATGAAACAGCATCCCGGCAGCAGGTGCCTGTTGTCGGAACCGATAATCATTCTTCCGAAGTGCGGTATAACCAGACCTACCCATCCAATCGTTCCTGAAATGCAGACGGCCCCTGCCGTCAGCACCGTTGAACAAATAATGCATACGCCTCGTAATACCGAAACATTCGCGCCTAGCATCTGCGCCTCTTTCTCACCAAGAGACAGGACATTGATCCACCAGGACATAGCCAGCAGAATGACTGCGGCGGCGATGCTGAGCGGAAGCACGCTTAAGAGAGCGTGATTATCCACATAAGCAAAACTGCCCAACTGCCAATATGTAATGGCAGCGAGCTGCGTCTCCGGATCGGCGATATATTTGATGAAACCGAGCACCGAGGTCATCGCGCCGCCGATGATGATGCCCGCTAATACCAGCATGAGATTCGACTCACTCCGCATCGCCTTCGGAATCAGCACGGTCAATGAGACCGCCAGAATCCCGCCGAAGAATGCAAAAATCTGAATCAGACCGGATGACAGGGACAGCAGAATCGCAATCGCTGCACCCACACATGCTCCTGATGAAACACCGAGAAAATCCGGCGACACCAGAGGATTCTTGAAGATGCCCTGATAAACCGCTCCGGAGAGCGCCAGCGCCGCTCCAACGATGACCGTTGCCATCGTGCGCGGCAGCCGGATCCCTATCAGCAGCTTCTCATCCATGCCGTCCCAGGACGGCTGCGCATGGATGAGTTTACCCCACAGGATCCTAATGCATTCTTCCGGTGCGATCGAATACTTGCCCACGCAAAGGCAGGCCAAAACAAGAAGCAAAAGTATAAGAAACAAGGCCGTGTTAAGCAGGCCTTGTTTCTTTGATGAACTTGTGTAGTTCTTTTGCTTCATTAAGTCTTCTAATTACTTTTTCTTGATTTTGATTGTCTTCACAGCACTGTACGCGCCGTATCCGGTTTTCCCGTAAGCCCTGACCTTAAAGTTGTACTTCTTGCCTTTCTTGAGCTTTTTAATCACCTTCTTAGTGGACGTGGTTGTAGTAGTCTTCCACTTCTTAGCAGTTTTAAGTTTGTAGGCAATCTGGTACTTTGTGACGCCGGATGCTTTCTGGCTTACAATTACAATGGTCGCCTTTTTCTTGCCGGCCTTTACAGATTTGAATTTTGCTTTTGCAGGGATGACTTTATAAGTCTTACTCAGTTTTCCTATATAGTTTCCTTTACCGGTTACTGCTACTGTTGCTGTACCAACCTTCTTGTAGTTTCCAAAATTAACTGTGTAATCTGTGTTCGCCTTCAGCGTCTTTCCCTCCGCTTTAACCGTAGCAGACGGTTTCGATCCGGCAACAACCTTTGTTTTGTCGAGTGTTAGTTGCCCTTTGATTTTCGCAAAATCAGCCACTACATGATAGGTGAACGTTTTTTCATTCGGCAGATAGCCATGTCTGTAAGCCTTTGTTCTTATCTTCAGCGTTCCTAATTTGTCTGCGACAATTGAGTTGTACTTATAATAAAATTCCGCGCTTTCTTGATAATAAGAATACCAGTTATACAAGCCTGATTCCAACGTTGGCTCTGAACCATCTGTCGTATAGTACAGATTATGCAGAGGCGTGTTCTCTGTTTCATATGGACTTGTCTTCGCATCTCCTCCGAAACGTATCTCCGTTCCGATTTCTATTGTGCTGTTGTTAGGAACACTAACAACCGCATCAGACTCATTACTTATCTGCTCGTAGTTCTCTACTGCTTCGACTGTGATACTAGGTGTAGTATTCTTTGTTGAAATAACATTCTTAACAAAGGCAGGTCTGGTTCTCTCGGTAGGAGAAACCTGTCCGAAGCAGAATGTATTGGCAGGCTTATCTTTTGATATGGCTAAGTCAATGATTACCGGAACCGCCACAGCACCCTCCTTCTGGGCTTCCGTTACAGCAAATCCATCTTCCTCCGGATCTTTCGGCATCTTTGCATTTGGAAAAGTATATCGTTCCGTCTTAAACAATTCATCCCATGTAAAGGTCGAATTCTTTCCATCGTTGCTTTTCACAGTCACCAGGTATTTGGTGTTTTCCGCAGGCACAAAGCCGGTTGCCTTGAGCAAGGCCTCAACTTCAGGTCCAATTGCATCAGTTTCATCACTCGGAGAAGCAGTGTTTTTGATTGCTGAATAGGTCACAGCATTCTGCGTGTTTTTAATGACGACCTTCGTATCGCCGTTCATATAATAAAGATGTCCGACCGGTTCACCCTCATTCTTTTCATAATAGAAGTTAACCTGTACGTTATTTCCATCTACAGGGCAAATCACAGTTAAATCTCCCGAATCTGCAAATGCCTTCTCGGTGAAGACCCCCATTGCGCCAAGACACAAAATAAAAGCTACCGCAAGGGGTGTTAAAAGCGATAGCCATTTTTTCATATTGCTGCTCATTTTTTACCTCCCGTTTCTTCATAATGGCTCTCAATATGAGTACACCATAAAAATACAAAAGTCGATTCCATAAGAAATCGACCAGTGAACAATAATAATACGTCACTCAGCCATTTCTTTCCAAACACGGGAGGCCAGGCGGTTTCCCGCCAAACCCTGTCGTCTGCTGGCCATAGATCCTCGAAGGACCCTTAGGCGTCCCAGCTCGAAAGGCGTTATTCAATTGCTTGCCTGTGCCTATATTATATATTTTTGGACGTTTTGCTTCAACAACAAATTTGCTGTAAAAAGACGTTTAAACAATGGTTTTTCAGTATCGTGTTGTTCTGACAATACGTATTGACAAACCCGCTTACATACAGTTAAAATTGGAGCAGGAAAAAGAATACACTCCGACCCTTGCCGGCACCCGTTTGTCAGCTTGGGCGATAGGGTTGCAGGAGTGATCCGGCAGCCTGCCATTGTGCGAAGGAGTCATTCATACCATATCTGGTTTGATTGATTTGCCTGCGCACTTTTTTATTGAAGTTACACGAATTTAATATTCTTTAGACACGTCTAAACTTTAAATTCATATTGCTTGCTTGTCTTTGATAAAAAAGTGCGCAGACAGATCCACAACCAGTCTCGATAGGCGGAGGGCTGAAGCCCTCCGCTTTTTATGTTTTTGCATTTTTATTAGCTCTTGTTGTTTTATTTGCGTTACTATGATGCTTCTTTGGCGGAATTGCCGAGACTTTCGTCCATACTTTCTTGCACTTCTTTTGCACATTCTGTAAAATATGTATATCGTGTAACTTTATACACAAAGCAAGCAAACCACAAGTTAATTATCAAAGACGGAGGCAATTATGAATTTAAAGAAAATGACTCTGCACATTAATGGTGCAGACAGAATGTTCATTTGCGATCCCGAGAAGGACACCCTTGCTGACGTACTGCGCCGTCTCGGCCTGACCGGCACGAAGATCGGCTGTGGCTACGGCGTCTGCGGAGCCTGCTCTGTCATCTTGAACGGCAAAGTCATCCGCTCCTGCACAAGAAAGATCGCCAAGGTCGAAGAGTACAGCGAGGTAACCACCATCGAGGGTATCGGCAGCGTCAACTATCCTCATCCACTTCAGTCCATGTGGGTCGCATGCGGCGCCGTACAGTGCGGCTACTGCGTACCTGGATTCATTGTATCTGCCTATCAGCTCCTGCAGGAAAATCCAAATCCTACGAGAGAAGATGTCAGAGACTGGTTCACCAAGCACAGAAACGTCTGCAGATGTACTGGTTACAAGCAGATTGTTGACGCCGTCATGGCTGCTGCACAGGTCCTGAGAGGCGAAAAGACTGTTGAAGAATTGAGATATGACTGGACAAAGGATATCGGTAACTTCTACGGCAAGCCGCTCGAAAGACCGAACGCTCTGCCGAAGGCATGCGGCGTCTGCGACTACGGCGATGACGTTGAACTGCACATGCCGGCTGAGACCCTGAAGGTCGAAATGGTGATGCCGAGAATCACACACCACGCCAAGATCAAAAGCATCGACTACAGCGAAGCTGAGAAGATGCCTGGCGTAGTCAAGGTCATCACAGCCAAGGATGTCAAAGAGATTGGTTGCAAGAACTATTTCATGGCGTTCGGCTTCTCCGAAAGAACAGTAGAACTGCAGGAGCATCACCACATTCTCGCGGAAGACGAGATCAAATGGTACGGTGACGTCGTTGCGTTGGTCGTGGCAGACACCAGAGATCACGCAAAGGCAGCAGTACCGTATGTCAAGGTAGAGATCGAGGAACTGGAAGCGCACATGAACTTCCTGGAATCTGTTGCTCCGGGTGCCAGCCAGATCTACGACTGGATGCCGGACACCTATGCGCCGAACACCTACTGCCACCTGCCGGTTCTGAAGGGCGATGACGAGCATGTTCCGGAACTGATTGAGAATGCAGCGTTCTCCGTAGAAGGATCCTTCTACTCCTCCAGAGAGCCGCACATGTCCATCGAGGGCGATGTTGCTCAGACTTACTACGACGAAGACAACAAGCTCTGCGTGCACTGCAAGTGCATGACCCTCTACTGGGATAAGGACGAAATGGCCAACGCGCTGGGTCTCGATTCCGAAAACGACATCCGTCTCATCGAGAACCCGACAGGCGGAAGCTTCGGATGGGCGATGAATGCGCACAACTGGACACTTTGCGCATACGCTACAATGTTAACGAAGATGCCTTGCTCACTGTCTATGGATTACAAGCAGTTCATGGCTGTTACGGGTAAGCGTTCACCTTCATATTGTAATGCACGCCTTGCCTGTGATGAAAACGGCAGATTCGTTGCCGGTGAATATGACATCGGTCTGGATGCCGGTTGCTTCGGCGAATTTACCGATGACAAACTGACCAAGACTTCCCGCTTCATGTTCTATCCATACTACGTTCCAAATGTAGTCGGCATGAACAGATCGGCTGTTACCAACCATCTCTGGACAACTGCTTACAGAGGCTACGGCGCACCACAGGCTTACACCGGTTCAGAAGCGATCGTCGACATGCTGGCAGAAAAAGCCGGCATCGATCCATTCGAATTCAGATACATCAACATCGCGAGAACGCCGGAAGAAACAAACATCAACCAGCTTCCATATCTCCACTATCCAATGGAAGAGATGATGGATAAACTGAGGCCTATCTATAACGAGAAAAAGGCGGAAGTCGAAGCTTGGAACAAGGATCATGAAGACGTCAAGAAGGGCGTCGGTGTCGCATGGGGCGGCTACAACGTAGGACTGGGCGGCATCGACGAAGCACACGTTGCTCTCGAACTGATGCCGGACGGCACATTCAGAAAGTACGACACTTGGCAGGATCAGGGCCAGGGCGGCGACCAGGGTTCACTCATCTGTACGCTGGAAGCGCTGAAGCCTTACTTCCCGAACATCACTCCGGATGACATCAAGCTCGTTCAGGACGACTCCAAGTATTGTCCGAACACTGGTGAGTCTGCTGGTTCCAGATCACACTACGCCAATGGTAAAGCTTCCATCGTTGCAGCGAAGAACATCGCAGACGCAATGAGAAAGGAAGACGGAACATACAGAACATATGACGAAATGGTTGCAGAAGGACTTCCTACAAGATATCCTGGCGACTGGGCTACTGTAGATGAGTATAACTACTTCTACGATTTGGATCCAAACGATGGTTCCGGTAACCCGACTTACACCTACACCTATGCTCTGTTCCTGGCAACCGTAGATGTAGAAGTTGCAACTGGTAAAACCAAGTGCACGGGCATGACCTGCGTCGAGTGGATCGGTAAGCCTGGTAACAT
This sequence comes from Clostridiales bacterium, assembly GCA_015058145.1. GTDB lineage: Bacteria > Bacillota > Clostridia > Peptostreptococcales > Anaerovoracaceae > Lentihominibacter. The sequence goes on along the minus strand of SVCX01000003.1, from coordinate 16,011 downwards.
TCAGGCAGTCGAAGGCCAGATCTACGGCGGTATGTCACACGCAATCGGCTTCGCTCTCACTGAGAACTACGAAGATGTTGAAAAGGATTGGAACATGGTCAAGGCTGGTATCCTCTATGCCAACGACATTCCTGACTATCCAGACTTCAACTACATCCACACCGACGGCGAAGATCCACGTGGTCCGTTCGGTTCCTCCGGAGCTTCCGAGGCGTTCCAGTCAGCCGACCACATGGCAGTCATCAACGCGATCAACAACGCTGTCGGCGTCAGAATCTACGAGATTCCTGCTACACCTGATAAGGTCAAGGCCGGTATTGAAGCAAAGGCTAAGGGAGAACCGAATCCGAACAAGCCTGAGAAATACTTCCTCGGCTCTGAGCTGTATGATGCAGTCGCCCAGATTAAGGCGAATCCAATGCAGCCAACCCTGCCGGACGACATCGAATTCGGTGAACTCGGCGAGGAAGGCGTACGCTGGAAGGGCAGTCAGGAAGACCAGTATCTCAACTACAGAGATAAGATCAGAAAGTAATCGTCTGAATGATAATCGAAAGGGGTGTCGCAATGCGACACCCCTTTTTCAATGCGCAACGAAACCGGGAGGTGTGGAGACGGGGTGGTCAATGGGGCTGATGTAATTCTGATGTATTCCCGAACGATTTCTCACTATTATGTCATCTATGATCTGTTTTTGGGCCTGCTATAGTATTTTTTTGAACAAAAAAGGCCAGATAAATTCCTGAAAATGGAATTTATTGGCCGAAATAGACAAAACACTGGCTTATTTCGTGACTATGTAGTGAGAAAAGCTCTAAAGCTGCCTCAAAATTACATCACTTAACGTTATGTGAGCTCTAACATGAAGCACTCCTCAACCTCCTGACGTCTTGCCGTTGACTTTGATGGTCTCGCCGTCGTGGAGTTCTTCTTCCTCTTTGATTTTCTTCCCATCGCGAATCAGGAATCCGTACAGTCTGGTCTTGCCCGGGATAATATTAAAGTAATCGCAGAGGTCATACCCTGTCGCGCCGTCGGGAAGTTCTATATTAGCCACGTTCTTCCAGCCATTGAGCTGTCTGACCGGGCCGTTGAATAATATCTTGATTTTAATCATTTCTCTGCACCCCTATCTATCGATGTATTTCGCAAATATTTCCTGCGCTTTGTCGCCGTCTGAGACACCATTTATTATAGCACGTCCATCAGGGAATAGTTTGAAATCCGCTTCATCATTTTTGAAGATGGTGAAAAACCGGTTTCGCTTCACTTCACCTTCGGTCTGAAGCCTTTCAACAACCGCATCATAATCGAAGGTTCCATCGTCTGTCGGTGTAACCTGATACGCATCATGACCGCACAAAGAAGCGGTGTAATTTTTCTGTTTATGCTCTAAAAGCGTATATTGGTGCTTGCCGCAGACCGGGCAGTCCGGATCCACGTCCACTTCAACAAAATCCGTATAGCAGTCCCAGGCATCCATGGCAATCAACTGATGGGAAACCGATTCGGATCCCACTAAGATCTTCATGGCTTCGGCAGATTCGTAAGATGCTACGATGTTGGTGATAGGACTGATGACACCAATGGTATCACAAGTTTCATAAGTTCCGTCCTCCGGCAGTGGACCGAGCAGACAATGCAGACATGGTCCTTCTCCAGGCAGGATGTTCATGCACATTCCTCCGCTGCCAACGGCGCCACCGTATACCCAGCGAATATTATTTTTCTGGCATGCTTCGTTGATAAGGTATCTTGTTTCCAAGTTGTCGAGACCATCCACGACTAAATCAACACCTGAAATGATCTTTTCGATGTTGTACGGATTGACGTCAACAACCATGGCATCATATTCAATCTCCGAATTGATCTCCTGCAGATGCGCTTTTGCTGCCTCTGCCTTCGGAATCATCTCCTCCGCGTCCTTCTCCGTGAAAAGCACCTGCCTCTGCAGGTTCGTGAGTTCAACGATATCTCTGTCGACCAGTCTGAGATATCCCACGCCAGCACGGGCAAGATTGTTCGCAATCGAAGTACCCAACGCACCAATTCCAATGATGCAGACGCGAGATTCTTGTAGTTTCTTCTGCCCTTCCGGGCCAATTGGGAAAAAGATTTCCTGTCTGTGATATCTTCCTACTGCCATGGTTTCCTCCTGATACGGAATTCTCTTCCGCAGTGTTCAAAGGCAGGGAGCCCAACCAGCTCCCTGCCTTATTGTATCATCAATAATCAACTTATTCCACCTGATCAGGTTGTTCAGTTTACTCCTCTTCTGAAGGAATTGCCGGATTCAGACGGATGTCTTCCATGGTCTCCTGGAAGTCAGATCCGAGGAAGTACTTCTCAGGAACGTTCGGATTCGGCTCTCCCTTGGCCAGTGCATCGATGCCTGCCTTAACCTTTTCAGGACGAGCCGGCAGTTCATGGATTCTAACGCCGGTTGCGTTATTGATCGCGTTGATGACCGCCATATGGTCGCCTGACTGGAACGCTTCAGAACCGCCGGAGGAGCCGAATGGGTTCGTGTCTCTCGGCGTGCACATGTGAATCAGCTCGATGTCATCTGGCAGCATGTTCGCGGATGCGATACCCATACCAGCCAGATTGTTGTGCTTCTTGACATCGTCGTAATCCTCCCACAGAGCATAGCCGATGGAGTGAGCGATACCGCTGTACGCCTGACCGTCCAGACATACCGGGTTACCGATTACGCCTACGTCATCGATTCCCACGATTCTGTCAACCGTCGTCTTGCCTGTCTTCATGTCGACAGATACGACTGCCATGTACAGGGAGTACGTGAATGCCGGAGTCGGTTCGCCGACACCAGTATCCGGATCCAGGTCGGACAGCGTGTCGTCATCGGAGTTGGTATACTGTGCGTCATATCTGAGAGGAATGCCTTCCGCTACCATCTCCTCATACGTTCTGTAAGTGCCGTCATCCTTTCTCATCGCGTTCTTCAGTTTCTCAACAGCCATGACAAGCGCTTTACTGTTCATATAGTGCTGACGTGATGACGCCGAAGAACCGGAGTCTACGCCGTAGATGCTGTCGTTCTGACGGAGGATGATATCATCGCTCGTTACGCCGAATTCCTTCAGTGCTTCCAGAGTGATGATCAGGGAACCGACGTCTCCGCCCTGTCCTACATCCTGCCATGTATCGTACTTGATGAACTTGCCGCCCGGAGCCAGTTCAATACCCAGGGTGCACTGGTCGGCCGCACCTTCTGTAACATTGTATCCGCCCCATGCGATACCGACGCCCTTCTTGACGTCTTCGTGATCTTTGTTCCATGCAGCGACCTGCTCCTTCGCCTCTTCATAAAGCGGCTTGAGTCTGTCCATCATGCCTTCCATTGGATACTCTCTGAACGGCTTGCTGTTGACGTTCAGATCGCCTTCCCTTGCGATGTTGACGTATCTGATGTCAAATGGATCCATACCGATTTTCTCTGCCATCATATCCATCATCGCCTCGGAGCAGGTGTAGGACTGCGGTGAACCGTAGCCTCTGTACGCTGTTCCGTAGTTGTGGTTCGTGCATGCGACTCTGGCCAGTCCCTTAACGTTCGGTACGTTGTATGGGAAGTACGTGAATCTTGCCGGTCTCCAGGTCAGGTCGTCGCCCAGCTCGTTGTAGGAACCGTGGTCGAGACCGAAGTCCCATTCAGCCGCGATGATCTTGCCGTTTTCATCGCAGGCCAGTCTGGAGTTAGAGAATGACGGCGCTCTCTTACCAGTGTAAGCAACGTGCTCTTGATAAGTCATGGAGATTGCTACCGGCATGTTATCACAGGCCATGCAGACTTCCGCTGCCAAAGCGTAGGACTGTCCGAAGGTGGACCATCCGAAGGAGGCGCCGGTTGGGTTGGCGATAACACGGATCTTCTCCTGCGGAATACCCGTCGCTTCTTCGATATCCGCCAGATGCGCTCCGATTGCCATAGCTTTGCAGTGGACGCAAAGCATGCCGTCTTCGGAGAAGTAAGCCTGAATCGTATCGGACTCAATCTGGCCGTGCGGCTCTCTCTGGGAATAGAAGCTTCCTTCTACAACATAAGGGGCCTCGTCAAAGAGTTTGTCCGTATCGTGACCAGCGCCCTTGAGTGTCGGCTGGATACACCACATGTTCGGGTGATCGTCGTGGATGCGGATTGCGTCCGGCTTGACGGCATCCAGATAGTTTCTGTATTCCGGAAGCTGTTCGTATTCAAAGGTAACCTTGGCGGCTGCTTCTCTCGCGTGCTCTTTCGTATCCGCAACTGCGACAGCGATGCAATCGCCGTAGTTCATAATCTTGTCTTCCGCTATAACGTAGTGGGATTTCTCTGTTGCCAGCGTCCTCGGCGAGAAGCTGAAGAAGGCAACACGGTTATCGCATCCAACCGCCTTGACGTCCTTCGCCGTAACGATCTTGTAAACGCCAGGCATCTTCTCTGCTTCTGATGTGTCGATACTCTTGATTTTGGCGTGGAAAGTAACTCTCGGCTGTACCATAACGCCGTGCAGAGCTCCCGACGGCATCTTCATTTCGATATCATCACCGTAATCCTCTACGCCGCATACTCTCGCCAGATTGCAAGGACGCAGGAGCGGCTTGCCGTATTGTTCGCCGGCAGGTGCTTCCGGAATCTCGAGATCCTTCACTGTGATCTCGCCGCGCAGGCACTTGGCTGCCAGCATGACAGAATCAACAATCTGCTTATAACCAGTACATCTGCAGATGTTTCTGTGCTTGGTGAACCAGTCACGAACTTCTTCTCTCGTAGGATCCGGATTATCTTTCAAAAGCTGATAGGTTGAAACGATAAATCCAGGGATACAGAATCCGCACTGTACGGCACCATGATGCATGAATGCAACCTGAATCGGATGCAGGAAGTTCGGTTGTCCAATTCCTTCGATGGTTGTTACTTCGCTGTACTCTTCGACCTGTGAGATCTTCCTCATACAGGAACGAACGACTTTACCGTTCAGGATGACAGAGCATGCGCCGCATACGCCTGTTCCACAGCCCACTTTTGTTCCGGTGAGACCAAGACGGCGGATGACATCTGCCAGAGAATCCTTCGCCGGATCGCAGATGAACATTCTGTCAGCGCCGTTGATCTTGAGGGTCATTTTCTTTAAATTCATGATTTCCTCCATTTGATTATTGACTTGCTTTTGACTTGCTTGACTTATTGTTTTATGTCAGTCTATATACAAAAAGTTTATCAGTTTACTATATAACCGTCAATTACAAGTTTGCGGTCAAATCCCCGTCAAACATGCTAGATTAGCGGTTGTTCCATTGAAAATCCAATTTGAAAGTAACATATATAAAGCAAATTAATACAGCCCTCATTCTCATGATATGGTATACTTTAACCAGCAAGCAAAAAGGAGTTGTTACTATGATCTATCTCGACAACGCGGCCACATCCTGGCCGAAACCGGAACCAGTCTATGACGCCGTATCGGACGCTCTCCGAAGAGGCGGCAACCCGGGCAGAGGGGAATCAGAAAAGGCCCGTGCGGCGGCGACAGATATCATCGAAGCGCGCAGCGTGTTGGCTGAGCTTTTTCATATTGCAGACCCGAATCGCATTGTCTTCGCTCTGAACGCAACCGATGCAATCAATCTGGCTCTGCAGGGTATGCTGAAGCCGGGCGATCATGTGATCACAAGTCAGATGGAACACAACGCTGTCACCAGACCGCTTGCCTATCTGGAAGACGCCGGTGTAATGGTGACAAAGGTAACAACCGATCCTGTGAAGGGTGTTGATCTGGATGAGCTGCGCCAGGCCTTCCGACCTGAAACGAAGCTCGTCGTCATGGCTCACGCCTCCAATGTCACAGGCGCCCTGAATCCAATCGAAGAAGTCGGTGCCATCTGCCGTGAGCACAAGGTGCCATTTCTCGTCGACGCCGCCCAGTCCGCAGGCGCCATTCCAATCGATGTCGTTAAGATGAACATCGATCTCCTGGCGATTCCGGGACATAAATCCCTCCTCGGGCCTACCGGCACAGGCGCTTTATATGTTTCCGAAACGGTTTCTCCGAAGCCGCTCCGCTCCGGCGGCACAGGCGTCTTCTCCGAAGTGCGCCTCCAGCCTGAACAGCTTCCGTATTACTATGAAGCAGGCACGCAGAATACTGTCGGCATCGCCGGACTTTGCGCAGGCGTTCGTTACATTCTCGAGAAATCTGTCAGCAGTATCTATCATGAAGAACAGAAGATGATACAGCGCCTTTTAGACGGTCTGGTTTCCATGCCGGAAGTGACGGTCTACGGTCCGCTGCAGAGTCCGCGCGCTGCGGCCGTCTCCTTCAACATCGAAGGCATGGACTGTGCCGATGTGGCGATGATTCTGGAAACCTATTACGATATTTCCGTCCGATCCGGCCTGCAGTGCGCGCCGGATACGCACCGCATGCTTGGCACTTTCGATATGAATGGTACCGTTCGTGTCAGTCCCGGTCTCTTCACGACGGATGAGGAAATCGACGCCTTCTTAAATGCAATCAGCGAAATCATTAAAGGATAATCAACATGGTAGATATCCAGTTTGGCAGCGAAGATTTCGCATTGGTGCGTGCACCGATAGACAGGAAGACAGGCAAATCTTATGAATCCTGCACATACGCTCTCTACCCGGGAATGTCACTGGCTCAGTCAGAACCTGAGCTGGTGGTTTTGCTGTACGATTCGCTCCTGCAGCAGAAGCCGGACACCGCCATGTTCCTGTACAAAGGCTACGGTTCCGATCCACTGCTCAACCGCAAGTATCAGCAGAGACTTCTCACTAGATGGCGCGGCCTCGGCAAACCGGCTGTGATCGTCGCCACGCCGGAAGACAGGAAGTTCTTCCGCGGAAGCCTCGGTGAGATTCCAACCGTTTCACTCTACGACCTTCTGATCGAACACAGCGTCAGCGGCGGTTGTAACCGTGAGCTCTACCGTCTCTCGGAACCAGAGGAGTACGGCTTTGAACCAGCGCTGAAAGAGCTGGCAGATATGATGGGCGTCGTGCTCTGCGACGACCTGCACGCGCCGTTTCTCACCAGTAGCATGGACGTGCGCAACGCCATGAAAAAAAACGGCTTCGAAGCCGTTCACATTCTTGAACTCATCTATGGGATGGGCCGGTCCAATCAGCATTTGGCCCACGCCCACTCGGAAAATCATGACCACGATCAGGCGCCGACCCTCCGTGATACAGTCATGAATGAAGAAGAGCGCGCCGCTTGTGACGACCTCTTTGATGCATCCGCCAGAAAACAGAATCTGCAGGATCTTCACAATTCCCTGCTTTCTTTCTTCTGGGGAGAATAACTATTTTTTGATTCGGCTGTTCAGCTGCGCGATTATTTCAGAGTGCTTGGCTCGTGTTATCGGGTAGCGAACCATCATAATCATAGCGATAATTGAGAATAGCGCCGGTATGAACGTAAATGACACATGCATGCAGTTTAAGGTCGCCTGATTCTGCACCACCGCCTCACTGTTGAACTCGGTAAACGCGAGAAGCAGTCCTAAAATCTGAAATCCAATCCCTTCCGATACGGACTCTGTCAATCCCTGCATGGAGATGATCAGCCCAGCTCTGTTCAAGTTGTTATCCAGCCGGTCTGCGTCACATACATCATAGAGCATAGATGGTATGAGCTGCCAGTAGCAGATGCTACCGATTCCGTAGACAAACGAGAACAGCAGCAGATGCGGAATGTTAGGAATACCTGTAAACCCGTAGAGAATCAGACATGCAGATGACAGTCCGATACCGCCGATACACAGCGTCCTCTTGTCGAGAACTCTGTTAATTCTGATCAGCGGCGGGACGAGTAGCACTGACAGTACGTTCTGAAACAGCATGATCAGACTGATTTCTTTTGCTGACAATCCCATATTGAATGTGTAGAAATACATTTTGTCCGCGGCAAAAATGGAATTCGCGACAAGGTAAAACATACTCGTCAGAATAATATATCTGGCCGGTTTGTATCTGAACACCTGACCATAATTTCGCACAATGTCGATAATCGCGTGAAATCCGTGATGTTCATCTTTTTTAGTATTCTCCACGTCGCCTGTCTGAACGCCGTCCGTATCGTTGACGAACCATCCCGAGATAAAAATCGCTGCTGCGGAGATGACACCAACAATGATTCCGACGCTCAGCCATCCCGCTTGAACAGTCAACCCCCACTGCATCAATGTATCTACAATGATGGTTGGAAGTACGGTGCCGAAAGCCGCGCCCACAGAATAGAATACGTAGACAATGCCTCTTAATTCTGTCCTCTCCTCATAATTGTCCGTAAGCTCCGCGCCCCACGCAGTATACGGAACGAAGAAAATCGAATACCCCGTCCAGAAGGCAATAAACATGAAAACATAATAGGCGATTCTGATTCCCTGGGGCGCGTCAAACACGACAAAAATCAGGCTGCAAAAGACTGCTAATGGGAAAGAAGCCACCAGCATGAACGGTTTACGCCGCCCGATACGCGTGTTGGTTCTGTCAGAAATGTACCCGACGATGGATCCGCTGACAACATCCCAGACAGCTCCTACCGCTACAATCGTACCCGCTGCAGCCGGATTGATTCCCGCAACAGTCGTGAAAAAGAACAGGGCAAACATACCCATCATGCTGTAAAGAGCGGAGTCGCCGATTCCGGCGACTCCGTAAAATAGTTTCGTTTTTCTGCTTAAACGATTCTCCATCCCGGATAACCCTTCTTGCTTTTACTGTTTACTGCTCTTCAGACATGAGCATTGTCCAGTACTTGTCATAGATCTTGACTGCATCGCCTACATCCAGCTGCAGGAAGTAGTTTTCCTTAACTGACTTAGGAATGTTGATGGCAGGTGACTCTGAATACTCAGGCGGCATCAGTGCTACTGCGTCGTCATTAGGACATGAGTAAGGCTGACCGTCTGTTTCCATCATATCCTGCAGATTCATTGCCATGTTCTCCGGATCCAGAATGAAGTTCAGGAACGCTTCAGCGTTTTCCTTGTTCTTAGCTCCTGCCGGAATGACCAGTTCGTCAACACCAAGCTGTACCGGATCTGTCAGCTCGGCAACTACGAGAGCGTCGTCACCCATCTCTGAGAAGGCCTTGGAAGCCTGTCCGTCAAAGAGGAATCCTACCGATGATGCTCCGTTAATCAGCATAGTTTCCGCGCTGTCGGAGTCAAATCCCGTAACATTCGGTACATACTTCTGAAGCCATTCATACGCTTCCTTCAGTTCCTGCTCGTCCTGGCTGTTCGGATCGTATCCGAGTGATACGAGGGCAATCGGGAACAGATTTCTCTGACCTGTTACTGACGCAATCTGTCCCTTGAGCTGCGGATCGAGAAGATCTTCATACTTCGTGATCTCGATCGGGCAAGTCTCAGGGTTGTAAACTACATAAACGTAGTTGATGAGATAAGGAATCGCATACTTGTTTTCAGGGTCGAATTCTCTGTTCTTGTAGGCATCTCCCAGATGTTCGAAATTAGGTATGTTATCGAGATTGATTTCTGCCAGATATCCTCCCTCGATAAGGCTGGTCATGTCAGCATCACATGGCATTACCAGATCATATTCATCACCGCCGCCGCTGGTAACCTTGGCAACAGCTTCCTCTGATGTGCTCATGTACGAGAAGTTGACTTTGATTCCAGTCTCTTCGGTGAACTTGTCAACTACATTCTGTGAAATATAGTCTGACCACATGTAGATGTTGACTTCACCATTGTCTTCTGCTGAATCACTGCTTCCGCCGCATGCTGCAAAGGCAAACACCATAACTGCAGTCATAGCAATCGCAATGATCCTCTTAAGGTTTTTCATTTTCTCCTCCTCCTTAGTTTCAGAACTCCTATACAATAACTGATGATTCGTTAAAAATACGATTTTTTATTTGTCAAGGCTCTCCTCTTCATCAGAGCCTGAACAGCGTTGTTCGCGAGTATCCCCAGAATCAGAACGACAACCATTACCGTAGTCATCGCATTGACCTCAGGTTTTAATCCTACCTTGACCATGGACAGGATCTTGATCGGCAGCGTCGTGGCATAAGGTCCTGTTACGAAGTTCGTGATAATTACATCGTCAATGGACAATGTAAATGACATGAACGCGCTGGACAGAATTCCCGGCACAAGCATCGGCAGCGTGATTTTGAAGAATGTTGTGATCCGATTGGCGCCAAGATCCATTGAGGCTTCTTCGACGGACATGTCCATTCCTGCCATCCTGCCTCGCATTATGATAACGACGAACGGAATACAGAATGTCGTATGGGCCAGTATCATGGACCAGTAACCCAGAGGGAAGTGGGCGACCTCAAAGAGCATCAGCAGCGAGATACCAAGCACTACCTCAGGAATTACAATCGGTATGTACAGTGAATTGCTGATCAGTTTCTTCAGCCGGAACTCAAATCTCATCAGTCCCATCGCGCCGAGCACGCCCACCGCCAGAGACAGTATCACAGACGCCACAGCGACGATCAGGGATACTACCAGATATCCCCACAGGTCGGACTGTGTAAACAGATACTTGTACCACTCTAGCGTGAACCCGTTCCAATAGTAGTTTGTCCTCTGATCGTTGAACGAGAACAATACCATCATCGCAATCGGAATGTAAATGAAGGTGAATACCGCTACCGCGAATACATTTCCCCATCTCCTACCGGCTCTTTTTCTCCTCAGTCTCTTGCTGAGTCTGGCTGTTCCTGCCTGATTTACTGCTTCCATCAGACCACCTCCAGATCTTCCAGCTTATTGAATCTAGTGTAGATCCATAGAATTGCCAGAGTAATGAATATGAGAAGAATTGCCATGGATGCTCCGAACGGCCAGTTCTTTGTGACCAGGAACTGGTTTTTGACCAGCGTGCCGATCAGCATGACTTTTCCACCGCCCATTACGTCAGGTACATAGTACATGCCCATGGCAGGAATGAATACCAGTATGATGCAGCCGATGATTCCCGGCATCGTCTGCGGAACGATAACCTTGAAGAAGGTCTGAACCGGTCTCGCGCCAAGATCCTTTGACGCTTCGATCAGCGACTTGTCCAGTTTCTCAATGGACGAGTACAGCGGGAGCACCGAGAACGGAAGACACGCAATCAGCAGTCCCATGAGAACCATCGTATCGCTGTACAGCAGGTCAAGGGGCTCGCTTATGATGTGCAGTTTCATCAGCGCTGTATTCAGGAACCCGTTCGGCATAGCCAGCAGGTTCGCACTGTAAAGCCTTACCAGCGAGCTGGTCCAGTACGGTATCATGACCAGCATGAGCATCTTCGCTGCGGTGCTCGGCCTTTTACTGGCAATCCAATAGGCCATCGGATACCCGACGAGCAGGCAGATGGCTGTAGTATAGAACGCCAATTTAAATGATTTCAGAATTACTTTTAGATAGAGAGGCTGGAGCATCTCTGTGTAGTTTTCAAAGGTGAACTTCGCCTCGATTCCGCCATAGGGATCTCTCGTCAGGAAGCTGATGACAAAGACATATATCATCGGCAGCATGACGAAGATGATCATCCATATGGATACAGGTCCGGCTGTCGCTGCGGCCGGAGCACTCTTTAATCTACGCATTGATTTCGTCCTCCTGACCGTGTATGCCTGTTACGTCCTCCATCTCCCAGTGGAGATAGAGCGTATCGCCTTCATTATATGAGGTGTCGTATTTGACTCTGTTGATTTTGGCGTCATACTCCTCGTCCATTCCAAGAAGTGTTCTGTGAACAGATCCTACGAAGATCATGTTCTTGACCGTTCCCTTGATGCTGAAGCCGTCAACCGGTTCCTTGCTGTACTGCATGACTTCAGGTCTCACGCAGAGATGAGCCACATCGCCTACGCTGAAATCTTCCGCAGGCATCCTGCCTTTGCCGAACTTGGTCTCGACTGTCGCAATTCCATCATTAATTTCAACAACATGTCCGGAAAAAATGTTTGACTCGCCGATAAAGTTCGCGACAAACTTTGTACGCGGTTTCGCATATATTTCACGCGGTGTCGCCAGGTGCTCTATGATTCCGTCTTTCATTACCGCAATACGGTCGCTCATCGTCATCGCTTCTTCCTGATCGTGGGTAACATAGACGAATGTGATGTTCAGTTTCTGCTGCAGTCGCTTCAGTTCGATCTGCATCTGCTTACGAAGCTGGAGGTCCAGCGCTCCCAGCGGTTCATCCAGAAGAAGAACCTTCGGATTGTTGATCAGCGCTCTCGCTATGGCGACACGCTGCTTCTGTCCGCCTGACATCATGTCCGGCTTTCTGCCCTCGAAGCCCATCAGCTGAACCAGTTCGAGCATCTCTTTTACTCTCTCTTTGATTTCATCTTTCGGAACTTTTTTGACGACCAGTCCATAAGCAATGTTGTCGTATACCGTCATGTGCGGGAAAAGCGCGTAACTCTGAAAAACAGTGTTAACATCTCTCTCGTATGCTTCCTTGTCTTCTACTCTCTCTCCCTGAACCTCTATGATTCCGTTTGTCGCATCTTCGAATCCTGCGACCATCCTGAGGATTGTGGTCTTGCCGCAGCCCGAAGGCCCCAGCAGTGTGAGAAATTCACCTTCCTCGATTTCCAGATTCAGATCCTTGATGACGTGATTGTCTCCGAAATACTTATCAACGTGCTGGATCTTTACAATAGGTTCTGACATGTTTCCTTACCTCTTTCTTCCTGCCGGCTGAAGCCCTTTGTCTATCCATTAATAATCGAACTGTCTGTAGTACCTTCTGAACTCGAGGCTGTGTCCTGTATTGAGTTCATAGTGGGCAGCCAGCCTGTCCGTCACGAGAGATGTCAGAATCATCGGTGAGCAGATTACTCTGAACTCATCATCGATTCCCGGAAGATCGTAATCCTTCGTATCGATCACAACGAGCTTATCCGTGAGTTTCTCGCAGAAACGCTCCACTCTCTCATCCAGGGGTCTGTACTCATCTTCTCCCTTGAAGAGGAATACCGGCACATCCTTCTCGATCAGCTCCAGTGTTCCGTGGAAGAAGTCCGCTGAAGTTACCGACTTTGTCCTCACCCACTGCATCTCTTCGAGGATGCACATGGAGAAGAGATATGTTTCTCCCCAGAGGGTTCCGGAGCTTACGAAGATGTTGTACGGTTCTTTGTGATAATCTCTTGCAATCTGAGCACCCTGTTCTTCGAACTTTTCCCTTACCGCTACGAGATCCTTGCCAAGATTCGCCATCTGATCCGCGAACTTTTCATAGCTTGGAAATTCGCCTCTGTTATAGAGCAGTCTGAGTCCGAAGAGGTAGCACATAATATAGAAGTGTTCGCAGTCTCCGCTGCAGCCGTCGACCACATTGTCACAGAGCTTACCCAGTTCCGAGTCGGCGTTCTTCGTGAGGACGGATGTTTCGATTCCCATGTCCTTGCACATTTTTATGGCTTCGACGACTTCTTTGGTATTGCCTGATTCTGACGATGTCACAACCAGCGATCTCTTGTTAAGGAAATTCTTGTCCGTCCTTACGCATAGCTCGGCAGCGTTCTCAAGGTAGATTGGCATGTCGGTATAGTGTCTCATTACATGCACGACAGGATGCCATTCGGCCCAAGTTCCGCCGATTCCTATTACGACGATATTGTCGTAGCCTCTCTCAGTCAGCTTGTCGGCAAGCGCCTCGATGTCCGCTCTCTTGGCATAGGCCGCTTCGGATTCTTTCATATATTTTTCTACGTCGAAATTGCGCATGATATAATTCCTCCCTTTATTTATTCTGCACTATAAGTTTATAAGTTTTCAGCGCAATATAAAACAAGCCAATTTGTATTATTTACTATACCAATTGGCTTGCTGTCACACTCTTGTTATGAAACGCATCTCTGCTTTGTCACATCTTATAAAGCTCTCTGTATATTCCACCAGGCTTCCATCTGATGCAAAACCAGTAAGTTCGGTGTAGTATACCGGGCTCCCTTCACCGATTTCCAGATACCCGGCTTCTCTGGCGTTCACCTCCACAATCTGCAGCTTCTCATTGAATCTTCGAGGCATCAATCCATAAGACTCCATGTAATCGTATAAAGAGACTACTGCAAAGTCTATTTCCTCTATATCCGGAAACCGTTTCAGCGGAACGGCCGAGTACTCCAGCGCGAACGGCTCCTCGTTCAACATTCTCGTCCTGTTCAGAATAAATACTTCTTCTCCCTGCTCCAATCCAAGCTTATGAGTATAGAAATCTGCCCTGACTATACCGCGTGTAATAACCTTGTTTGAAGGTGTTGCGCCCGAACCTTTCAGCGTCGCAGTGATGCCTGCGTTCAATCTGTTGTAGAAGTCTCCGAGGTTGATCTTCTGCACATCATGTTTCCTGACAAACGTGCCCGCGCCGCGGCGTCGTTCGACATATCCCTTTTTCTCCAGCACTTTCATGGCGTACTGAACGGCCATGCGGGACACATTGTACTTCTCTGCCATGGCGCGTTCGCTCATGATACGCTCGCCCGGCAGAAGCTCGCCTTCCTGTATATCACTGATTACAGCTTCCTGTATGATCGTCGACGGATAAGTTGTCTTCGCCGACTGTTTTTTCATGGACGTTTTTTTCTTACCTGTCATAACTGATAAACTGTATCTGATCCTTCAGGATAATATCGTCAAAGTATTCCAGCAATCTGCCCTCTCTGTCATATACAAGGCCTTCGTATCTCATTACCGGCTTCGATTCTTTGATGTTGAGCAGTATGGATTCAAGGCCGTTTGCAAAAGCAGCTGTAACCTTAGACTCCGCATGGTCGACATACTCGTTGAATTTTCTCGCAAGCGAAGCATAGATGGATTTGTCGTTTACATCATCTTCCGTCAAGGTTGGAGCCAGTTCGCACTTTATGTGCGCTCTCTCAAGTGCCATCGGCACTCCTGCGGTATATCTCAGTCGCATGATCCGGAAGACCTGCGTGTCGGCGGGCCATCCCGTATCGGCGGACATCTTGTCCGTAACGCTGATTTTTTCAAACGTCAGCAACCTGACTGATGTGGAGATTCCCATCCTCTCGATTACGACTTTTCTGGAGTTATAAGCGTCAAGATCAAAGTCAATTCTCCGCGGAGCCACAAAATTGCCTGCGCGTTCTCTGGAAACTATGACACCTTTATCCTTCAGTATCCCTATGGCGCTCCTGGCGGTTCCTCTCTGCACGCCAAAATCTTCGGCAAGCATTCTCTCGGAAGGGATTCGGTCCCCCTCCCTGTACTTGCCGGTTTCGATATCATATTCAATTTCCTTCGCCAGCATTACATCCAGCGTCAGAACGTTTTTTCTCATTTTAATACTCCGTGCCGAAGCCGAAAGCGCCATCCTTCATGCATGTCCCGGCGCTGAAATCCGCAGCGAATTCGAATGCGCGTCGGATGCCTTCTTCTGATGGGATTGTTCCTCTCCTGTAACCTTCTCTCATCAGCTGCACTACAAATGCGGTAAAAAAGGAGTCGCCCGCGCCCATAGTGTCTACAGCCTTAACCATTTTAACTTTCCCATTGTAAAGTCGAGTTCCATCCCAGAGCCTCTGGCCTTTGCTTCCGTTGGTCACGATGACCAGTTCCGTTCCAAGATCGTGAACCTTCTTCTGAAGTTCCAGTGCCTGATCGTCCGTCATCTCTTCCTGAGAAAAGAGCGCGATGTCCACATGCGGACATACTTTGTTCAGGTATTCGTCCGTCCTGTATTCTTCTTCCGACGAAAAGTCGTAGGTCTTTACCGATGTAAGTTCATCCAGTTTCCCGATTTCATCCGCCATGTCAGCATAGCAGCCGCAATGGACAACATCAAAACCGCGCAGGTAGTCGAAGTGTTCTTTCTTCAAGCGCAAAGGCTTCCATTCGCCTTCTCCATACTCGCATCCCACGAAAGTTCTGTCCCCGTCTACCAGTGTCACATCACACCGCTCTGTGGTCAGACCCTTCACTGGCTGAGAGTGCGAAACATCAACGCCGATTTCTTTCAGGGAATCATAA
>SVCX01000040.1 GCA_015058145.1 Clostridiales bacterium | reverse complement strand
ATGATTGCGTAGGCAATCAGCGTTGCGACGCCTGTAATTGCCCACGAGATTGGATAGATGTTCAGCAGCATCTCGAAGGTTCGGAAGGACTGGAAGATGGTGTAGATCCATATGATCCGCAGCACACAGGAACCCAATACGGAGAACAGCGCCGGCAGCAGCGAATGTCCCATGCCTCTCATGCACTGTCCGCTGATTTCATAAGAACTGGCGACCCACTGGAAGATGAGTGCGCGCCGGAATCTGATCATTGCCCACGGAATGACGGCTGCATCCGTCGTAAAGGCCAGAATGAAGAAATCCCTCCCCAGGAAAAAGCCAAGGTTACAGATCAGCATGGCGGCGGCGCCGAGAATCATGCAGTCTTTGAAGACCTCTCTGCAGCGGTCCGCATTTCGGGCGCCGAAGTTCTGGCTAGTGAACGTGACGGCCGCCTGGCCGAAAGCGTTGAGTACGAAGTAACAGAAAAACTCGAAGTTCACGGCAGCGGCAGAGCCCGCGATAGCGTCAGCGCCGAAACTGTTGATGGCGGACTGGATAACAACATTTGAAAAGGAGAACACCATACTCTGCACGCCGGCGGGAACGCCGATTTTCAGTATTCTGACGAGGTGTTCTTTTTTGATTCCGATTTTGTGCAGATTGAGTTTGAATGGTCCTCTCTCGTGGAGCAGCAGATAGACGAGCGCGCCGCTGTTGAGAATGTTTGCGATAATTGTAGCGATTGCCACGCCCTTGACGCTCATGCCGAGCACAACGACGAAGAGAAGACTGACCGCTACTTTGACAACACCTGAACATAGCAGAATCACAAGGGGTCGCCTCGTATCGCCTTTGCTCCTGAGTATCGCTGACGCGTAGATGTAGATCATCATGAACGGCATGCCCGAAAAGAAAATTCTCAGGTAAACCGTCGACAGATCGATGACGTCTTCCGGAGAATCCATGGCGTGAAGCATCGGTCTGGCAATACACATCCCGACCACGGCGATGGTCACGCCTGCAACCAGAGAGAGAAGCACCGTCGTGTGCACCGCGTCGCTGATGCGATCCGACCGTCCCTGCCCGATATAGTTGGCTATGACTACATTCGCGCCGATAGAAAGCCCTATGAAGAGATTGATCGATAAGTTGATGATCGGAGCCGTGCTTCCCACAGCCGCCAGCGCATGGCTCCCGGCGAAGTGGCCCAGGATCATTCCGTCCGCCGCATTAAAAAGCTGCTGCACCGTTCCGGTTGCAGCAAGCGGGAGCGCGAAAAGAAGAATTCTCTTCATCAATGATCCATGCAGCATATCTATCTCATTCGCCATCGTGTCTGAAACACCTCCTGTCAGCCGAATTCAGTATAGCACTTTTTCCCGCGTTCTGATAGTTCTTCACAAACGCTTCACATAATCCACCGATAAATGACATTTATCTGTATTACTATAACAGTGTCGAAAGACACACCTCCTCACAAAACAGATAATGATAATGATGACGACAGAAAAAACCGGAGAAAGGGGCTCCGGTTTTTTCGTTTCTATAAGATATTTGATTCGTAAGTTATGCTATGCTCTGCTTATTCGACCGGCTTGCCTTCCAGGGTCAGCAGGTCAGCGTACATGGATGGACGTCTGTCTCTGAACACACAGACTTCACGGCGGTAGGCCTCCAGTTCATCCAGATCGAACTCCGCTGTGATGACGCCTTCTGTCTCCTCGTCCATTTTAGCGACCTTGATTCCTGTATTATCGCCGATGAAAGATGATCCCCAGAACCGAATGGCCGTTCCCGCCTTCGGCTCCTCTTCAATTCCAATACGGTTGGAAGCGATGACCGGCGCCATGTTGGCCGCCGCATGACCCAGCATGGTATTCTGCCAGTGGAGCAGCCACTTGTCATCCTCTTCGTAAGTCTTGATCTGATCGACCGGAACCGCAAAGGATCCAATAGCAGTTGGGTAGAAGAGGAACTGGGCGCCTTTGAGCGACATGATTCTGGCCGCCTCCGGAAACCACTGGTCCCAGCAGATGCCGACGCCGATACGGGCATACTTGGTATCCCAAACTCGGAATCCCGTGTTGCCCGGGCTGAAGTAAAACTTCTCATAATATCCCATGTCATCCGGAATGTGTGTCTTGCGATAATGGCCAAGTACCTTTCCGTCAGCGTCGATGACAGCTGTTGTATTGAATCTGACCATGCCTGCGTCTTCAAAGAAGGAGACCGGGAGCACAACCTCCAGTTCCTTCGCGACGTCCTGCATCCGCATAATCATCTCATTGTTCTCTCTACTTCTGGCCAGATCGAGATACTCATAATCCTCAATCTGTGCGAAGTAAGGAGTCTCAAAGAGCTCCTGCAGCTGAATGATCTGCGCGCCTTCTGCCGCAGCTTTGCGAATCAGCGCTTCCGCTCTGTCGATATTCGCGCTGCGATTCCAGCTGCACGCCATCTGCGTGGCGGCTACTGTAATCTTCCTCATGTCATTTCTCCTCAGCACTCTTTGCGGAACTTGCAGTTCTTCCTCATGCAGAGATGGCATTCTCTGTTGCAGGTCGGAAGGCCTTCCTTCGTCATCTTAAGAACGTCATCTGTTCGAATCATTCCGCGGTCGCGAAGAGCTCTCGCTTCTTCTTCTTTTTCCTTTTCTTCTGCTGCCTTTGCCGCTTCAATGGCTTCGGCCTCCTCTTCTGTGATGAGACCGTAATCCAACTTGTAGGCGGTCATATCATAGCCCTGTTCCTCGCATTCGAGGATGTGCTTGATCATCGCCTCTCGGTCGGCATCCTTCTCCGCCAGCTCCGCTGCAACGTCGGCCAGAATGGCAGGCCCATCTGCTACCGCGCTCTGCTGCGACGTGGACTTAATGCCGTACTGGCTTTCCTCCGGCTTAACGAACTTGAAGCCGAGAGATTTCTCCAGCAGCTTGATGGCGCCTTCTCTGTGTTTGACGCTGAGTACGCCAAGTGATGCCATAATGTAGTCATTGTCGACTGCAATCTTCGCGTGGTGAGTCGGGAACAGTTTCGTACCTGTCTGGTCGTATTCGCAGATACGGCCCATGATCTCCTCGCGGTGCGGCAGCCTTGTAAGAGCGCCGCCTGTTCCTACAATGTACTTGACCGGCGTCAGGTCTTTGCCCTCGGCAACGGTGCTGCGGCCACTCGGACCGTAGATATATCTGATCTGGCCGGCGTGACGGTCTACTGCCTTCATGACAGCTTCCTCCGTCAGAATCTCGACCATCTTGATTTCGTCTTCATTCTTTGGAATCGCAACATAACTGGCGAGGGTTGCGTCCGGATCGAACCCGGCCTCTGCCGCTTTCTCGCGGAACTCTTCTTCGCCGATGGATTCGATGACTTTCATTCTATTGACGTAAACGCCCAGATCTCCCTCTACGGTACGTTTCGCCATTGGCTCCGGCGCTGTCAGAATTCTCGCCACATTATCTGATTCTCTGCAGACGGAATGTACGTCGGTTGTTGCGCCGCCGACGTCAATGACGACGACTTCACCGATACACTCGTTCAAAAGCTTTGTCGCCTGCATGACGGCGCCCGGCGTCGGAACGATCGGTCCATTTACCATATCGCGGACGTGTTCCATACCCGGCGCATTTGTGATGTGATCTTCAAAAGCATCCTGTATGACTTTGCGGCATGGTTCGACGTTCATATCGTCGATCTTCGGATATACGTTCTCTACGTTGTAGAGCTTCTGTCCGGACTCCTCGTCAAAAATCAGTTCCATCTCTTCCTGATTTTCGATGTTGCCTGCGTAGATAATCGGAGTCGTTAGCCCAAGACTGCGGATTTTCTCCGCGTTGTCAATGGCAGTATCACGTTCGCCATAGTCGACGCCGCCTGCGATGAGGATCAGATTCGGCTGGATCTCTTTGATCTTCGCCAAATCCGTTCTTCTGAGCTTGCCCGCCGTCACGAAGTGGATGATGCCGCCGGCGCCCAGTGCAGCTTCCTTGGCTGCCCTGGCTGTCATGTCATATACAAGACCGTGGACTGTCATCTTCAGTCCGCCTGCAGCGGATGAAGTGGCCAGCATCTCATCATATTCCAGACTGTCAATGCCCTGTTTCGCACAAAGGTCATCAATCGCGCCCTGCAGGCCTACTCTGACATCACCTTCCAAGACAGAAGTAGGTGCCTGCCCCTGCGCCCAGAATTCCGGGTTCTCGCTGTCAATATTTCTAAATGCATTTACTACGGTCGTTGTGGATCCGATTTCCGCAACCAATACGTCTACTTTCATTTCTGCTTCCCTTCGTAGAGTTTAAGGGCCGGGCTTTCGCCCGGCCCGATGTGTTTGTGATTTGAATTCGCGTTAGATTACTTCCTGTACTTCAGGTGGTTCTTCTCCACGTCTTCTCATTGCTTCCTCACAGAGGAATGTAGCAACGTCGATACCGTGGGAGTCTCTTCCAAATCCTTCGTCAATACCAGTTTCGCGAGCTTCTTCAGGAATTACCTGAGTTCCGCCGGCTGCGATGATAACCTTATCGCGGATGCCTTTTTCGATGGCCAGCTCGTTGATTCTCTTCATGTTCTTGTAGTGAACGTTATCGTGAGAGATGATCGTCGATGCCAGGATTGCGTTTGCGTTGAGCTCAACAGCAGCGTCAACCAGCTTCTCTACAGGAACGGATGTGCCGAGGTAGTTAACCTTGACGCCCCACTTCTCAATTCCGCCGTGCTTGATGTTGATGATCTCACGCAGTCCTACGGAGTGCTCGTCGTTTCCGACTGTTCCGCATACGACTACCATTGGATGCTCTTCGAACTCTTTGTAGAGAACAGCATCCGACTGGTGATGCGGCGGTGCCGGGATCTCGAGTGTGGAAGGATCGATATCAAATGGAACCTTACCCTTCATTTCAACTCTTGTTCCTTCTGCCGGATGGAGAACTTCCTTACTGATAACTACTGGATCTTCGAGGCCCAGTCTGTGTCCGATCTCCAGAGCAACTGCTTCGGAAGCTCTGGCGTGTGTTGGAATGCACATGGTCAGCAGGATTATACCGTCTCCGCACCATTCTACTTCCGGAATGATTGCTTCGCCGTTGTGGTACTTGGCAACCTTCTCGAGTCTTACGTTTACATTGTCTTCATCGTCGAGCTCGTCGATGTAAACGATCTTGCTTCTGTCTTCGAATGTGCAGCCGCCGATGAGAGCTGATGGGTTCTCAGGGTCTCCGCCGTACTGCTCTACGTTGTTGTATCCGAAGTGTGCTGTTACAGGAGCCATGTAGTCGTCTTCTCTCTCGAAGATGTATCCATAGCCTACGCCGCCGTCCAGCTTACGAGCGATTCCGTCGCCGTTTCTCTCAGGATATTTTCCGGAGTCAACGAAGAATCCGGCTTCAACAGCGTTGAAGTATCCGCCTGCTTCAACCATTTCTTCCATGAACAGGAGAGCTCTTTCTTTGATCTCTCTGGCGTTCTCTCTCAGCGGGCCGTCCTTCTTCAGCTCAACCATTTCCATGAGGCCGTCCATACCGATCAGTGTCTGCTTCGCATTGTCGCAGGCTTCGATGTTGTAGATGTGCCATGGAACGTTTCTTCCTTCGTCAGGAGTGATGGTTGACTGGATATCTACGGAAGTCAGCTTGGAGATGAACATATCCAGAACGTGCGTTACAGTTGCTTCTCTTGCGGAGGAGCAGATGTACTTCGTGTTCTGCTGGCATCTCATCTTGTATCTGCCGCAGATGTCGCGGAGTGCTACTGCGTACGGCAGGTCGTAGTACATGAGCGGTCCAGGTACTGCTGTCGGCGGTACTGTTGAAAGTGAAATCAGATCAGGGCTGATGCCGACTTTCTCTGAGAATCTGGAGTTGATGGAGTGCTGAACGATCAGCTCCGGCATTACCTTCCATGCGTCTCTTGCCGTTGCGTTAGCGTTGTGCGCGCCGTCGATCTGGAGCATCTGAGCCCAAGCCATAATCTTCTTGGATTCGCAGGCGTCTACAAATGACCTGATAGCGTTGATGTCTCTGTACAGTACGTTGTACTGAGGGTCCTGGTGAGCGCCGTTGACGCCTTCTTCTGCGAACATTACCGCTACGTCAGGACCAGCTACGCCTGATACGTAGGAGTGATAGTTGATCGGACGACCAACTTCATCTTCGATGATGTCGCACGCTTTTCTCTGTGCTCTTACCTGCTTACGAGTGATAGGAACACCGCCGATGCCCTGTGGAGTACCTTCCATGAGGCCGTCGATATGGGACTGTCCCATATGTCTGATAACCATCAGGTGGTCTGCGCCGTGCCATGCGCCCATTCTCATTCTTCTGATATCGTCCTCGAATCTTCCGGATGCGATCTCAGTAGTGATAACAGGCATTGGCTGCGGGTCAGCATCTTCGAAGTACTTGGCAGGAGGCAGTCCTACGCTGTTCTTCAGAGGCTTTGAACAGTCATGGTATTCGAACGGTCCGAGCTTGCAGCCAGGATCCGGCTCTCTCCAGTGCCAGCCTCTTCTTCTCGGTTCATACTTGTCGAGGTCCTTCAGGATCTCTTTTATGTTTAACTTTTCGTTAGGTTCTAATTTGAAATCTGACATGCTGCTACCTCCTTACTTGAAACTAGCGACTACTTCGTCCCAGTATTCTCCGGCAACCAGCTTTTCAGCCGCTTCCTTCGCTGAGAGGTCGTGTGCTTTCATTACCTTGTAAACTACGTGGCCAGCTCCATGTCCCATGAGACCTCTGTCCATGCAGCCTTCAACTACCTTCTGAGTATCAAGCGATGATACGCCCATTCTCAGAAGTACAGCTCTTTCTACGGAAGGAGTTGTGTTCTTTTTTCCAAGCTCAAGCAGAGGATCTACAACCTGGTCTACCAGTTCCCAGAATCTGTTGTAGAGTTCTTCGTCTGTCAGATCTGCGATGTGTTTTCTGCGTTCTGCAAAATCGTCGTCTCTTCTCATCCTTTTTTCTCCTTAATGGAGTTGTCGCCGCAAGCCGTAAGGCGAGCGGATGAAACTCCTTATGCTTTTCGTATTGTGAAGTCGCTGAAGAAATATCCCCAGCGATACTCCACTATACGAATGAATAACTTACTATGCTACTTAGAGCAGACCGTTTTCTTCCAGTGTCTTCTTAACAAATTCGACGTCTGTCTTTGTCTCTTCTGCCAGGAATTCAAGGTCTGAATCTGTCGGCTTAACGCCTGCCTTCTTAACAGCCTTCTTGATGAGGGACTGTCTGAAGTGGTTGATGTCAGCTTCCTTGTACTTGAAGAGTCTAGGGCTTGATGGCAGTACTACGCTCTTGCCAGGAACTTCGTCCTTAGGGTCGCCAAGCTTTACTTCGATACCGTTTTCCTTAGCAAACCAGAGCTGAGGCTGTACGTGCTTGCCAGCGCCTGTGTACTCTGTTTCGGAAACTACCAGGATCGCGTCCTCAGGCAGCTCCTGAGCCAGTGAGAATGCTGCAGCCAGTGAAGTCTGTCCTGCAGGTCCTCTCTCGATACCTTCCAGCTGTGCCAGCATCTCGGTCATTTCCATGATCTCGCCCTGTGTGATCGTAACGTATCTGTCCATGTATCTCAGCGGTCTTGCTGCTGATCTAGGAACGTCACTGTGGTCAGGATCTGTAGCGTAAGGAACACCGAATCCTGTGTGGCCAGTTGTGCAGGACTTCTTGTTGAAGTCGATGTCGGAAGCCATGGAAAGGCCTGACAGGTCGATGGATGCGCCGACGATTTCAGCGTCGCAGCCAGCCATTCTGACGCCGCGGGCAGTTCCTGTGGTCATGCCGCCGCCTGCTGTTGTGCAGACTACCATGTCTGGATCCTTGCCCAGCTTTTCTCTGCACTGCATTACGATTTCATAACCCAGTGTATCAACACCGGCGATGCCGAATGGTGAGTACAGGGATGCGTTGAAGTAACCAGTGTCTTCCAGGATTGAAAGGAATGAGTAGAACAGTTCAGGTCCTACTGTCAGCTGTACGACTTCTGCACCGAGTGCCTCGCACTTACGAGCTTTCTCAACGATTTCAGGCTGCCCAACTCCGTGGGAGTCGTAGCATTCCTGAACGATGATGCACTTCAGGCCCTGGATTGCAGCCTGTGAAGCTACAGCGGCGCCGTAGTTTCCGGAAGTTGCAGCCATAACGCCCTTGTATCCCAGCTTCTTAGCATGGTATACAGCGCAGGCAGCTCTTCTGTCTTTGAATGATCCTGACGGATTGGCAGCTTCGTCCTTGATGAAGATTCTTGCGCCGAATCCTGGCTTTGCATACTTGCGGGCCAGCTTTGTCAGGTTTCTTGCCTCCAGCAGCGGAGTGTTGCCGACTCCGAACTGGCTCTGTACTCTGTTAACCTCTTCGAGAGTGTATCCTGTGGAGGTCATGAGCTTGTCATAGTCAAATGCGATAGGAGATGTTTCAAATTCTGCATAGTCCAGTCCGAGAGCGTCTTTCTGGATGTCATTTGATCTTCCCATTACGGATGCATAATCTTTTGCCAGTGCCATTATCTCTCACCTCCAATTTCCGCCATCTCTTTTCTGAGAACCTTGTCAACTTCGATCAGCTCCGGAACGAACTTGCCGTAGCTGTGATCATAGTATGGGAAATCGTCGATCAGAGTACCTTTTTCGATTCTGCCGACTACTGTTTCAACTTCTACTTCGTCGCCGATTTCAGCGTCTGCAAGCAGGAAGCCCTTTGTCCACTGTTCCAGGTCGCATGCTTTGGTGTCCTCAGGCAGCTTCGCTGTTCTTTCTTCTGCCTTCAGGACGATGCTGTGGATGCGAACCCAATCGCCTTTTTTAGCCATTTTATCTCTCCTTATTTGCTGACAAGAGGCACTTCGGGAGCAATCCCGAGTGCCTCGTGTCTTTTTGTTCTATTATGTTTATTTAATTACTTAACGATCTTCTTAGCAGGATCGATTCTGTCTCTTACATCACCCATCAGGCAACGAGGAATTGGCAGGTCGATCATAGTCTTCAGACCAGGCTCTGCGTTGATAACCTGCGGAATCATGTTAGCGCACATTGCGATAGTTCCGAGTCCGCCTTCAACCTCTGGGCTGTTAACCATGTTAACTGCAGGAGTTCCTTCGAGGATTACATAGTCGCCAGTCTGTACTCCAACCTGTTCAGGCTCAATCTGCTGTGGGTGCTCCATTCTTACCTTCATGCCGTTTGAGAGAACAGCGTCAGCTTCCATAGCAACGCCTGCGCATGAACCAGCTGCTGCGAAGCCATAAGGTGACTTTCTGTCAACATCTGTTACGATTGGGTTCATGTCCTGCGCGAACTGCTCAACCTTCAGGCCGAGACCTTCAGCGATCATGCCAACGGATTCTGCGAATCCAACGTGGCCTGACATTGTACCGTTAGCTTTTCTTTCCTTGAACTCTTCTACTGAAACGCCGATGCCCTGCTCATGCATAACAACAGGTCCGAACGGTGACAGTGAGTTAACTCTTCTTGAGAGAACGTGGTCTACGTTGATCATGCAGCCAGTCATAACGAGTACGAGCAGGTCCATGATGTGACCAGGGTTGATGCCTGTTCCCAGTACGGAAACACCGTTTTCCTTAGCGATCTTGTCCAGCTCAGCAGCCAGCTCTGGGTTCTGTGCAGCAGGATAAGCCATTTCTTCAGCTGAAGTGATGCAGTTGAGTCCCTGCTCCAGGATGAACTTGAGGCGTGGGAACGCTTCCTTTGTGAAGGAGTCTGTGCAGAGGATTACGATATCAGCTGCGCCCGGCTTGATGATCTCTTCCGGAGCCTTGATGATAACATCTTCTCTGTCGCCCTTTTCAGTCTTAATGAACTCATACATTGAATGTCCCTGCTTGTGCTCTCTGCCAGCAACGCCAACAATGTCTACGCCCTTCTTTGAAAGCAGCATGTCTGCAACACCGCCGCCCATTGCGCCGAGTCCCCAAATGATTACTTTTACGTTTTCCATAATTGTCTCCTTTTCATCGTTAGTAATAAAATTAGTAGCGAATTGTTTGATGCCTTTATATAAAGCAATCCTCGTGCCAACTTCGCACGAGGATTATTTTGTTTTTGTATTTGCTGAAACCCTTGCGGCGCAAGGCTTCCCGCCGCCCGATTTTATTCTTTATTACAGTATAGCGCCGAAATTTCGAGACCTGTTTAACAAAAAACGCAAATATATTTGCAATATATATGCAAATATATTTGCGAAATACCACTATATTCCATATTTTTTGATCTTATGCTGAAGATTTTGCCTCAGCATGCCCAGATCTTTCGCTGTTTTGGATACGTTGTTGTCATTTGCGGTCAGATACTGCCGTATTACCGTCTCTTCAATACTGGACAGGTACTCTGCGAGAGATCCTCCTGTCTCAACGTAGCCCTCCGCCGCATGGCTTCCCGAATCATCCGCTTCACTATATCCGCCGATTTCCACATCCCTATCCGTGAGCACGTGTTGGCCTTCGTCGGCCATGGACACCGCAGCCATGATGATGTTTTCCAGCTCCCGTACGTTTCCGGGATAGTCATGTTTGGCCAGCTTTGCCTCCGCGCCGTCGGAAAGCAGCCATATTTCTTTATCGAACCGTTCGTTGTATTTCTTCAGGAAAGAGTTGACCAGCAGCGGTATATCGTCCTTCCTTTCTCTGAGAGGCGGAATCGTAATGCTCAGGGTGCCCAGTCTATAATAGAGGTCCTGCCTTAGGGCGCCCCTGGCAATCAGATCCTTCGCCGGCTCGTTGATGGTTGAAATGACTCTTACATCGATAGGTATGTCTTTGCTTCCTCCCACTCGGCGGATGTATTCTTCCTGGAGAACACGCAGGAGTTTGCCCTGCAGACCGATCGGCATGGCGCTGACTTCGTCGAGAAGCAGCGTGCCGCCATTGGCCTGCTCAAACAAGCCCGCTCTGTCCTCTGCTCCGGTAAAGCCGCCTTTGGACGTTCCGAAGAGCATGCCTTCCAAGAGGCTTTCCGGTATGGCGGCGCAGTTTTGTGCAAGGAACGGCCCGTTCTTACGCAGCCCGTCGTAGTGGATGCTTTGGGCGAAGAGTTCTTTACCAACGCCGGTTTCACCGTAGAGAATGACCGATGTGTCGTTGTTTGCCGCCTTTCGGGCTCTGGCGATGGTTTCCTCAAACTTTCTGTTCTCACCGACGATGTCGATGAATCGATACTTTCGGATTCCACGCGGAAGATCCTTCTCCTTACGTTCGGCTTTATCTTCCTCCTTCGAAGTGTTCCTCGCCGTCAGGTCGCTCTGCAGGTCGAGAATGGTATCGCTCATATTCTTGATATCGGTAATGTCCCGAGCCACTTCCATGGCGGCGATGACTTTGCCGTCTACAATAATCGGAACGGTGGAATTCACCGTATTGATCTCCTTGCCGTATTCGTTCAGATAGGTCTGCTGCTGGTTTTTCGTCGCCTTCCTCTCTGTGAGGGCGCGCATGAGCGTACTCTCTTCTTCCGGGATGTTCGAAAATACCTCTCGGAACGGTTTGCCGATGACGTTTTTTATCTGCGTCTTCTCGAGCTTCGCCATTTCTTCGTTGTAGAGGATTGTAATGCCCTCAGCGTTCACGATGTGCATCGCGCCGCCCAGAACTTCTGCCGCTGCTCTCAATATTGCCTGATACTCTTTCGCATTCATTCCTTCTCATCCTTTCCCGTACCGCCCACCGCGCGATTCAGTGATGTTATTATATCATCTGCACGCGTTCTGTGCAAATATATTTGCATGCACCCTCTCTGTGCTTTCCCGCCGCAATGTGGTAGAATAAGCATAGTCAATAGGCGATATAATAGCTGCGAAGGACACAACAAGAGGGCAACATGAGAA
>SVCX01000002.1 GCA_015058145.1 Clostridiales bacterium | reverse complement strand
TTACCACGGCATGCGAATCGTCTCCTGCGGTGCCATGCTGATCGCCAGCATTTCCTACTGCGCCTACGGCGTTCTGTTCAATGATTACAACATGGAAAAGGTCATGATCATCTATCTGATCTGCATTGTCCGGTGCGTACAGGCTTATTCCGATGTCTATCACGGGCGCATGCAGCAAAAAGGAAGACTAGACGTGGCCACAAAGGCGTCAGCAGTAAGATACGCGGCTGAAATCGTCGTTTACTGCGTGATGCTGATCATAACAAAGAATTTGATATTGTCCACGGTTGCCTTTGCACTTGCGTCACTGATCGTTATGTTCCTGACGAGTATCAACGCCGCGAAGGACTTCTGCGACTACAGACCTGCGTTCCGAAAATTCCAGTTGAAGTTGCTGATGATAGAGGGCTTTCCTCTCTTCGCAAGCCTCTTCCTGAACATGTATATCAGCAACGCTCCGAAGTACGCCATCGACGACTATCTGACAGATGACATGCAGGCTGTCTACAACATGGTCTTCATGCCGACGTTCATGGTCATGCTTGTGGCGAATTTCATTTTCAATCCGATTCTGACAACCTACGCGGAGATGTGGTTCGCCAATACTCCGGGAGAGCTTAAGAGGCTGATCAAGCACATCAAGAGGCAGATCCTCATCGTACTGGGACTTACTGTGGCAGGACTGCTCGTCGCGGCCACGATTGGAATTCCGCTTCTGTCGATCATATTCGGAGCTGATTTGAGCAGCTACAAAATGGAACTGGTAATCATCATGATCGGAGGAGGAGCGCTGGCCTACGCCACCTTCTTCAGCACGGTCATTACAATCATCAGGATGCAGCACACGCTGCTGATTTGCTACGGCGCGGTAGCCATTGGAGCGAAGCTGCTTTCGGGGCTTTTTGTAACGAATTATGGTATCATGGGAGCAGCGGCACTGTACACAACTTTGATGACGATACTCGCTGTTGTTTTGTTCATCATCATGACGGTGAGAATCAACAAGGAGAAGAAGATATTAAATGATCAACTTTAACAAACCGCCTTTTGCGGGCAGAGAAAAAGAATACATGGTCCAGGCCATAGACAGCAACAAGATCTGCGGCGACGGGCCTTTCACAAAGAAATGCAACGGGTGGATTGAGAAGA
Source organism: Clostridiales bacterium (assembly GCA_015058145.1). Lineage (GTDB taxonomy): Bacteria > Bacillota > Clostridia > Peptostreptococcales > Anaerovoracaceae > Lentihominibacter. The sequence continues at coordinate 71,895 of SVCX01000002.1, read as the reverse complement.
ATACGGGCACGACGAAAGCCCTGCTCACCACTTCGTGCACGCAGGCGCTGGAGATGGCTGCGCTCCTTTCGGATATCAAGCCGGGAGACGAGGTCATTCTGCCGTCCTTTACTTTCGTATCCACGGCGAACGCATTCGTGCTCCGCGGCGCGAAGCTGGTATTCGTTGATATCCGACCGGATACCAAGAACATCGACGAAGCCCTGATTGAGGAAGCGATTACCGACAAGACGAAAGTGATCGCGCCGGTTCACTACGCAGGCGTCGGATGCGAGATGGATACGATCATGGACATTGCCGGGCGGCACAACCTGATCGTCGTGGAAGACGCGGCCCAGGGAGTCATGGCTTCCTACAAAGGCAGGGCACTCGGCAGCATCGGCGACTTCGGCTGCTTCAGCTTCCATGAGACGAAGAACTACAGCATGGGCGAGGGCGGCGCAATTCTGATTAAGGATGCGGACAAGGCCGAAGAGGCGGAGATCATCAGAGAGAAGGGAACGGACAGGAGCAGATTTCTCCGGGGACAGGTGGACAAGTACTCCTGGGTAAGCCTGGGTTCGTCCTACCTGCCGAGCGATATGAACGCCGCGTACCTGCTGGCGCAGCTGGAGGAGGCCGACACGATCAACGAGGCGAGACTCGCATCCTGGCACGGATACTATGAGGCGCTGGAGCCTTTGCAGGAGAAGGGTATCATCGAGCTGCCGGTCATTCCGGAAGAATGCAAGCACAACGCCCATATGTTCTACATCATGACGAACGATATCGAGGAACGGGGAAGACTGATCAAACACCTGCGGGATAACGACGTGCAGGCAGTGTTCCACTATGTGCCGCTCCACTCGGCCAAGGCGGGGAAGGAGTACGGCCGGTTCCACGGTGAAGATAAATACACAACAGACATCAGCAGCAGACTGCTCCGGCTTCCGATGTACTACGGACTGAGCAGTGAGGACGTTGAGAAGGTGACCGATGCAGTCAGAGCCTTCTACCTCTGATTGCCGGAAACCACGAGAGATAAGGAGAGAAAGAAATGAAGGGCATTATACTCGCCGGAGGCAAAGGCACACGTCTCTATCCAATGACAAAAGCAGTTTCGAAGCAGCTTCTGCCAATCTACGACAAGCCGCTCGTCTACTATCCGATATCCGTACTGCTGTTGGCAGGCATCAAGGATATTCTGATCATATCGACGCCTGCAGATATCGGCGATTACAAAGATCTGCTGGGAGACGGCAGCAAACTGGGCGTCAACTTCCAGTACAAGATTCAGGACAAGCCGAGAGGACTGGCGGACGCTTTTATCGTCGGCGAGGAGTTCATCGGAGATGACAACGTATGCCTCGTGCTGGGTGACAACGTCTTCTACGGGCAGGACCTGACAAAGATTCTCAATGAGTCAAAGCGACAGATCGACGAAGTGGGCGGCGCCATGGTCTTCGGCTATCCGGTCAAAGACGCGACGGCATTCGGTGTTGTTGAATTCGACAAGGACAACAACGTCATCTCCATCGAGGAGAAACCGGAAAAACCGAAGTCGAACTTCGCGGTTCCGGGACTCTACTTCTACGACAACAACGTCATTGAAATCGCGAAGAACGTCAAGCCGTCGGCGAGAGGAGAGATTGAGATCACATCCGTGAACAACGCCTATCTGGAAGCCAGCAGGCTCAAGGTCGCTCTCATGAAGAGAGGCATGGCCTGGCTCGATACCGGCAGCCCGGAAGGGATGCTCAAGGCGGCAGAGTTTGTGGAGGCCGTACAGGCCCGTCAGGGGTTCTACATCGCCTGCCTCGAAGAGATCGTATGGCGCCGTGGCTTTATCGATGATGACCAGCTTAGAGCCATTGGTGAGGAACTCTCCATGACAGAGTACGGCAAGTACCTTCTGTCCCTGCTGTAATGGGGTAATAATTAATGACAAATAAAAAGCGCCAGGCCCTATTCACTTTGGATTTGAGCCTAGCGCTTTTGTTTTTTATGATTTATACCATCTTTTTACTTTGCCGTTTTTGAAAACCACATAGGAAGAGCCCCAGTAATACCAGTATGTATAACCTCCGGAAGCAGTTGCTGTATCACGTGGATCGCCCCAATCATACAGATAGCGAACTTGCTTTTTTGACATTCCTTTTTTGATTTTCTTTCCGTACAGAACTCTGTCAAATGTCTCGACGTCATCGACACAGAACTCATCTGCAACGCCAATCAATTTACCTTTATAGTATAGTTTGGTGTTGATTTTCTGCGCATATTTCTTTGGCTTCTTGATTTTGACTTTAACCTTTTTACTGTTGTTTTTTATTTTGACCTTATATGTCTTTTTTCCTATTTTCACATGGATGACAGCACCCTTTGCAGGGTTGGCCAGCCATACTGTGACTGACTTTGAGTTTCTATAAATGTTAGTACGGTTCATGATGTTATAGGAGGCACAATTGGCGCCATTGCGCTTCCACTTGAATGCTCTCGTCATCTCGTGGTTGCAGTTACTACAGTCGCACGCCAGAAGGCCGTTTTTCGTAATCGTGGCCTTCTGTTTGCAATAAACCCAATTGCCTGACCAACTGTGCTTTTCCAGCCCGCCGTACTTCTCTTCATCGCAATATATGCAGTCAGAGCGCAATCTATGGTAGATGTTGTTATAACGTTCGCCGCTGGTGCACCAGTTATGCTCTTCGACCACATTATACCGGCTTTTACATCTGAAACAATAAGTGTTCAGCTGGTGATGATTGGCATCGAGACTTGTGTACGTGTCATCGCTATAATGCCCGCGGTCATGCTTTGCCCAGTTGCTTTCATCTTCAAATCTTTCGCCCTTACACCGCAGACAATATTCTATCTCGGCGTGGTAAGTGTCGTTGACCTTTGCACGCTTGTGATCAACATATTTAGTCCAGCTGTGATTGCAGTCTTCTTTAGGTTCTTTCAGGGTATAATCACTCTCTGCTTCAACACTTTTCGCTTCCACATTGGGGGAAGAATCATCTGAAGTATCTTCTGTAACGGCATCAACGGCATCGGGATTTGATGTGCCATTTGAAGCAATAGCAGATGTATCAGAAGTACTATTATTTTCAGATGCGCAAGCGATTGTCGGAATTAGCAAAAACATGCTGATCATAACTAATAAGAACAGCAAAGTCTTATTAACTGATTTCATTTAATACACCTCCTTTTTAATTGATATTATTCTATCATACGCATGGCCGTAGTGCATAGTTCCTTTTCGTTTATATTGAATTCAACAATGACATATGATATGATTATTTGACAAACAATAAGATTGAAGATAGAAAGGAAAGGGTATTATGAAGAGAGCATTATGCATCGCTGTTTCGATAGCTGTCATGGTGGTTTTTTCCTTTGCTGATGTAATGGCGGTTACAAAAACACAGGTTGAGGGAGACACTCCGGAAGTAGTGGCTTCAGGAGAGGATGCTGAAACTGAGGTTTCCGATGAAGAGGAACCTGTTGTTGAAACACCTGTAGATGAAGAGCAGCAGGCAGACGAGAATGTTGATGAAGAGCAGTCAGCTGAGCCAGAGGTTGTGGCGCAGGCAATTAGCGGCGTTGCGCTTAAAGCATCGCCTAAGGATACACAGGTAGAGCTATCATGGACCTTAAGTGGCAAGGCGGATCCGGAAGATGATATTGTGTATATCATCTCTCAAGATGAAGCAGTGATTGTTGATAAATCAAAAGAACTCAAAGATCCGAAATATACTGTAACAGGATTAAAAAACGGTACTCAATATAAGTTCAAAGTTGAGGTATATGACAAGACTACAGAGACCGTTCTGGCTGATGATGAAGAGTTAGCAACTCCGGTTGCCACAACAGTTGGCAATGTCACAGGCCTTAAGTGGACGCATGACTTTGCATCTGTCAATCTGACCTGGAATAAGGTTGAAGGTGCGGATGGTTACATCGTGTACAGAGATGGCACTGAAATCTGCAAGGAAAAGGACCTGAACTGGAATCAGGTGAAAGGGCAGAGCGAAACTGCCACGACTGTCACTTGGAGAGTGAGAGCGATGGAACGTAAGGGCACGTCGCTGGCAACCTACAAGTTTGAAGTTGTTGCATTTAAGTATAAGGATGCTACGAAGGATATTAATACTGCCTTAAAAAGCGCGAAGAAAGCAAAAGTAGAGAAATGTTCACCATGTAGAGCTCTATATGCAACCTTTACCCCTAAGAAGACAGGCTATGCGTATAAGTCTGCAAAGGGCAAGAAGAAAGGCATGAAACTCAAGAAGGGTAAGAAATATATTGCGAAAGGTTTCGTATGCAGCAGGTTCAGAGTCTGCAAGAATGATAAGAGCGGCAAGGTATACTTCTACCCGAGAGTTATGGGTAACAACAAAAAGCTTTTATACAGCACGAAGATATCCTATACACATAAGGAAGCGGCGGATTTCGTCAACCACATGGGTCTGAAAAGCGGCAGCAAGTATCTTGTATGGATCAGCCTTTATACGCAGCATATATACTTCTTCAAAGGCTCCAAGGGGAAGTGGAAACCAATTAAAGGCAAGAACTGGGAGATTTCATCCGGTAAGCTGATGAGTTGTACCGCTACAGGTAACTGGAAAGTCTTCAGAAAGTGGAGAACCAGAAGAGGTCTGTCATATTGGACGAATTTTTATTCACAGGTCGCGATGCATTCATGGGGCAATCCGAGCTGCTTCGGTGTTCCTCATAGCGGTGGTTGCGTGAGAAACACGAAGAGCCAGGCTAAATGGATCTACAAGACGCTTCCAATGAAAACGACAGTCTGCGTATACTAGAAACGTCAAGTTGAAGGCACTATGGAGTGGTTCATAGTGCCTTTTTTTAAGGTTATGAATCAGGAAAAGGAACTTACAACTGAAGGAATGTCAACAAAAAAGCTTGTACTGATATATTCGCTCCTGTTCGCGGGAACGGCGCTCAGTGTATTTATTATTTTTGTTCTGGCACACAAATCTGTGATCCAGTACAGCGACGGATACAAACAGGCGTATTTCTGGGTCGTCGAGGTCAGACAGCAGTTGGAGGATCTGCTGAACGGGGAAGGTTTCCATATGTGGTCTTGGAACAAGGGCCTGGGGATGAACACATCCATCGGACATCTGATTGACCCGTTCATGGTTCTGGCGGCGCTCTTTCCCGCGGGTTATATTGAGCTTGGGTACACCATCGCGACGATTCTCAAGATGTACTTCGGTGGATTGGTGTTTCTGGCATTCCTGCGCTTCGTCGGGCAGAGTGATGTGCAGTGCATCTTCGGGCCGCTCTGCTACGCGTTTTCCGGGTGGGTCATCGAAGTCGCCCTGGTGCAGAGTTCGTTCCTGCTGAACCTGTACATGTTCCCGCTGCTTGTGCTTTCCACGGAGTGGGTTTACAAAGGCAGGAATCCGATATTCTTTATCGCGGTCGTCGCTTATTACATGATCAGGAACTTCTATTTCTCCTACATGGCGGCAATCGTGATCATCATATATATCATCCTGAGGTACTTCGCTTATAACGATACGTTCAGCATCAAAACCTTTGTTCAGACCATATGCAAATTCTTCCTATACGGAGTCGCCGGATGTCTGATATCATCTTTTACAATGCTCACTTCTGTGACGGATCTTTCGGGTTCATCCACAGAGAGCGCTACGGATACGTCCTCGATCCTATTCGGAATCAACTATTACATTGGTTTCGGTGAGAGAATTCTGGGCAGAGGCATGACGGATGACTATTTGGATATCGGTCTGCCGATTCTGGTCATCATGCTGCTTCCTGTAGCGGTTAGATATTTCAGAAGGAAGTCGACGCACATCATGATGGCAATTATCTTGTTTATCATGATGCTCTTGCCATTCTTCTGCAGCATGTTCAATGCCTTTGGCTATCCGACGCTGCGGTGGACCTTCACGTTCCTCTTCTTCGCCGTATGGGCGGCGATGGACGTTCTGGATGTGGAGAAACTCAGAGAGAAGAGCAACGTAGTCATCATGTCCATTTCTTTGGCTGCGATGGCAATATGGACGATTGTACCGGCCCTCACAGGCGTTGTGAACTTCGGGCCGACAGCTACCTTCTTTGTTCCGTGGAATCTGTTCGCCGGCATTGTCATTCTTTGCTGCATCAAGGTTAGCCTCGGTGAAACAGCCCTCGGAAAGAAACTGGTCGATCCGGGATTTCGGACAAAGCTCATTATATTCTTCACGTTGGGTGCCATCATCGTGGGTTGGAACTGGGCCTTCCTGCACCACGCCAAGGACTTCCTGCGGAACAATCAAATCAATCAACAGTTGGAGCAGTCCACCCAAAGAGCGGGAAGCATGATTGACGACGAAGGTTTCTACAGAATCGATCAGGTGGATGGTCTGACGCTTCACCATCAGATGAAGTATCCGGCCAACGAGAACACCTGGTGGCAGACGAAGACAATATACATCTACAATTCCAAACTGCCGGCGCGGCTCCTGGAGTTCAACAAGGATCTGGGCAACAACTACGGATATCTCAAGAGAGTGTACGTGCTCTCCAACGACAACAGGATGGGTCTGGATACCCTTGTGGGCGTCAAGTACTTCCTCGGAAATGATTTGAAAAACGGATATTTCGGATCTGACGAATACGCCGGACACGGATTTGAACTCAAGGAAAACATCGACGGCGTCAATGTCTTTGAGAATAAATATGATACGGGACTCGGATTCGCCTACGACAAATGCATCAGCGAAAGCGAATTCCTGAAACTCTCCCGCCTCGAGCGTGAGCAAGCTCTGCTGCAGGCAGCTGTCGTTCCGGACGACGAGGAGATTGATGTGAAGAAAGTGACGGCGGCGGATATTAATACGGATATCGAAGAATTGGATTTCAAAATCGTGTCGATGGACGGAGCCGAGGTATCAGACGGACCTGACGGAGGTTTCATTAAGACCACGAAGGAAAACGCCAGCTTCGACATCGAAGTGAATGGCGTCAAAGACAGTCAGCTCGTTTTGTCCTTCGACGATTTGCAGAGAAAGGGATCGGACGACATCACGATTATCGCGCAGAATGAGAAACTGACCCAGACGGCCATGGACGATTCCAGCAACCAGACCATTCCAGGCATCTGTGACTATGACCTCAATATGGGCTATTACGACAACTACAGCGGTCGGATTCGCGTCGTTTTGGAGGATAAAGGAGAGTACACCTATGATGATCTGCGTCTGTCGGCTATGGCAGGAGCAAACTACGATAAATACGCTCAGCAGTGCGAAGATGAGAAATATGTGATATCATCTTACAGTGAAGAAACGGTTGAAGGTACTGTGGATGTGGATGAAGAGAGCATTGTGTTCTTCTCCATTCCTTCGTACAACAATTGGCATATATATGTTGACGGACAGGAAGCCGACAGAATAGATAATGTGAATATTGCCTTTGCAGGCGTAGAAGTTCCGGAAGGAAAACATGAGATCATGCTTCGTTACGAGTATAAATATCATGACGTGGGACTGGCGGCAAGCGCTGTCGGGCTTCTGGGCCTCATCGGCGCAGGGCTTCTGTTCCGGCGCAGAAAAAAGCAGCAGATGATACAGGGTAGTTAAGATTGGAGGAACAAAATGAAAAACATGAAAAAAGTATTAGCAATTCTGGCAGCAATGATGATGCTCTTCGCATTTACTGCATGTGGGTCAGGCGATTCAAATGGTTCCGGAGAGGATTCAGGTAACAAGGCGGAGACTACAACGGAACCGACAGTAGGAACAGATGTTGATGGAAGACCAATCGATGATCAGTCCTTCTACGGCAAATGGATTGCCGATTCAAGCAAAGCCGTGAACATGTTTGACGGCTTCGAGATCACCTTTAACGAGGATGGAACTTACGATGCCGTCGTTACAGGCGAAGAAGTCTCCGGCACATGGACCAGAGAAGGTGAAAAAGTAACCATAGTAGATGAATATGAAATATTGCCGTGCAACTACACTTACACGGCAAAAGGCGGTCTCAAAATGTATTACGAAGGGGAGTACGTCGGCTTCCACAGATAAGCGGTTGCCGGGATTATTCCCAGATAGGACCTTTCAGGCCTTCTGAAGTTTCAATACGAATCTTCAGAAGGCTTTTTACTTGTTCAATTCTCTCGTTCAGCTCTTCACGGGACGAAGCGCTTAGAATTACAGCGTGGCGATTCCTCTTGTCGTGGAACTCTTTCGTAATGTCTCCGATTGTCAGAGTTTCCATGGTCGTTTTGGCGACGAAAGGCAGATGCATTACCTCTGCGACGCCGTCTGTGGAGACAATTTTGCCTGGAGGAAGATAGAAAGCCACATAGCCGCTGTGGCACCGTGCCGTTTCGAAGGCCGGAATGCCATCCAGTTCTCCCAGAGCCATCTCGATCAGGAACTGTGATGTGTTGATGTGGGTCTGCAATTCCGCGATGTGGGAGGAGATATAAGTTCCGCCTCCCCGAAGAGCGGTTTCGATCAGATAGATTTCGCCGTCCGTTTCGTCCATGATGTATTCGCTATGAGTGAGCCCCTGCACGAGGCCGAAACCTTCGAGCATCGTCTTGTCGTAGGCGAGAAGACGGTCTACGGTTTCCTGATTCGCAACAGAAGGGTAGAGCCTCGTCATGGATGCAAAGACGTTCGGGATCTTGAATTCATTGAGGTCGGCGTACATCAAAGTCCGGACTTCACTTCCCAGGGCGATCGAGTCCACTTCGAATTCCCGGCCGATAATGAACTTCTCAACGATAACCTTACCGTTAGCTGAGAAGCCGGAGGCCTCCTCATAGCAGGCAATCAGATCCGTTTCGGAATCGATTCGGCTGACGCCTTTGCTTCCTGCGCTGTCGACAGGTTTGATGATAGCAGGCAGACCGATTCGTTTGAGAATCTCCAGCGCCTCATCGAGAGAAGAAACCTGCTCAGACGGTATCGTAGGAAGGCCCAGTTCCTGGCAGCGGACGCGCATGAGGTGCTTGTCTATGAAGAGAGACGCAACCTCCGTTCCGTTGCCGGTCAGACCGAGTTTCTCGCAGGCGTAGGCAATGGAATAAACGGCCATGTCGGTCTGGTCGGAGATGATTCCGTCCACATTCTCCTTACGGGCAGCCTCGTAGACGGCTTCGTGGTCCAGGATGTTGACGTCCAAGACCTTGTCCGCGTACTTCATGCCGGGGTAATCGCCGGGTGAGACGACGATCGTCTCATGACCGAGTTCTTTGCTCTTTTTGATCAGGTCGACCTGGTACGTACCAGCGCCGAGTATCATCAGTTTCTTGCTCAAATCAGTTCTCCTGTTATTTCCAGATAGGCCCTTCGATGCCATTTGGCGTTTCGACCTTTATATCAAGGGTATTCCTGAATTTGCGGTAGTTTTCCTCCAGTTCTTCTCTGGAATCGGCTTTCAGTACGGATATGTAACGAGCGGTCTTGTCCGAGAACGGCTCTGTCTTCATACCGACGCTGATTTCGTTCAAGAGGCTTGCGGTGACGAAGTCGAAATCCAGAGCCTCTTTGATACCGTCGGCCCTAATGACGGTACCTTCCGGCAGGTAAAAGGAGAGGGTGCCGCAATGGCACAGTTGACTGCCGATGGCGTCCGTGTTGATTGGTTCGCCGAGAGCCATGTCGATCAGATATTCCGAAGTATCGAGACCCGTCTGGAGAAGGGTGATATCCGATGAAACGAAAGCGCCACCTCCTCTGGCCGCTGCTTCGATGAGATAAGGCTGTCCACTTCTGTCGGCAATGTATTCGCTGTGGGTCAGCCCGCACTTTAGGCCGAAGCCCTCGATGGTGTCCTTGTTCAGCTTCAGAAGCCGTTCCACCACTTCAGGATCGCGGCAGGAAGGATACATTCTGGTGCACGAAGAAAAAACATTCGGAATGTCGAAGAGAACGATATCGCCGTACATCAGCGTGTGTTCCTGCCCGTCGATGACAACGGAGTCGACTTCGAATTCGTCGCCTTCGATAAATTGTTCGATGATGATGTTCCCGGATGGAGAGAACTTCTGCGCTTCAGCAAAAGCCTCCTTCAGTTCTGTCAGGTCGTCTACTCTGCAGACGCCGCGGCTGCCCTGGTTATCGACCGGTTTCAGGATGACTGGCGTGCCGAGGGATGTGAAGAATTCCTCTGCCGACTCATAGGAATCCACCTCCGCACATTTTATGGACGGCAGGCCCAATTCCTCGCTCTTGCGGCGCATGGCGTACTTGTCGGTGAACAGCTTGGCACACTCATATCCTATTCCAGGCAGGCCAAGCCTTTCGGCAACATAAGCAACGGATCGCATTGCCATGTCAGTCTGATCCGTCGTGATGCCGTCGATACTTTCGCGGATAGCGGCCTGAAGAATGCCTTTTTCATCGCGCACATCCAAATCGTAGGTTTTGTCAGCCACCTTCAGGCCCGGGTAATCGCCGTAGGGAGATATGGCGATCGTATACAGACCGCGCCTTTTGGCTTTCTCAATAATAGGGACCTGGTATACACCGGCCCCTACAATCATTAGTTTTTTCATTATTTATGGTCTCCGCTGTTTCTGCCTATTACCGTGCGTTCAACGTATTGCGGCATCTTGTTCAGGCAGACGTAGATTCGTCCAATGTATTCGCCGATCAGGCCCAGGATCATCATGATGATTCCCCCGACGAGCAGATTCGTGGCGATGATGGAGGTCCATCCCATGGATACGTGAGGATTTGCAATCTTCTGTATGACCAGAATGACGATGATGATGAATCCGATCAGCGCCAGTCCCATACCAACGAAATTGGCCAGCCGCAGAGGCTTGATAGAGAACGTAGTTACTCCATTGATCCACAGGGAGAACAGTCTCTTAAAGTTATATCCCGACTCTCCGGCCATGCGGTTTTTCTGTTCCACATCCACGTTGCCGATTTTATCGGTCGTTCTAAGAAGCAGTCCCGTGATGTAGGGGTAAGGGTTGTCGTACTTCGCCATCTCCTCGGCGACAAAACGCCTGGCGACGAAATACACCGATGTGTTGACGTCTTTCGGCTTCTCCAGGAAGTAGATAGACATCTGATCATTGAGCCAGCTTCCGAATCTTCGGAACAGGCTCCTTTTGCCGCGGTTCACGTAGTTGGCGCAGACGACGTCGTAACCATTTTCGTCCATACTGTCAATGAAGTCGAATACCGTCTCGATAGGAGTCTGTCCGTCGTCGTCACAACAGGCGATGATTTCACCGCGGGAATACTTGATGGCGGCCATGATTGCGCTCTGCTGACCCCTGTTCTTCGCGAAATCCACGCCGGTGATATTGTCGTACTTATCGACAAGCTCCCGGATGACGGAAAAGGTGTTATCGGGAGAGCCGTCATTGACGAGAACAATCTCCGCGTCGTATTCTGTTTGCTTCGACATCATCTCTTCGATATTGTCGACTACATTCCCCAGCGTCTTTTCTGATCTGTAGCAGGGGATGATAAAAGAAATCATCATAACTATTGTCGGTCCCTCGTACTATTTGACTTTGCAGACAAAGCAGCGTTGTTTGCCCGTGTCATCAGGTGGAAGTATATCGAGCCATTCGACGCGGATGTTGAATTCATCGCCGAAGAGCTTCTTCACGGAAGAAACAAAGTGGTCTTCGATTTCCTCCTTGGTTTTCGATGTATTGTTTGGATCCAGAGCCAGCTGGATGAGCATATCGTGGTAGGATTCCTGGGTGAATCTGTACTGAGCGACGCCCACGGTGCCGTTTGCGATCTTCATAAGGTGGTATGCCGATGACTCGACGCCGTCCTCGTGCTTGACCAGATCATTCAAGCGGCCGCTGATGTTCGTGAAGTAGCGCAGCCCGTCCTTGACGAAAGATTCTGCAGAATCCCCAATATCGTAGTTGATGATCGGGAAGGTCTTCTTATACAGATTCGTGAGAATCAGTCTGCCGTTGTCGGCCAACTGATTGTTCTCGTCATAGACGTTGGCAACAACCACGTCGTTGACCACATAGTAGAAATCCTTGCCCGGATACTTGATGATACAGTTGCCGGACTCCGTGCTGCCGTAGGCATCGATGAGTCCCGGTCCGAGACACTCATTGAGCAGGTTTCTGGTGACGTCATCGACTTTCTCGGCTACAGGTACGTAATAGGTCGGCTTCCACAGTTCCATGTTATGCTGCTTGGCGTACATGGCGATTCTGACCAGGCAGTTGCGGCGCAGAACAAGCATATCCGGCTTGTATTCATTGATATCGCGAATCGTGTCGGCAATGCCATCGCCCACAATACTGTCCTCGGTGACGACCTTTCTTCTCATGAGACCCAGACTCTGAATAAAGGAGTCGTTTTTGCCTGCGGTGGACGCCTTGTGGCTGGTCTGGAAAGAGTACATCTTACCGCGGAGAGGCTTGTAGCCTGCAATCTCCAGTTCTCTGATCCAGTTGGCGTTGCTGCGCGCATGCTCCTTGTGAGTCTGTACGACAGTCAGAGGTGTTCCGGAGGAGCCGCTCGTTCTGAGGACCTGCCAGGAATCTCTTTCGTCAGGATGGTCTTCGTAGGCCTTCTGCATGAACAGTCTGAGCTGCGTCTTGTCGATGGTCGGGAATTTCACCAGATCCTCGCCGCAGTGGTAATCGTCCGGCGTCGTACCCGTCTCTTCGAATTTGGCCCGGTAGAATGGCACTTTGTAAGCGCATTTCATGAGCTCATGGACTCTTCTGTTTTGATCTTCTTTTATCTTGGCGGGGTTGCTGTCAAAGTCCTTGTTCATCCCCATCAGATAGAAGAAAGTGTACACGTTTTTAAATTTTTTCTGAAAGTTCATAGTTGTTTTTTCTCCTAACCATACACAATTATGGTAGCAAAAACGGCATTTTTTGTCAATGAAGGAGAGGGGTGGGAGAGACCGTGAATATAAACAGATTTTATGAGAAAAGCCCACAGGCAGTTTGGTATAATTTAGTAGGATACAACTATTAGGAAAAGAGTCATTACTGGAGATTGAGAGGATGAAATCAAGAAGGACGATAAACTGCATTCTGGCATTTACCATCGCCGCGGCGATGGTGCTTTCCCTTGTCCCGGCCAATGCGGCCGCGGCCTCCAAGGTCAAGATGTCAAAGTGCTCCATATCCCTTTCCTATACGAAGGACGTTTACACCGGAAACAAGAAGAGGCCGAAGGTAAAAGTAAAGTATAACGGCAAGAAACTGAAGTCAGGAACGGATTATTCCGTATCCTATAAGAATAACGTCAATCCTGGAAAGGCCAAAGTCATCGTAAAGGGCAAGGGCAAGTTCACCGGCACAGTGACGAAGACCTGCAAGATCTACGTCAAGCCTGTCAAGTCGCTTACCGCCAAGGTGGCGTCGACAAACGCCATACAGCTCTCATGGAAAAAAGCCACAGGAAGCAAGAAGTACAAGATTGTTGTTACCGCCAACGGAAGCAAATACAAGGACGGCACGTACAAAACGAAGGGGACGGCGTATAAATTTACAGACGTTCCGTTGGGTCAGACCTACACCTTTAAGGTGTACTCGATAGCAGGCCCTAAGAATTCAAAGTCCAAAGCCAAGACGGTTAGTGTCACCCTCCAGGCGGCCGGAGCGCCTGGCGCGCCTCAAATCGGAGGCGGCAGTCCGGGCTACAGAAGGTGTGATCTTTGGTGGGGCGCTGTCAGCAATGCAATGGGATACAGCGTTGAGGAATACAACGTATCCAGCGGCACCACGACAACGAAGGAATGCAACGTAAACTATTTTTCATTCTATGATAAGAAAAAGGGGAGCACCTATCAGTATAAAGTAAGAGCCTATAATGTTGTAGATGGAGAAAGATTATACAGCCCTTATTCCAATACGGTTTCCATCAAGGCAGCGGGAACGTACGTCGGACAGGCGGCAAAGAACTACGACGGCAAGGCCGGCGACAGCAGCGGACGTGAGGTCGCCAGTGCGGAGTGGTCATACAGCACCAGTCATCAGTACAACAACTGGACTTACGTGTTCCGCTTCAAAGATCCCGCTAAGGCAGAGAAGGCTGCGAGAATGCTGGAACTGGGCATGGCCAACGACAAAATCGGCTACTGTTCCAACGGAACGTCCACGTACGGTTCCAATGCGATCCAGTATCAGGCCGAGAAAGTTGGCTGGGATCTGTCCAAGGTCAGCAAGCCTACGGGTTGCTCCTGCGGAGATCTGGTGACCCTGTGCATCAAGTACGCCGGTATCAATTGCAAGTACACGGGAAGCGGACTTGACGTTGCCAAGGAACTCAAGAAATATTCAGGTGATTTCACCTGTTATTCGGATAAAGCCTATACGACGAGCGATAAGAATCTGAGACGAGGAGACATTCTCGTTACCGCTCATTCCGACGGAAAGGGCAATCACGTATGTATGGTACTCTAATGGACAATAGTAAAATGTATTTTCAAAGGCTATGGTTTGCCATAGCCTTGAATTTTATCATACTCGTTTTTTTGTGCGTGGTCTTTTATCCTCAGTATGATACGAACGACGATTTCGGCATCTGCAATATCGTCAACGGTTCAAAGGGGAACATCGACGCGCACATCATCTACAGCAACTATGTGCTGGGCCTGATTTACAAGGCTTTGTATTCCCTCACGATATCCGTACCGTGGTATCCGATGATGCATTATGCGGCTATGTTCAGCGGATTTACGGCACTGACCTATACACTGCTGAACAAGCTGAAACAGAGTCAGGCGGTCTGGATCATCGCAGGATTCCTTCTCTTTTTCGGATATGAGGGATATATCCTGATGCAGTTCACGAGGACTTCCGGTATTGCGACTGCAGGAGGACTGATGCTCATGTTCTGGGCCCTGTGCAATGATAACAGCGCGTCCCGGCGCACGAAGACCTTGCAGACCATCGCAGGCGGTGTAATCGCACTCATGGGGTACATGTTCCGGGAAGGCCAGTTCATCGCCGTCGCCGGTGTAATGAGCGCAATCGGCGTGATGATTCTTCTGGAACTGCCGCAAAGGCAGAAAGGGCAGCGGGCGAAGCAGCTCGGATTGATTTTTTGTGCATTTGTCTTTCTCTTCGGCATCGCGGGCGGCCTGAAGGCAGTGGATAAGCAGGCGTACGCTTCTGCAGAGTGGCAGGAGTACAGAGATTACAACAACGCCAGATCGGCCCTTTACGACCACGGGTTCCCGTCTTATTCGGGATACGAGGATGAATACGAAGAGCTCGGAATCAATGAGAACGCGAAAAACTACTATAGACAGTGGAATCATATTGATCTTTCCGCAGAACAGATGCGGGAGATCGCGAGCTGGAATGAGTCCGACTATATCATCATCAACTCGCACTACGTCGCCCGGTTCATCCGGACTATGGCGAAGGGATATCTTGCCAAGCCTGTATTCTTCCTCTTCCTCGCTATCGTACTGCTCTGGATTTTGCGTGGGAAAAAGAATCTGATTACAATAACAGGCATCGTATATACAGCTACCGTTGTCATCGGGCTCAATTTCTATATGTTTATGATGGAGCGGTATCTGAAAGACCGCGTAGACGTGGGGATTATCATGGCGGCATGCCTGGTGATTCTGTGGACATTGCGAAGCGACCGACCGCTGCTAACGCATAAGGCAGGCGCGATTATCCTGGCCCTGGTGATTCTCGCATCGCAATTCTGCTGGCACGACAACTGGAGGGTCAACGCGGCCGACCGGATCGCAAAGATGGAGAACAAGAGGGTCGTTGCGGAGACCATGGCGAAGGATAAAGAGCATCTCTATCTGAACAAGGCAGTGGGCTTTTCCTACAGCGACGCCTACGGGGCCTTTGATACGATTCCTTACGGCATTTCGGAAAATGTGTTCACCCTCGGGGGATGGACAGCAGGGATGCCGTCGAATCAGGAAAAACTGGACAGATATGGCATAAAAAATGTATATACCGATAGCATAAATAACGGCAAGGTATATATTATTGACAAGGATATTGATACTACAATACAATATATTAGAGACTATTATGACGCTGGTGCAAAGGCCGAAAAAGTCTTTGATATAGGCGATTACCCAGTATACAGACTGACAGATAAATGATTGCCGAAGGAAGGAAAACGGAATGAAAATGCTTGTTACCGGCGCAGCCGGATTCATAGGAAGCAACTTTGTATTTCATATGCTGGATGAGCATCCGGATGCACAGATCGTGGCGCTGGACGCTTTGACATATGCAGGAAATCTGGAAACTCTGGACAAGGTGATGGACGAGGACAATTTCAGCTTCGTCAAGGCGGATATCGCGGATAGAGAGGCGGTATTTCAGCTGTTTGAGGATGAGAAATTCGACGTCGTTGTGAACTTCGCGGCAGAGTCCCACGTGGACAGGTCCATTGAAGATCCGGGAGTTTTCCTCAGAACCAATATCATCGGAACCCAGGTGCTCATGGACGCATCCAGAGAATTCGGCGTCCAGAGATTCCATCAGGTAGGTACGGACGAGGTATACGGAGATCTTCCACTGGACAGACCGGATTTGTTCTTTACGGAAGATATGAATATCACCGCTTCCAGTCCATATTCAGCATCGAAAGCGTCTGCAGACCTGCTCGCGATGGCCTACCACAGAACCTACGGACTTCCGGTCACCATCTCAAGGTGCTCCAATAACTACGGACCGTACCAATTCCCCGAAAAGTTGATTCCTCTCATGATTGCCAACGCTCTGGCAGACAAACCGCTGCCGGTGTACGGAACAGGGGAAAACGTCAGAGACTGGCTGTATGTCGAGGATCACTGCAGAGCCATCGACATGGTGCTGCAGGACGGCAAGGTTGGTGAAGTTTACAATATCGGCGGCCACAACGAGAAATCCAATCTGGAAGTTGTGAAGACCATCCTCAGACAACTGGGCAAGCCGGAGAGCCTGATTACCTTCGTGGGTGACAGGAAAGGCCATGATCTTAGATACGCCATTGATCCGACCAAAATCCACAATGACCTGGGATGGCTTCCTGAGACCAAGTTCGACGATGGCATCAGGATGACAATTCAGTGGTATCTGGACAACGAGGACTGGTGGCAGAAGATCATCAGCGGTGAATACCAGCAGTATTATGAGAAGATGTACTCAAACAGATAGAGTTTTACAGAGAGAGAAGACAAGATGAAAAAAGTAATTACATACGGAACATTCGACCTGCTTCACTATGGACACGTCAACCTGCTGCAGAGAGCCAAGGAATTGGGTGATTACCTGATTGTGGCCATTTCAACGGATGAGTTCAACTGGAACATGAAGCAGAAGAAATGCTATTTTTCCTATGAAGAACGCAAAAGGCTAGTAGAAGCCATTCGTTATGTGGATCTTGTCATCCCTGAAGAATCCTGGGAGCAGAAGGTCAGCGATGTCAAGGAGTTCAAGGTCGACACTTTCGTCATCGGAGACGACTGGGAAGGGAAGTTCGATTTCCTCAAGGACTACTGTGAGGTAGTTTATCTGCCGAGGACACCGGAAATATCCACGACGCAGATCAAGAAGGATCTGAAGAAATAATCGAATAGGTAATGGCGGAGGCTGATGCATGGGAGTTAAAAAACTGAAAAATGCAATACGGCAGGCCAGAGCAAACAATAGTTATCTGAAGTACTATGACACCCCGATTGAGGAGAATATCATTCTCCTCGAGGCGGGACAGGGCAAACATACGGATGGTAACATTTTTGCTTTTTTGAGATGCATTGAGACTGAGGCGGAATGGGCTCACCTGAAGCCTTTTGTTGTAGTGACAAAGGATTCCAAGGCCGAAGCAGAGGCGAAATTCAGGAAGTACGGCTTCAGCCGGGCGAAACTTCTGGTGAGAAACAGCTTGGAATACAGGCAGATACTGGCGACGGCGAAATATCTCATTACTGACAACTCCTTCCCGACTTACTTCATCAAGAAGGAAGGCCAGGTGGTCATGAACACGTGGCACGGCACGCCGCTGAAACAACTGGGCAGAGCAGATATCGTCAATTCCACGTCGATTGGAAACGTACAGAAGAACTTCCTTGCCAGCGACTGGCTCCTGCAGCCCAATGACTACACTCGCCGTATCATGATGAAGGACTACATGGTGGAGCGAGCCTTCGGAGGCAAAGTCATTACCATCGACTACCCGAGAAATGACGCGCTCTTCAACGCCCCGCTGGCCGATGAAATCAGGGAGAAACACGGTCTGGAGGGTAAGCGCGTAATCGCCTACATGCCGACCTGGAGAGGCACAGGGAGAAATGCCAACATCACCAAACAGATCGAAGAAGCA
Organism: Clostridiales bacterium; assembly: GCA_015058145.1. Taxonomy (GTDB): domain Bacteria; phylum Bacillota; class Clostridia; order Peptostreptococcales; family Anaerovoracaceae; genus Lentihominibacter. Next base: position 53,623 of record SVCX01000002.1, on the reverse strand, counting down.
GAGGAGATCATCCGGCAGATCGAGGCCGACCTGAGTGAGGATGAACTGCTCTATGTCAACTTCCATTTCCTCATCGGGAACAAGGTTGATTTCAGTAAGTTCAGCAAGGCCAGACCATTTCCTGACGAGTATGAGACCTATGATTTTCTGGCTGTCTGCGACACCTTGATTTCCGATTATTCCAGTGTCATGATGGACTTCGCCCAGACGGGCCGCCAGGTGATCATGTACATGTACGATTACGAGGAATACCTGGCGCAGAAAGGGTTCTACTTCGATATCAGGACCCTTCCGTTCCAACAGACATATGATATGGAGGAGCTGAAGACTGCAATCCACGAACCGTTCCGCGGTTATGAGATGGATAAAGAGTACCTGGGGAATCACTTCGGAGAAGCGGCGGGCACGCTCCTGAAACTCCTGTGTGGAGAAGGCAGCGATGAAGGGCTGAACATCGAGGATTATTCTGGAGACAGAGGGACAGCGTTCGCCTACATGGGAGACATCGGAGAGGAAGGCAGCTGTCTGCTCACCGAGGAATTCGTGAAGAATCTCCCGTCCGAACAGCTTGAAAAGACCGTCCTCGGATTTGAAGGGGACCTGAAGAACAAGAAGGTAATCGAATTCCTGCAGAAACTGGACAGCAGGGTGGACTTCCTGATGATGACAAAGGGTGGCGCCATTACCTTCCAGGAGTATGTGTACCTCAATCTCAACAAGAATCACGGCCTATTTGAAAAACGTGAAGAGAATTACTGCCGCCGTGAATATGAAAGGCAGATCAGAAATATCAACTGTAGCAGGACGGACATGTTCTCGACGAATATCTTCGAGATGTTCCGTTCCGTGTCCATGCATTCAGGCGAAACCGTTGTCCACAGGATTCCGATGCGGTTCTACATTCGACCGGCTGACGTGTTCTACAGAAACCCAAGAGCAAGGGACGAAGTATTCGCTCGTTACGACTCCGTTGAGAACTACAGCAGTGATTACGGCATTGATTCCTGGAGTGGAAAGGAGTGTCTCGGACTCTACGCCAAAGCAACGGGACTCCAATGCACATCCTCCAGCGGCCGGACAACCTTCAGCGGGAGGCTGACGGTGAAGACGGAGGATCCGGATGCGAAGCTCGCCGGCGTGGTCCAGATTGCCTCGAGACTCTTTGAGGACACCTATGAATACGAAGCACAGTACGGAAGCGTAAGCAAGAGCATGAAAGACGGTCTGATGACTTTGAAGTGCAGCTTCCGGTTTACCGTTCCAAATGAGGATTTCAGCAGATGGTATACGAACAATCTGTTTAGAATCATCGTGCGCACCTGCGGGCACAAGGTTTCCGCCAGAGTACTTGTGTCTGGCAAGGCAAGGCTGAAGAAACGGGTTTACGATCTGCCGGGCACCAAATACGTCTGCGAGATCAAGGAGGACTACAAGCACTACAGACTCGTCATCCGAGACAGGAACGTTACGGACAGCAGGGCGGAGCAGGTAAAACTCGCGGCAGCCTTTGCATGTCATGTGCTCACGCCATGGAACAAGACGGTGCTGCTCTATGAAAAGAATTCGGCGAGGTACGAGGAGAGCGCCTCGATCCTATATGAGAAGCTCGTAGATTCCGGATACAGGAAGGTCAGGTACATCCTTGACGACAGCTATCCGTACAAAGACAGAATAGAAGCTAAATACAGGAAGAACATCGTGCCGAAGTATTCCTTCCGTCACTACTACAGCATGTTCGCGGCCAAGAGTATCATTTCTACGGAAACGCTGGGACACGCCTTGGAAAAGGGCGCGACCAGCAGATTGTTCAAAACTTTCGTGGTCGACGGTTCCAAGAATTACATCTTCCTGCAGCACGGCGTTATGTACATGGTATCCCTGGGTTCGGAGCAGAGAGAGTTCTTCAAGAAGAGCAAAGGCAAGGGCAAACAACGCGTCGTTGTTTCATCGCAGCTTGAAGCGGCCCACTTCACAGACAACACAGGACACAACCCGGAAGACATGTATGTGTGCGGCCTGCTGAAGTTCGACAGAAGCACTCTGAACGATGACGCTGACAGAATCGTGGTCATGCTCACATGGAGACCATGGGAATACGTCAGCGGAATCAGTGATATCAAGGATACGGGCTATTACAGAATGCTTCGGGAGATTGTGGAGTCTGTACCGGATGACCTGAAGAGTAAACTGGTCGTCCTGCCGCATCCGCTCATCGAAGATCAGGTCAGAGAGGATAAGAAAGATCCGGTGTGGAAGCACTATGTACCAGATATGAAGTATGACGATATTCTTAAGACGGCGAAGGTTCTCATTACGGATTATTCCTCCATCGCCTACGATGCCTTCTACCGTGGGACGAACATTTTGTTCTACTGGAAGGAGAAGGATCAGTGTATGCGGGAATACGGTGAAAACGCCCGCCTGATGCTGACGGAGGACCTGGCTTTCGGATATGTCAGCAGAGATCCGGAGAAGCTCGGAGAAGACCTAATTAGGGCTTACGCAGAGGATCAGACGAAGACTCATCTGGAACGCTACAGACAAATCGTCGAACACCACGACGGCAGAAATACAGAGCGCTTCATCGACATGGCGAAAAAGGACGGCATACTTTAGAAATAGTGTGAAATATGATATAATATACTGATTAATTTTACGTTAGGCGCAACCGGAGGGAGGTTGTTCTTGGAAGCGATTAAGACGATCATAACAGAGCACATCGAATGGAAAAATCAGATATTCAAGCTCGCTAAGGCAGACATCATCAAAACGTACAGCGGCGCGGCTCTCGGTTGGATCTGGGCTCTTGTCAGACCTACGATTCTTATTTTCGTGCTGTGGTTCGCATTCACCTACGGACTCAGAGGCGGCGGCCCTGTCGAGGGGTATCCTTTCGCCCTCTGGATGATTCCGGGCTTTATGGCATGGTTCTTCATGAGCGACATGCTGACCCAGGGTTCAAACTCCATGCGCAAATACCGGTACCTGGTCACAAAGATGAAGTTTCCGATATCGACGATCCCTACGTTCATTGGATTGTCGAAGCTGTTGGTGCACCTGTGCCTGATGGTCATCGTTTGTCTGATTTTCATCTGCATGGGTTATTTCCCGGATTTGTACTGGCTGCAGCTTCCGCTGTACATCCTGCTCATGTTCGTGTTCTTCACCGGATGGGCGTTGTTTGCCTCCATGTTGGGTGCCATGAGCAACGATTTCATCAACCTGGTCAAATCGATCAACACCGCAATATTCTGGCTTTCCGGAATCATGTGGGACGTCAATTCAATTGGAATTCCTTGGCTGCAGACCCTTTTGTATTTCAATCCGGTCACATACATTGCGACAGGCTACAGAAACTGCTTCATCTACAAGACGTGGATCTGGGAGGAACCTACACAGTTCCTCATCTTCCTGGGAATGCTCATCGTCATGTGGCTGCTGGCCATCTGGAGCTATAAGAAACTGATCAAAGAGATACCAGATGTTCTTTAATGGAGAAACAGATGAATAAGGACTTAAAAGTAATAGAATTCAAAAACGTCACAAAGGAATACAAACTGTATAAGAACAGCAAGAAGAGATTCCTGGGTATATTCTCTAAAAAAGTAAAATACAAAAAGAAACTGGCAGTTGACGATGTTTCTTTCTCCATATGCCAGGGAGAAGCGGTGGCACTTTTTGGAAAGAACGGCGCCGGTAAGTCGACTGTCTTGAAGATGATTACTGGCGTGACATACCCGACGACGGGCGATATCGAGGTGAACGGCAGAGTCAGCGCACTGCTGGAACTGACGGCAGGTTTCGACCCGGAACTGACCGGAAGGGAGAATATCTATCTCAAAGGGCAGCTCTATGGATTGAAAGACAGTGAAATCGCCGAACTTGAGGATGAAATCGTAGCCTTTGCGGAAATCGACGAGTACATCGATCAGCCAGTCCGGTCCTATTCCAGCGGCATGAAGGCCAGGCTGGGATTCGCGGTCAGCGTGAATATCAGACCGGAGATTCTTATTGTAGACGAGGCTCTCAGCGTTGGGGACAAGAATTTCAGAAAGAAATGCCTCAATAAAGTGAACAGCATTATTGAAAAAGAAAATGTAACATTGCTCTTCGTAACCCATTCCATTGGAACTGCCAGAGAGTTCTGCAACAGAGGAATGGTCATGGTCAAGGGCAAGGTGATTTTTGATGGCGATATCGACGAGGCCATCGAACTATACAACAAACAGTAACGTCATGAAGACAGTTATGATGAAAACGGCCGTCGGAGCATTGCGGGCGATGTACGTCCCCTTCAAGGCACTGGGGGTCAAAACCAGAATAGCTTTTATCTCAAGGCAGGCCGACAGACCGACAGAGGATATCCGCATGCTGTCGGACTGCATCCGGAAAAAATGTCCGGATGCAGAGTGCGTGGTGCTGGCGAGAAAACTGGAAGGCACGAATCCTGTTGCCTATGGATTCCATATGCTGCGCCAGATGAAATATCTAGCTTCTTCCAAGGTAGTTGTACTGGATGGTTACTGCATCGCCGCCAGCGTACTGGAGCACAAGAAAGAGACAAAAATTGTTCAAATGTGGCACGCCCTGGCCGCGATCAAGAAGTTCGGGTACCAGACTCTCGACATGCCATCCGGCAGGAGCAGCGAGACCGCCCGGATCATGAAGATGCATAGGAATTACGACTATGTGATCACGCCGAGTGAGGAAACAGGCAGGCTTTACTGTGATACCTTCGATGTTGGACCAGAGAAACTGAGATATTACGGACTGCCGAGAGTGGACCTGATCAGAACCGAGGATGAAGACTTTGCGGCAGATGTTAGAAGAGAATACGGCTTTGACGACGGCAGAGAAGTGATTCTGTACGCTCCGACCTTTCGGAAAGGCAGAAAGGTGGAAGCCGGTCCGGTGATCCGTGCTGCGGAGCAGGAAGGATTCCACATTATCGTCAAACTCCATCCTCTCTATGACGATGGGTCTGACTATGTGGACAGGAAGTACAGTTCCTATGAGTGGCTGAAAGTCTGCGACAGAGTGATTACAGATTACTCGGCCCTTGGCCTCGAGGCGGTGCTGACGGGAAAGCCTGTGTATTTCTACACCTACGACATTGAGAAGTACAGAGAGGAAGTCGGATTGAACATCGATCCGGAAATAGAGATGCCGTGGGCGTCAGCCAGAAACACAGAATCCCTGCGGGAACTGCTGCGGGCGCAATACGATACAGATAAAGAGAACGCGTTTCTCAACAAATACATCTCCGTTTCGACAGACGGATGCACGGAGAGACTGGCGGATTTCCTGATTGGCCTTCTTGACCGGAGATAGACGATGGAAACAATAAAGAAACACATAAGGAATTTCCTGAAACGACACCACGGACTGCGGATTCTTGTCAGGAAATACTATGGGAACTACAAAGAGAATAAATACGTCAGGAGAACCAGAGGTTTGGAACTGGACGATAAGCTGGTGCTGTTCGAGACGTTCATGGGCCGGCAGTACGGATGCAATCCGAAGGCTATCTACGAGAGGATGCTGAAAGATCCGAGGTTTGACGATTACAGACTTGTATGGACCTTCATTGATCCGGGTAAAGCGGACCAATTTGAAGCTCTTGGAAGAGCCGAAGTGGTAAAGATGAAGTCGAAGGAGTACTTCGATGTCTGCGCACAGGCCAAATATATTATCACGAATTCAAACCTGGATAATAGAATCGCCAAGCGGGAAGGGCAGGTGTTCCTGCAAACCTGGCACGGGACGCCGCTGAAGCGGCTGCGCTGCGATATCAGGGCGGAACAGGGTAACGCCAACAACACCCTGGAGGAAATCAAGATGCGCAACGATATCGACGTGGTCAGATACGACTACTTCCTATCGCCTTCGGCGTTCTGTACGGACAAGTTCATCAGCGCATTCAACCTGAAGGAACTCGGAAAAGAAGACATCCTGATTGAGACAGGATATCCGAGAAACGATCTGCTCTTCAGCTTCGATGAAGCCTACGCCTCTAAGGTAAGGGAGGAAATCGGCATTCCGGAAGGAAAGAAGGTCATCCTGTACGCTCCGACGTTCCGGGACAACAAGCATGACGGCTCGGGATACGTGTACGACACCCATCTGGATTTCGACAAACTGCGCGAAAGGTTGGGAGATGAATACGTGGTACTTTTCAGAGCTCATTACTTCATCGCCAATCAGTTCGATTTCGAGAAGTATGAAGGATTCGTTTACGACGTATCAGGGCATGACGATATCACGCCGCTCTATACGATCACGGATCTTTTGATCACGGACTATTCCAGCGTGTTCTTCGACTTTGCCAACCTTGGCAGACCGATGCTGTTCTACATGTACGACCTGGATGAATACGCAGACGACATCAGGGGGTTCTACATGGATATCGGAGAACTTCCGGGACCGATTGTCAGGGAGGAGGAGAAACTGGCGGATGAGATTCACGCCCTGATGAACGGACCATTCGAACGTGATGACAAGTACATCCGATTCAATGAGAAATACAACTATCTGGACGATGCAAACGCCAGCAGGAGAGTCATAGACATCCTGTTTGAGGAATAAAAGCAAAGGAGAAAGAGAATGCGTGAGACCGTACTGGAGATACTTACAGAAATCAGAAAAGATATCGACTTCGAAAACGCAACGAGGCTGATTGACGACAATATTTTGGCGTCTTTGGATATCGTTGCGATTGTCGGGGAGTTCAACGACGAATTCGATGTGGAAATATCCGTTGAAGATTTGGTCCCTGAAAATTTCAATTCGGTGGACGCTATGGTAGAACTGATTACAAGAGCACAGGAATAGAGACATGAATAAGAGACTTGCATTAGTATTAGCATTAATTCTGGCGATCACAATCGCACTGCCGTGCACGGCGCTTGGTTATGAATACGATCCGACATTGTCTTCAGATGAATTAGCCAAGGAGATAGATGGTGACACGAGTGTTGACGAGTTCAATCAGGAAGAGGAACTATCTAATAATAATTCGTCGCCGAACAGAGACGAGGTTCAGGCACTTGATGACGAAACAACGACGACCACAGCAGAAGAAGAGACGACTTCTGCGGTGACAGAGTCCACAACGGAGACAACGACCACGACGACTCAGGTCACCACGACGGCGCCGTATAAAGGCAAGAATGCAACCAGAATACCGATTATCACATATCACAGACTAACGAGTGCAAAGGAGAAGAAGTGCAACAATCAGAGACACAGCACTTTGTTCCTTGAGGTGTCCGTGTTCAAGAAACAGATGAAGTGGCTTCACAAGCACAAATATAGGACCATCAGCACGGAGGAATTTTACCTTTGGTACACAGGCAAAATCAAACTGCCGAAGAAATCTGTGCTCATCACCTTTGATGACGGAAGTTACTCGGTCATTAAGTACGGACTGCCGATACTGAAAAAGTACAACATGAAAGCGACGATTTTCATGATTGGTAAGTACACGAGAAAAAAGACTAACAAGAAGGTACATAAAAACAAGAGTTATTCGTGTATTGGAAGAGATGTCATGAAAGAGGTACAAGAGACCTATCCGAATCTGGAGTTCCAGAGTCATACGTATAACATGCACAGAAAAATAGGTGGAGTCGCAGCACTGAAAAAAGTGAGTAAAAGCAAACAAAAGGTGGACTTCACCAAGATGTATGAAAAATACGGATATACATTCATGGCATATCCATATGGAAAATTTACAGACAGAACCATAAAGGCAGCGAAGGAGTCTCACGTAAAGATGGCGTTTGCTTATGGTACGAATGCATACGCCAAAAAAAGCCAAAGCAGATACAAAATAAAGAGAATCAAAATCAGTGCAGGCGCGCCGATGAGCAGGTTCACGAAATGGTTCAATAAATAATACTACAACTGGAAATGGCATTTACATCCCTGTACTTTTTAATATTTGCAGCGGTCGTGGTATGCGTGTACTACCTTATCCCGTCGGGGTTCAAATGGGTCTGGCTCCTAGCGGCGAGCTATGCGTTCTACCTCCTGTCCAGTCCGAAGACATTTCTCTTCGTTCTGCTGACGACGGCGGTGACATTCCTAGGCGGGTTGTATATAGGCAAATGCAACAGGGAGCATCGGGACTATCTGGAGCAGCACAAAGCGGAGTTGTCTCGCGAGGACAAGAAGACGCTGAAGGCGCAGTCTCAGAAGAGAAAACGCCGGATGGTCGTGTTGATACTGGCATTGGATTTCGGCATCTTGGCGGTGCTCAAGTACTTCCGGTACTATCTGCAGACTATGGGTCTGTTTGATACAGGAACTTTGCTGATACCGCTTGGAATATCCTTTTACACGTTCCAGTCTGCGGCTTACATTTTCGATCTATACAGAAACAAGACTGAGCCCGACAGGAACATAGGGAAGTTCGCCATGTTCACGGCTTTCTTCCCGCAGATTGTGCAGGGACCAATCAGTAGATATGATCAGCTGGCCGCGCAGCTTTACGAAGGGCACAGATTCGAATGGCGGAATCTGACCCACGGAGCGGAACTTATCCTGTGGGGGTTTTTCAAGAAGCTGGTGATAGCTGACAGGGCTGCGGTGCTCGTCAATGAAGTGTTCGGAAACCACACAGACTATACAGGCGGAGCCGTATTCATGGCTCTACTGTTCTACATGATACAAATCTACGCCGATTTCAGCGGCGGGATTGACATAGCAAGAGGGCTGGCCCAGTGCATGGGCATCAATATGACCCACAACTTCATCCGACCATACTTCGCCCACGACCTGTCGGAGTTCTGGAACAGATGGCACGTGTCACTAAGTCACTGGTGCAGAGATTACATCTTCTACCCTGTGGCCATGTCGAAATTTTTCGGCAGAATGGGCAAAGACCTTCGGAATGTTCTGGGGGATAGGGTTGGTAAGCTGTTTCCGGTCATCATCGCGCAGTTCTGTACGTTCCTGACGATTGGACTGTGGCATGGGGCGGCGTTCAAGTACATTGCGTACGGCCTCTACAATGGCATCGTCATTGTATTGGGGCTCCTGCTCGAACCGGTTTTCAGCAGAATACTGGAAGCACTGCACATCAACAGGGAATCCGTAACCTGGAAGGGATTCAGGATGGTGAGAACCTTCTTCGTGGTTCTGGTTGGAAGAGTTTTCCCGAAGGCAGTGTCCTTCACAGCGGCAATCAACATGTTCTTCTCCATGTTCCGGCTGAACAAGGGCGTGCCGTTTAGCGAGACCATGATGAGCTTCGGGCTGACGCAAATAGATTATCTGATCTTAATCGTATGCTGCGCAGTGTGGCTGTTGATCAGCATCTATGAAGAGAAGACGGCAAGAAAGGAAGGCGGCGCCGGAGAGGAGGCATTCCGGAGTATGCTGGATAAAAAACCGCTGCCGCTCCGATGGGGCCTTCTGCTGCTGATGCTGGCCGCAGTACTCGTTCTGGGTATCTACGGACCGGGTTATGATGTCTCCGCATTTATCTACAGGGGATTCTAGAAATTAGGATCTTATTTGAAAACAGGTGGAATGATATGAAAAAAGTAATCACATACGGAACCTTCGATTTGTTTCATGACGGACATTACAATATTCTCAAACGTGCTAGGGAATACGGCGATTATTTGATTGTCGGCGTAACAGGCGAGAACTATGATATTGGACGCGGTAAGCTTTCTGTTCACGATTCACTGGCTGAGAGAATTGAAAATGTCAAGAAAACCGGACTTGCAGACGAGATTATCGTTGAGGAATATCTGGGACAGAAGATAGGAGATATCATCAAGTATGATATCGACACCTTTGTTATCGGTGATGACTGGAAGGGTAAGTTTGATCATCTCAGCAGGTACTGCAATATGGTCTATCTTGAAAGGACGAAAGGGATATCCAGCACACAGATTCGGAGTGAAATCTTAACGACTTATAGCATCGGAATCATCACAGATATCGTGGATGATAACCAGCTCGTGAAGGAAGCAGGCACCCTGAATTCATTCCGTGTCACTTCTGTTTATTCAGATGATGTGGAAACGGCGGAAGAATTTCAGAAAAAATATGAAGGCGTAAGTGCTGTGGCAAATCTGGATGAGTTTTTCGCCGGTACAGATATTGTTTATATTCGCTGTGCAACGGAAAAGCGCGCGGCATTTATCAGAAAAGCAATCACACAAAAGAAACATGTTATCTGCGACCCGCCGTTCTCGTTCTCACTGGAGGAGCAGAAGAAACTCTATCAGTTAGCTAAAGAAAACAATGTCATACTGATGGACAATGTCAAGATGGTATATATCCATGTGTTCAACCAGTTGCTTTGGATGACACAGGGCGGTTTGATTGGAGATATATTGAGCTTCCAATGCTCTATTTCCAGGAACGACAGGGATAGAAAGAACATTTTCTACGATCTGCTGGCTCTGGGACTCTGCCCTATGATTAAGATCATGGGAGGCGAATACGACAACGTTGATATTCAAATCTCAAAAGACAGCGAGGGAATCGAATTCGCATCACTGGATTTCAAATATGAATCGGGCAGAGTGCTTATTAACGTGGGTAATAAAGTAAGGGTAAGAAATCAGTTGGAGATCATCGGTAGCTCCGGATCGATCAAGATTGACGGTAACTGGTGGAGAGGCAGCTATTTCGAGCTCGACGATCCGGAAGCGGATGAAGTTGAGATATATAACACGAACTATCACGGCAATGGTTTCAAGTATCTGCTAAAAGCAATGGCAGACATGCTCGCCAATGGACGCATCGACACCATGGGACTGTTCCAGGATGAGTCCTTGAAGATCATAGAAATCGTTGAGAAAGTAAAGGAAAAGGAAACGACTGAATCATGACAGAGACACAGAAGCATCTGCTGAAACTGTTCAAGGAAATCATAGACATCTGCCATGAAAACGATATCGTTTACTACATGGCAGGCGGCACGCTGATTGGCGTCATGCGTCATGGGGGATTCATTCCGTGGGATGATGATCTCGACATCATGATGACGAGGGATGAGTGGGAAAAATTCGTGGAAATCTGCCGCAATTCTCTTCCGGATGACAGGTTTTTAGAGTGTCAGGAACTGAACCGCGACTATCCGAATACATTCGGCAGATATACGGATACCAGCACATGTGCGATCCACATGAATGAGGCGCTCGGTGACGGGCACGCAGGATATGTGATTGATATTATCGTTCTGGATCCGGTTCCGGATGCCGAGGCGCATAGAAAGTATATGGAAGACTTCATGCTTTATTCGGACCTGATCAACCCGACCGTTAACTACAGCTACCGGTTTAACATCAATAGGGAAAGATACATTGAAGCTTTCGAACGGATTCAACGTGGAGAAAGGGAAGCCGTCCTTCAGGAATTGGAACAACGGATGTTCTCCTATAAGGAGGAAGACTGCGATTACTACGTGCTTCGCTGGGGAGGAGTCGTATTTCGCTTTGAAAAGAGCATGTACGGAAGGTCCCGCTGGGGTGAATTCGAAGGTCTGAAATGCAGGATTCCAGACAGAACGAGCGATTATCTGGTTCAGCACTTCGGGGACGATTGGGAGTTTATACCGCCACATGATGAGCAGGCCTCACATGATGCGGTTTTCAGCCTTGATGTGGACTACAAAACAATACAGGATGATTATCTGCCGCTAATTGATGTGGCATCGGTCAAAGACAAATGGAGAGACCGCAAGAGATTCTACTTCGACTGCATGGATGAGAGGTTTCAAAACGGTCAGCGGCTGATAGGAGCCCATGCGGAATTATACAGAATGGAAATCGAGCGGCAGTGCTCGGAAACAGATCACAATCTGACACAACTTCTGGAAGAAGGCAAGTATGACGAGCTTCTCCAGTTCTTCGGCAGGCACATACGGACATTGACGAGCAGGCCGCTGATTGGAAGGGAAGATTTTTCCGGAATTCGTAGATTTGAAGATCCGATCTTTGTCGATCCGGGAGACAACATTCTCTATATCATCCTGATGACAATGATCAATCGCAACATGATAGCCAAAGCAAACCGCCTGCTTGATGTTCGGGAGCAGAAGAAAGGTCCGCTCACCGAGCAGCTCCAGCAAATCAGAGACTTCGTCAGAGATTACAGGAGAGCGGTATCTGACTACGATCTCGGCCGCCAGGAAGAAGCGGTTCGGTGTGCAGAAACCCTGTTTAAAGCATATCCTGATAATTTCAGTCTGGCCATGTTCCTCTCAAGGGCATACATAGAGCAGAAGATGTATGATAAAGCGGAACCAGTCATTAATGAATCAATTAGAAAGTATCCGGATGAGGGCTATTTCCTGAAGTATCTGGGAGATTACTATAAGGAGTACAAGGCTGATGAGGATAAAGCAATGGAATTGTATCATCAGGCTGCAGGTTCAACAAAAAACGGCATTGTATTATTTGAAATCGACAATATTCTGAAGGGCAACAACGGATGAGTATGAATGAGAGAAAACAGGAAACACCGGCATTGAAGGCAGTTGCGCTGCTGACAGAGGTCAGGAACCTGTGTGAGGAAAACAACATAGAATACTATCTTGCACCCAACACGCTGATTCGTGCCTTGCGTTTCGGTACGCTTGAAGCGGACTTTGTGATACCTGAAGTTCTCATGACGCTGGATGACTGCCTCAGGTTCATCGATGTTGTCAATCAGGCCACTCTGCCAGGGCGGTCACTGGAATACATGGGCAACGCAAAGTCTTATCCGGGATTCAGCGTTGAGTATGTCGATGAGAACTCGACGTACATTGCTCTTGGCAGGGGAAAAGACTATTCCAAGCCGGGACTGCGGGTCACAATCAGTATTCTCAGGAACGATGTGAACAACTTATTTGCCAATCTGTTGGAGACAGGATGGGAAAACGATTCTTTCAATCCGCCAAAGAACATGACTGGGAAAAAACGAGTCGCACTTTCTTACACCCGCATGCGTAAGAGGTTCACATCTGATGCCGGAGAGAAGACTTTTTCCTATCTCTGCAGGGTGTATGGGAAGAAGACCTCCTCCAAACAGTATTTTGTCAGATCCTATCGGAGGCCGCGATACTACCTGCCGAAATCTCTTTTCAGGGAGATTGCTGAAATCGAACTGGACGGCGAATCATTCAAGATACCAAAGAATTACGAAAGATATCTGAAAGTATTCTTCGGAGCAGATTTGCAGCACGCTGTATTGCCGGAAAAGAACGAACAGAACTATCTGATTTCTGCAAGTGTGCCGTATAAAGATTATTTACAACGCCTGAAGGAGATAGGGACTCCGCTGGATGATATTCTGGAAGCGTATCTTAAGTCTCTATTGGAAAACAGGGACAGCGCGCAGACTTTAGATTCCAGAAATCTCGTTTTCTCCATCGCGAGGCGAAGCAATGACAGAAGAATGCTGTATGAGCAGCTGAATCCGAAAATGGATATGATCAGAAATCTGCGCAGCAGCAAAAATTATGATGAACTTGCCGTCATCTTCAGAGATTACACGCAGCTGGCAACAGAGTATTTGAAGGAAGACTTGTCGCTGTGTCCAAGCGGGGAACTGCTGGAAATCGAATGTGAGGTGCTGGATTATCTGGGAGACGCTAAGAACAGCGAAAAATTGAAACAACTTGCGCCTCCGCAGCATAAAGAACCGTTGCTCAAACCATCAACGAAACAATAAGGAGTAATACTATGAAGTCAAGTGACTACATTGTCAACTTTTTTGCACAAAAGGGAATCAAGCATTTCTTCGGGTATCAGGGAACCATGATTGCCCATTTCGCCGACTCTGTATTCCGCAGTCAGGAAGTAACAAACCACTGCTGCTGCAACGAGCAGGGCGGAGGATTTGCTGCTGTCGGATACGCCAAGGCGACAGGAAAAGCTGCGCTGGCTTACGCGACAAGCGGCCCAGGGGCGTGCAATCTGATATCTGCAGTAGCGGATGCATATTACGACAGTGCGCCCGTCATTTTCATCACGGGACAGCTGAACACCTATGAATATCTTCATATCGACGGAATTCGCCAGAATGGATTTCAGGAGATGGATGTCATTTCAGCTGTTGATGCCGTGACAAAGTACTGCGTCAAGATCGAAGATATCAATGATTTGCGATATGTTCTTGAACGGGCATATTATGAGTGCCTGGCAGGAAGACCGGGACCGGTTCTCATCGACCTTCCAATGGATATGCAAAGGCAGGAAATCGATTCTGAAACGATGAAAACCTTTGAACCTGAAGAAACAATAGACGGTGATGATCCTTCACAGGCGGCCCAGGCGATTATCGATGCACTCAATGAGGCAGAATGCCCGGTCCTGGTCCTTGGAAATGGAATTGTTCATGGTTCGAAAACACATAATAAAGTTCTTGCTTTTGCAGAAAAAAACAGGATTCCAATTATTACGAGCATGCTTGGACGTGATCTTCTTCCATCAGATCATACGCTGAATATGGGGCATTTGGGGGGCGGATATGGTCATCGGTATGCGAACATCATTTCATATAAAAAAGCGGATTTGATTGTTTCTCTCGGATGCAGTCTGTGTAAGCGTCAGACAGCCATGAAACCGGAGAAGTTCGCCGAGAAGGCAAAGATTATCAGAGTCGAAATCGACCCGTTAGAATTAACGCGCAAGGTGCATCAGGACGAGATTGGTTTTCTCACAGACTGCAATGACGTGATTGATATCCTGGAAGGAAAGAGTGCTTCTGTTAAGAAGTCATTTGATTCCTGGCTTGAAACATGTTGTCAGATCAGGGAAAAACTCATTGCGTTCGATGCAGGATGCGCCGAGAGAAAACCGAATGCATTGCTTGAGACAATCAGCAATCAAATGGAAGACAATATGGTGATCTGCTGTGATGTCGGACAACATCAGGTGTGGACGTCCCAGTCGTTCAATCTCAAAAGCGGGCAGCAGCTTCTCGTTTCGGGCGGCCATGGAGCAATGGGATTTGCACTTCCGGCCGCCATCGGCGCGCATTATGCTACAGGACAAAAGTCTGTTGCAATTTGCGGTGACGGAGCCTTTCAGATGAATATCCAAGAACTGCAATGGGTGTTCAGAGAGCAAGTGCCTGTGACGATGATTGTTCTCAACAATCAGTCCCTCGGTTTGATTCAACAGCAGCAGGACGATATCTTCAATAGCGTTTACGCCGGGTCAGTAGCAACCGGCGGTTATTCAGCGCCGGATTTCACTGCTGTTGCTGAAGCTTTTGGGATAAACGCTAAAACAGTTTCTTCCAGTGAGGATCTCGCCGGAGCGCTGCAGGAGATGGACAGCGAAAAACCAAGATTGATACAGGTGATGATCGACGCTGGCTCACGGGCGTTCCCGAAGACATTCTTTGGAGAAGAAATGTATAACCAGCGTCCGTATATTCCTGAGGAACTAATGACGGAAATACTTAAAATGTAGGTGGTGGAAATGAGTAAGGTATCAGTTATCACGGGCGGAACATCAGGAATAGGCAGAGAAATCGTCCTGAAGATACTCAGAGAATCGGATTGCCCGGAGGATAAGATTTTTGTTGTCTATGGACATAACGATCAGCTTGCGGATGATCTGAAAGCTGAAATGAATCCTCAGGACAGAGACAAAATCATACTGATTAAGGCGGATCTGTCAGGATACGAAGGAATCACGGCAGTTACAGATATCGTTCAGAAACATACAGATCACGTTGACTGGCTGATTCTGAACACAGGAATCGGAACATATGCATCTTTTGATGACTACACGCCGGAGATCTGGGAACATGTCATGAGGACAAATGTAAACGTGCCGGTGTTTCTGGTCAAAGCGCTTCATCCAATGATCAATGAGCATGGAAGCATTCTCTTTATGGGATCCCATGCCGGACAGGCGACGTATTCTTCTTCGCTGGTTTACAGCACATCAAAAGCTGCAATCATGTTTGCAGCGAGATCGATGGTCAAGATATTCGCCGACCGAAGCATCCGCGTGAACGCTGTGGCTCCGGGCTTTATTGAGACCAGATGGCAGGACAACAGGAGTGAGGAGAGTTACGACCGCATAAACAAAAAGATAGCCATGCATAGATTCGGAGAACCTTCTGAAGTTGCGGATCTGTGTTATCACATCCTGACAAACCAGTATCTGAATGGCAGCATCTACGATATACATGGAGGCTACGATTACTTTTAATGATATTCAGCATCATAATACCAACATACAATAACGGGCAGTATATTTCAGAGACGATCGACAGCCTGATTCATCAGACGATAGGTTTCGCTGATCACTTTCAGGTGATCATCGTTGATGACGGTAGTACTGACAACACAAGAGAAATCAGCGAGCAGTATGTGAGTCGCTATCCGGATAATATTGAGTATATCTACCAGGAGAATGCAGGCGTTTCGGCAGCGAGAAACGTGGGATTGGCCAGGGCCAAGGGGCGTTTTGTTAATATGCTCGATTCGGATGATCGGTGGCAGACGGACGCCTTTGAGATATTACTGCCGTTTTTGGATGCGCACTATGATGAGGTGGATGTTACTGCATGCAGAATCAAGCTTTTTGAACGGAAGACCGGGTTTATCCATGATCTTGACTATAAATTCAAGGAAAGTAAGGTTGTTGATATAACGGAAGAGCATACATTCGTCCAACTATCTGCAAGCTCAACGATTATAAAACGCGAAGCATTGGAAGGCCTGCGGCTCAGTAATAATCTGTTCATTACGGAAGATGTTCCTTTTATCAACGAAATCATATTGAAACGTGGGAAGTACGCTGTTTCCAGAGACGCTGTATACGAGTACAGAAAAAGAAGAGAGAACAATTCAAAAGTCGATTCAAGAAAAGAGAACAAAAGCTGGTACATTCCTGTCGTCAGAAACGTCTACGGCAGGTTGATTGATATGTCCAAAGAGAAATACGGACAGGTCATTTCTTACATTCAGTATTTGATTACATATGATATCAAATGGAAGTTTGCGGAGCCGATTCCCGACAGCATTCTCGATGATAACGAAAAGAAGGATTATATTGCATTACTTCACCAAACTATGGAACAGATTGATGATAACATAATCTGTGAGGTCAAAAAAACACCACTCAATCTGAAAGCATATATGCTTCAGTTCAAAGGCGCTTCCACAGAGGTCGCCGGCACATATATAACAAATCATGCCAGAGTTCTTCTCGATATTGCCGGAATCGAAAACGGGCATCTCCATTTAGAGGGACGTGACAGAAGCGAACTGTTTGACGATACGCATTCAGTTGTGGTTAAGGGGAAAAATGGTAACTATCCGCTCGATTATTACAAGGCTCCGTATCTCGACACGAAAACAGTCGAGGGTAAAACAGTTTTTCAAGGCAGAGTCTTCCGTGTGGATTTGCCGCTGAAACCCGGAGAGCAATTTGAGTTTCATATCGTGAACAACAGGGATGGTTCATCCCGTATTATGGGCATGGGATATGGTAGATTCTCCAGACTGACCGATGTGAAGAATTCATTTTTCAAAGCGGGTCATTGTCTGGTTCTGTCAGACGGTAGAGTCATCCGCATGACCGATGCCAACAGAAAAATCATAAAAACGCTGGGCGGAGCTTTTGACAATATACTGAAAAAAACATGTTCTGATTCAGTCTATAGAATCAGAAAGCGTGCGGAAGCCCTGCACAAAGGAAAACCAATTTTACTGCTTGTCGACAGAGGAGACCGCGCGGGAGATAATGCGGAAGCACTGTTTAAGTATTTGTGCAGCAGTAAACTGAAAAGAAAATATCGCATTTACTTTGCTGTATCTAAGGATTCTCCGGATTTCACCAGATTGAGTGAATACGGGAATATGGTTGATTACGGATCTGAAGAGTATCTGGCGCTGTTTCTGGCTTCTGATAAGCTGATTTCCTCTCAGTGGGCTTACTGGCTGCTGACCCCGTTTGGTTCTGACCAGAAGTATGTTCAGGATATGATCAAACATGAATTTGTTTTCTTGCAGCATGGTGTAACGTTTGGTGATATGTCATCCTGGGGCTGTAAGCAAAAGAGAAACATTTCGTTGTTTATCACATCAGCCAAAAAAGAGCATGAATCGATTATTAGAAACGAAGCTTATGGATATAAGAAAGAACAAATTGCGCTAACAGGCTTTGCAAGGAATGATTATTTGATAGATCGAAGAGAAAGACTTGTCGTTTTCGCGCCAACTTGGAGAAAGTACATGAACCTTGATTCCATTTCCGGTTCTTATAAACTTGCAGAAAGCAATGCATTTGCAGAAACAGAATACTGTAGATTCTACAACAGAATGATCAATGATGAGAGAATTGTTGGTGTGATGAAGAGGAAAGGATATAACGGTTTATTCTGTGTCCATCCGCTTTTCACGAATAATCGTGACGCTTTCGTGGGAAACGATGTCATTAAAATTGCTGAACCTGACTTTAGTTACAATGATGTGATCTGCAGGAGTTCGCTGATGGTCACCGACTACTCCAGTGTTGTTGCAGATCACGCGTACATGAAAAAACCTGTGGTTTATAGCCAGTTTGATGAAAAACTGTTCTTTGGAAGCCATACAAGCGACAAGGGCTATTTTAACTATGATACGGATGGCTTTGGCCCGGTAACTTACAACTATGAAGATACAGTCAGCACAATTGTGAACATGATTGAGCTTGACTGTCCAGAGGATAGCATGTATGAGGAACGCGTTGATCGTTTCTTTGCATATACGGACCATGAAAACTGCCGAAGAATCTGTGAGGCAATAGGTCTGTGAGTATTATAAAATTAACTGCGGAGGAATAGCAAATAAATGAGTGAATCCGAGACATTACAGTACAATGCTCCGCGTCTTTTCGTGACAGGAGGAAGAGACTATTCGGTTGATATTCTGAGATGTGTATCATGCCTTATGGTTGTATTGGTACATGCGACCAGAATGTCGCTGCCGTATTATGATTATCAGGTTGTTGGAGCTGGAAGTGACCAATGGCAGGTTTTAGCCGGATACATGGCACTGTTTGCATCGCCGACAGTGCTGTTTGTCATGGTCAGCGGAATATTCTTTCTAACGCCTCAGAGAAATGTTACTGCCAGGAAAGTGTGGAGCAAGAACATACCTAAAATGGCGGCAGCTTATGTATTCTGGAGTCTGATTTACGCCTTGGACAGAATATACCGCAAGGTGGTGGTGCATGGGGCCGTGTTCACAAAATCGATGTTCATTCATGAGTGGATCGTCCAGCCGCCTCATATGTGGTACATTCCTATGATCATCACTTTATATATCATGGTTCCGTTTTTCAGGTGCATTACGAAGGCTGATGATAAGAACGTTTACAAATACGGTCTGATTCTGATGCTGTCAGCGTTATTTGTTAACACGATTGTCGGTACACCGCGCATTCCGCATGAGGAAACCGTTGAACTGATTGCTTCGTATACCCCGCTTGAGAGCATTTGCCAGTATTCATTCTGGATGGTTCTCGGGTATTACCTGTACACCTACAGACCAAGTAAAAGAGCAAGAAAACTGATTTATTTGGCGGGGCTCGCATCGCTTATCGTTTCGACAGCTGCAAGCATCATCATATTTGATATTACAGGATACAGCGACTGCAACTGGATCAACGGCAAGTTTACAATTACGACTTTTTTCAAAAATGTGGCGTTGTTCCTTCTGATTACGAATGGATTATCGACGAAGCAGTTCGGTGAAAAAGCAAAATATATTATCAAGAAGATATCTGCGGCCACACTGATCATCTATCTCGTTCACTGGCTGTTCCTGAGAATCATGTTCAACTATCACTGGCTCTATGGATATATAGACAGCCCTCTGATCAGAATATGGGTATTTGCATTCGTCACATACGGATTAGGAGCAGTTGTTGCGATAGTATTCCAGGCAGTGCCGTGGAAGAAAATGAGAAATGCCGTGTTAGATGTATTCTTCCCGAACAGGACGGTACTGGTGACAAAAAAGCCTCAACATTGAAGGGCTGAGGCATTTAGGATATAATTAATAAGATAGGCATCTGATAGGTAGACCGGGTAAGGATTAGAGAAATGAAAGAAAGCATAAAGCATATGAAGTGGAAAAGAACAGTATGTTTGTTTTTGACGGTTGTGATGGCGCTGTCTATCATGACAGTCACGGCAGACGCTTCGATTATTACCATAAAGCAGCCAGCTAAGGTCAAAGCAACTTGTGCAAGTGCTGTATCAGCAAAAGTATCATGCGCTACTGTAAGCGGTGCAGCAGGATATGTCTTTTATGTTGCAACGAAGAAAAAGGGTAAATACTCCAAGGCTGCCGACGTGAAAACAAACAAGGCAATCATTACTGGTCTTAAAACAGGCAAAACTTATTATTTCAAAATCAAATCGTATTCCAACGCGAATAAGCGGGTTTACAGCAAATTCAGCGGCACTGCCAAGTGCAAGATAGTGCTGAAAAAACCAGGGCTTAAAATAATTGATAAATGTGATTGTAAAGTGCACCTGAAGATGACAGGAGCTCCGGGCGCAACGGGATTTCTCGTTTACCGGTCGACTAAGAAGAACAAAGGATACAAGCTGGTTCACAAGACAATTGGATTCACATACTTGGATACAGGGCTCAAAAAGAATACGAAATATTTCTACAAGATCAGGGCCTATGTTGGAAACAAGAGAACCAGTTACACTAAAGCAAAAGCTGTCAAGACCAATAAGACCAGTGCCGGAAACGGCAATGGAAGTGCTTATTCCTTGGGAAACGCTGGCACTTCAGGATATGCGGGCGCTTTGAAAGGACATACATTCCTGTTTCTGGGCAGCTCGATTACCGCAGGCAAGTATTCTGGTGGCGTCAGTTTCGTCGAATACATGGATAAGAGAAACGGCAGCAAGAGCAGGAAGGCCGCTGTTTCAGGAACGACACTTGCCCGGTCCAAAATAGGCGGTAGTTATGTGGAACGGCTCCCGAAGTGGTGCAATAAAAATTCGACGTATGACCCTGATGTCTTCGTATGTCAGCTGTCTCTGAACGATTCTTTCAAGGGAGTACCCCTCGGATCGCTCGGAGGAGTTGATTTCAATAAGTTGACGGGTGACGCCGATGCGAATAAATATTTATCTCAACTTTATAATAAAGGAAACACGGTAGCCGGCGCGATAGACTACATCACTGCATATGCGTACAACAGATGGCCAGGCTGTCAGGTCGTCTTCTTCACAGTAAGGGACGTCAGACAGTTCAAAAGTTACGGACAGCAGTACGCTAAGATGAGGTCATTGCTCTTTAACGCTCAGAAGAGATACGGCAAAAGGGCTAAAGATGACACCAGAAACCGTATTGAAATCATTGATATGTGGAGCAATTCTTCCCTGACGAAACTCAAGGGAAACACGTTCTGTCTCTATATGAACGATATCAACCATCCGAAGAAGGCTGGTTATCTGAAACAGTGGACGCCTCAGTTTGAGAAGAACTTAAGTCAATGGCTGCCGACGGTCTGCACAGTTACCTGGAAGTATGAGGATGAAGACGGCGGTAAAATCATAAAAGAGGACAAAGTCAAAAGGTATAGCAGGTTGTCATATAAGGGTAATGTGCCTGTAAAAGACGAGGATGAAGGACACACCTATGCATTCACAGGTTGGAAAGATAAGAAAACTGGGGTGGTCTACACCCCGAAGGAATTGCAAGAACTGACTGTGAACGGTGATGTTACATATGCTGCACAGTTCAAGCCAACCACTAAGACCTTTACCGTCACATGGAAGGATGAGGATGATACCGTACTCTGGACAAGCGAACCAGTTGAATATGGTGAAATAATAGCTGAAACCGATCGCGCGGAAGCACCACCAAAGGAGGGTTACGTCTTTGATTGCTGGATGGATGCTGAAACGGAAGAAAGATACACCTCGGAAGAGTTAGATGTGTATCTTAAAGAACTTCAGATGACCCGCGACATTACTCTTAGAGCCGTTTATAAGAAATTGACTGAAGAACCGGGAGATACATCTGACGGGCAGGCGGTGGATCAGTCTGAAGTACAGAATGAGGAACAGATTGAAGAAGAGGAATAGTATTTCGAGAAACATAATAGTGGGCAGCATCAGTTTGGCAATGGTTTTTTCCGTGACCCCGACTTGGTCTTTTGCAGAGGAAGAACTGGAAGAGGCGGTTCCGGAAACGGTTCAGACGCAGGACATCCAACAGGACATATCAGAGGAAGCGCAGGAAGAAATATCAGAAGAGAATACCGAAAACATTACTGATGAACAGGAAGCAACTGTTGCTGCAAAAAGTGATGAGGAGGAGTCAACAGAAGAACCTGAAGAAGAACCGGAGATAATCATAAAAGATTACGGACGGTCTTCAGGCAGTTTACTGGAGAATACATCAAGGTACAGGAAATCCATGCGGATTTATGGCATATACCTGCATCGTGCCAATGGTTCTAAGGTTAGCAGTGACAGATATGGAGACGCGGTACTGATTGAGTCAAATGGCAAGTATCTATTGATGGATACGGGCGCGATTGAGCCGAGGAATAATAGTTCGGCTGTATACCATTCAACAATTGTGAGCACCCTTAAAAAGATTGGAGTCAAAGAGCTAGATGTTTATATCAGCCATCTTCACAGTGATCACACTGGCGGGTTGGATGACATCTGCAGTAACTTCAAAGTGAACAGACTGTACCTGCCTGATTTGGAACTCTGCAAGAATTACTATACTCCGAAAGGATACTCGATTGAATCCAGATATGCTCATAATCTGGATATTGCAGAAGGAAGAATCGGAGAACTAGTATTCCTCAAACCATCCTTCAGGAATCATAAAGAAATTGTGATAGAAAGCAAAAAGGAAAACACCCAGACCGTTTATGGTCCTAACGCCAGGCGAACAAATACATTCAGCGTCGGCGCTGTAGTATTCACTGTAATCGGGCCTATTGGTGAGTATACAGTCAACCAATTCAAAAGCCAGCATGGTGTTTGCGGCTCTAAAAATGGACACTGCCTCAACAACTGTTCTCTGACAGTGCTGGTGCAGTGTGGTAATTTCAGGTTTTTGTCCGCAGGAGATACTGAAAAACAGGAAGAGACCAAACAGGTGGAAAGGTACGGAAGTGCGTTAAACTGTGATATGCTTAAAGTAAGCCATCACGCATTAAGCACGTCATCGAAGACAAACTATCTCAATTGCGTTACGCCGATTTGGTCATTTGAGGAGGACCATGGATTTAGCTCCTCAATAAGCACACAGGTAAAGAGGCTTAGAAATTACGGATATAATTATGCAGTAGCAGGGCACAGAGCCACCTTAATTGTGGATGTCAACAACAATCAGGTGCGGCTCATCAAAGACATGAATAACAATGGAAAGTCCGACGAGAAGGCCATGTCCGGATGGGTTAGCGTGCAGGGCAGCAAAAAACGTTATCAGTATTACACGCCCGGAGGCCTAATCTGCAAAGGTTGGCTATGGAAAGACAAGTCATTGTATTATCTTGACCCGGAAAGAGGATTCAGATATACAGGCAAGGCTAAAATAAAAGGGAAAAAAGTAGAATTTGATGAAGACGGCAAACTGATTAGTCACAAAAGGCCTGAAAGAGTCAAGATGAAATCAGCGAAAGCTCTGAAAAAGCATAAAGCCAGAATCAAATGGACTAAAACAAAGCGCGCCAGCGCATACCAAATTTACAGATCCAATAAAAAGAAGAGCGGATACGTACTTATCAGGACAGTAAGCAAGAAGAAACTGTCGATAAAAGATAAAAAACTTAAACGTGGCAAGAAGTATTACTATAAAGTCCGCGCGGTGAGATATGTGGCAGGAGGAAAAATGTACGGGGCATTCTCCAAGCCAATGAAAGTTAAAGCAAGATAGATTATTAAAGGGAGGCAGAAATGATATACGGAGCAATACTGGCTGGCGGGGTAGGTGCACGCATGGGAGGCGACAAGCCTAAACAGTATCTATCAATCAAGGATAAACCGATTATTGTCTACACAATAGAAAAATTCTTCGTTGAGAAAGAATTTGATGAAGTGATAGTTCTTTGCCCTTCAATGTGGGTTGAGAAGACAAAAGACCTGATTGAGAAATTCATTCCTGACGCAATCGAAAAAGTAGTTGTCATAGAAGGCGGAGAGAAGAGAAATGACACAATCATGAACGCCATTCAGTATATAGAGCAACAAGGAAAGTTGGATGATAATACAGTGCTCGTAACTCACGATAGTGTAAGACCATTTGTATCGCATAGAATCATAAAAGATAATATTGAAGCACTTAAGCAATACGACGCCTGTGATACCGTAATCAGCGCAACGGATACGATCGTTGTATCTGAAGATGGAACAATTATTTCTGAAATTCCAGAAAGAAAGAAAATGTATCAGGGACAGACGCCACAGTCTTTCAAGGCGAAAAAGTTCAAAGAATTGTATATGTCTTTAACGGAGGAGGAAAAAGATATTCTTACTGATGGTGCAAAGATATTTGTGATAAAGGGTGAGAAAGTGGCGCTCGTGAATGGAGATACACTTAACATGAAGATAACGTATCCTTATGATCTTAGAGTTGCTAGATCTCTAGTGGAGGAAGAAGATGCTTAACACTGTTTACAGGCTGGTTGAACCAAGAAGATTTGAGGTTGCGGTGGAAGATATTAATATTTTTGGAGAGAATGCTATAGTTAGACCTACGCATCTCTCCATCTGCAATGCTGATATGCGTTATTATCTTGGAACCAGAGACAAAAAAGTATTGGCAAAGAAACTGCCAATGGCGCTAATTCATGAAGGAATAGGCGAAGTGGCCTTTGACCCAACAGGTACATTTAAGTCGGGAGAATTAGTAGTTATGGTACCGAATGTTCCTGTGGAAGAAGATGATTATATTGCAGAAAACTATCTCAGATCATCAAAGTTCTGCGCTTCGTCGCAGGATGGATTTTTGCAGGAACTAGTTGAGATATCACCAAAGAGGTTGGTGAAATTGCCTGACGATATTAATAGAGAGACGGCAGCGTTCACAGAAATTGTTTCAGTGTCAGTGCATGCTATCTCCAGGTTTGACAAAATCGCTCATGCGAGACGTGATGTCATAGGAGTATGGGGAGACGGTAATCTGGGATATATCACATCTCTGTTCCTTAAGTATGAATATCCAGATTCAAAGATTGTTGTCTTCGGTCAGATCCCGGAAAAACTCAGCGATTTCACCTTCGTTGATGAAACATATCTGACGGACGAGATTCCAGATGGTTTTACTATGGATCATGCGTTTGAGTGTGTCGGTGGAAATGGAAGCCCTGTAGCGATAGAGCAGATTATAGATTTAATCAAGCCTGAGTCGACGATTGCGATAATGGGTGTCAGTGAGTATCCGGTACCGGTGAATACTAGAATGATTCTTGAGAAGGGTATCCGGATGTTCGGTACAAGCAGGAGCGGTGTAAAGGACTTTGAAAAGACCGTAGCTATGTATAGAGATCATCCCGAAATAATTGATTATCTGGGCAATATCGTAGAGTCAGTTAATGAAGTCAGTACGATTACGGATATCAAGAATGCATTTGAAACTGATGCGCATAAATCGTTTGGCAAAGTAATAATGCGATGGAACATTTAACGTTGATTATAGATTTGGCTCTATGGTAAAATAGAATGCAACATTATGGCACTGTATGAAGGAGAAAAGAATATGAATATACCTTTTTTTGATTTGAAACGGCAATATGAAGGCATAAAAGAAGATGTGGAGAAAGCAATTGTAGATGTAAGCAGAAGTTGCGGTTATATCGAGGGAAAAGCAGTAAAAGATTTTGAAGCAGAAATGGCAGAATATTTAGACGTCAAGCATGTCATTTCATGTGCGAGCGGAACTGATTCACTAGAGTTAGCTCTGCGTGCTTGTGGAGTGAGGGCTGGTGATGAAGTAATAACAACAGCATTTTCATTCTTTGCAACTGCAGAAGCAATTAGTGCAATAGGTGCCATTCCGGTATTTGCAGACGTCAGAGAAACGGATTATAACATCGATCCCGATTCAGTCGAGAAACTGATAACAGAAAAAACAAAGGCAATTTTACCGGTTCACATTTTCGGAAGCCCTTACGCGGGTGATGAAATCAATCAAATTGCAGAGAAGCATGGACTGGTTGTTATTGAGGACTCTTGCCAAGCTATAGGCAGTGCATACAAAGGTAAAAAAGCTGGTACCATTGGCACTGCTTCAGGTTTTTCTTTCTACCCGACGAAAAACCTTGGAGCGTTTGGAGACGGTGGTATGGTCACAACAAATGACGACAGTGTTGCAATGGTAACACGTGCATTGAAAGCCCACGCAGGAGGCAAGGGTGGATTCCAGGCAGCCGAAATCCTGGGTGTTGATACAGGTTCATTTGTAGAGAGTGCACAGGAAGCCACAGAGCTCTATGATCCGTATAAGTATTATAACTACCTGATTGGCGGCAATTCACGTCTGGACAGCATTCAAGCTGCAGTGCTCAGTGTCAAACTGAAAAAACTTGATGAGTATAATAGCAAGAGGGATTCCATTGCTGCAAGATATAATAAAGCTTTTGCTGATCTTCCTGTTCATCTGCCGCCAGAAGCTGATGACACAATCACCCCATGCTGGCATCAGTATGTTTTCCTGACGGACGACAAAGACGGTATGATTAGTTATCTTGGCGAACATGGCGTTGGAGCAGGCATGTTCTATCCTGTCCCACTGCATTTACAAAAGGCATTTAACGATCTTGGATATAAGGAAGGAGACTTACCAGTTTCCGAAAGTGTTTGCAAGCGCTCCGTCTGTCTTCCGGTATTCCCTGAACTGACAGATGAGGAGGTTGAGTATGTTATAGAAACTGTTTGTAGTTATTTCAAGAAACAATCTGTTTGAGGTTAAGCAAATGAAAGTATCAGAAATAAAAAATGCGATTAACGAAGATGTAAGGGTTTTTCGCGATGGTGAATTTGATGCTGTGGCGCTGCTAGGGCTTAGACGAAATGAGACCGAAAAGCACATTTCGTTTGTGTTGGGTTCCGCCTATGTTGATGTGGCAAAACAGGAAGGCGTCGAGTGTCTGATTTGTCCTGAAGAAATTGCAGACGAAGTGATGGAAAGATTTAATGGCGGTGTTTGTGTTTCAGAGAATCCCAAAACCACTTTTTTCAATGTCCATAAGGCGCTCAATAAGGACAATGAAAAGAAGCCAACAGTGATAGATTCCAGCGCTGTAATAGCAGAAACTGCAGTGATATCTCCGTATAATGTCACGATTGGGCCAAATGTTATTATTGAGGACAATGTAGTGATAAGAGAAAATGTTACCATTGACGAGGGTGCTGTTGTTATGGATGGGACAGTTGTTGGAACACCATCCTTCTACTATTTCGGAGATGCAGATACACGAACGCTAGTAAGTAGTTCTGGCGGCGTCACCCTGGGTAAGAAAGTTGTGATTCACTCTAATTGTTCGATTGAGAGAGGTGTGATTGGCGGAAATACTCTGGTTGATGACTATTCTGTGATTGACAACTGTATTTTGATTGGCCACGACACGTTGATTCATAAAAATTGTATTGCCGCGGCAAGTGCCACTTTCGCGGGATGGGTTGAAATTGGAGAAAATACTTTTGTTGGATTATCGGCCACGTTTGCGCCGATGGTCAAGGTTGGAGCTAACTGCACCATTTCTATGGGAGCAGTAGTTACTAAAGATGTTCCTGATGACTCTCAGGTTTCCGGCAATTTCGCCATCGACCATGATAAATTTATCGACAACTTAAAACAAAGTGTGAAGTAGTGAGGAATAGGAAGATGAAGATAAAAGTTGGAATAATTGGCGCTGGCAACATGGGAAAGAATCATATTAGGCTTGCCCGTGAGATGAATAATGAATTTGAGTTTGTCGGTGTTTATGATCCTGATGAAAACAGAATCAATTCACTTGGATTATCAAAAGAATGCTTCAACTCAGAGGACCAACTGATTGATGCGGCAGACGCAGTTATTGTGGCGGCGCCTTCATCTTTACATAAAAAAATTGCTCTTAAAACAGCGGCGGCAGGGAAACATCTGCTCGTAGAAAAGCCATTAGCTTTATCAGCGGAGGATGCACAGGAAGTGGTGGATGCTTATGCAGATACAGGGCTTATTTTACAGGTTGGTCATGTAGAAAGATTTAATCCTGTTGTGTTGGAACTAGAGAAGATTGTTTTGAATGAGGATATCGTTGCTGTTCATATTGAGAGATGTTCATCAATGGACAGAAGAATCAGTGATACGGATGTTGTTTATGATTTGATGATTCATGACATAGATATTCTGATGAACGGTCTTATTCCGAACGCGACAGTCGACGTTATACACTCATTTGGTTCGAAAGTATACAGTGAAAACTATGTGGATTATGTAGATAGTTCTATGCGTTTCGACAACAATGTTATTGGGTCGGTCATCAGCAGCCGCACGACTGAACAGAAGATTCGCAAGGTGTTTATCCACTGTAGGACTTCTTTTATTGATGCAGATCTTTTGAACAGATCATTAACAATATCAAGAAAAACAAGTTACAATCTTGATATAGGATATGACCCAGTCTACAGGCAGGAAACAATTGTTGAAAAGGTATTTGTGTCAAATAAGGAGCCATTAAAGGCAGAATTGGAACATTTTTATAATTGTATTATTAACGGACAGAAACCAAAGACTAGCGGCGAGTCTGCCGTTAGAAGTATAAAGGTGCTTGATTCCATTAAGAAGAATCTGTATTGATTTAGGGAGGTAGATGCATGCAGGCGAAACAAGGATTCCTTTTTTCGGTAATCATTCCTGTTTATAATACAGAAGAGTATCTTCGTGAAACTATTGAATCTATTATTAATCAGAAAGTAGGCTTTAAGGACAATATCCAGTTGGTTCTGATTAATGATGGCAGCACTGATAATTCTGAAGGTATTTGTTTGGAGTATAAAGAAAAATATCCTAATAATATCGTTTACCGGTACAAAGAAAACGGTGGTGTATCTTCTGCATGCAACATGGGCCTTGCATTAGCTGAAGGTGAATACATCAATTTCTTCGGATCGGACGATATTTGGAGTGAGGATGCTTTTTTTTATGTAAAACAGTTTTTTGATTCTAAAGAAGGAAAAACTGTTGATCTTGTTTCATTGCAGTTGGAATTCTTTGGGGCAAAAGAAGGTCCGCATATTCTAAATTTTAAATACAAAGAAACAAAAGTTGTTGATTTAGCAGAGGATTATAATTATATACAGTTGATGACTGGTAACTGCTTTATAAGAAGAGAAGCTACTAAAGAGATGAAGTTTAATGAAGACATTAATTATATGGAAGACGCTCTTTTCATCAACGAATTGTTACTAAAAAAATGCAGATATGGTGTTTTGTCAAAAGGGGTATACCACATTCGGAAAAGAAATGATAATAGTTCTTTATCTACGTTTGTACAAAAAAGGAGCAAGGAACGTTATCTAGTTACTCCTGTCGTAGTGTGGGACGCTTTGTTTGATATGAGTATTAAGGCTCGTGGCGAAGTAATGCGTTTTATTCAGTACTCAATAATGTATGAGATGCAGTGGCGCATCGGAGAAAAACTTCCTGAGTCTATGAATGAGCAGGATATTATTCTTTACAGACAATTACTACAGAGTGCCCTTCAAAAGATTGAGGATGTTGTAATAGCTAAGCAGAAGCACCTTTCGTTTTCCAAACGTGCATTGGTATGGAAATTAAAACATGGAGAAAACATCTTTGACAATGCCACTTATAATAAGGGTATATTCTATAATGGCGAGCAAAAGCTAATAAGGGTCAAAGGGGAAAAAAGACTAATATTTCATGTTGTTGAGTCCGAAGGCAATCACCTTATATTAAAGGGGATGACTGATTTATTCTCGCTTAATATTCCTTTTGAGTTATATGTAATTGATAATCAAGGAAACATTTATTATCCGGAGTTTTCAGATTTTCCATGTAAGACTATATATTCTTTTGATAACAAGGAACTAACAAAGGGGAATATGTTTGTTTTCAGATTGCCTTTGTCTCATAATATTAAATATAGCTTCTATTTAAGAATTAAACAATATGAACATATTCGCATTAAACCTTTTTTTGGAAAATTCGGCAAATTCGACAATGATTCAAAACATAATTACTGGATATCGTCTGATCATATTGTTAAATTAATAAATGGTCGTTTGTGTTGTTATAATTATAGAAGAAGAACACATTTCGTTTCTGAGATAAGACGCATATTTGGTATTCTTTGTAATAAGAAAAAAGATTATAAGTATTTGGGATATCGTTTCTTGTACCATCTTTACAGTTTCTTTATCAGGAAAGAAGTCTGGATTATTTCCGACAGAAATGAGCATGCAACAGATAATGGTTCGGCTTTGTTTAAGTATGCGGCAAAACAAAACAATAGCAGGATTAAGCTCTATTTTGTATTGGAAAAACAAAGCCCGGATTATAGTTGCATAAAAAAATATGGAAGAATAATAAAACCAAACTCTTTAAGGCATAAAGTGTTGCTGTTGCTTGCGGATAAAGTGATTTCTGCATACGGAGAAGATGCGATTTTTAGACCATTTACCGGACAAGCTCGTTTTGTCGCGGATTTGTTTAATTCCAAGTTTATTTATTTACAGCATGGCATTATGCAAGGTGATTTGTCGGGGTGGTTAAATGTATTTAATAAAAACATAAAGCTGATACCAACAACCACAAAGATGGAATATGAGAGCATTCTATCAAAACCATTCGGTTATGATGAAACCATTGTAAAAATGCTAGGATCAACAAGATTTGACGATCTATTCTCTTACAAAAGGAAAAAAGTAATAGCAATTATGCCGACGTGGAGAAAGCATTTGGCGGGGCCAATGGATAAAACAAGAAGAGGATATGATTATGTAGAGGATTTCAAGAATAGTGACTATTGTATCTTCTACAATACTCTTATAAATGATACTCGTTTGGTTGAGGCTTTGAATAAATATGGATATGAGGGGGATTTTTATGTGCATGGCAGTTTTGAAAAACAAGCGATAGATTTTTGCGGCAATGATACAATAAAAGTGCATCATGAAAATGCTGACTATGAAAGAGTACTTGGGGAAAGTTCCCTGCTGGTAACGGACTATTCTGGAATCCAATTCGACTTTGCATACTTGGAAAAACCAATTGTATATTCTCAGTTTGATGATATATATGCAAACAATAATCAACATTCATATAAAGAGTCCTTTTTCGATTATTATGAACAGGGATTTGGCCCAATCACCCATACGGTTAAAGAAACAGTGGATGCGATTATTACAATAATCAAAAATGATTGCAAATTGGACAGACAATACCATGAGAGGACGAAGAATTTTTTCTATTATAATGATGACCAGAATTGTAAGCGAGTGTATGATTATCTAATAGAAATGGATTAAGAAACATTATGCCTAAAAAGGTGAAAGGATGAAAGGATTGCTATGGAATAGCAATCCTTTCTTTTGTTTTATAAATTCTGTCATTACTGCTTCCTACAGTATTCATTAGAATCACCAAATAGCCATCATCCACAATGCAGCTCTCGATTTCCCCAATCGAGACGTCATAGCTTCCCAGATAGGCTCCGTCTGAAGCTCTGTAGAGATCGATGAAGCTGGTGTTTCCGCTTACCCAGGTGCAGACGAAGACTACGCCATTGTAGGCACCGATGTCCTGGGCGTGGTTGTAGCGGATGAATTTATGGATGAATTTCTCGACTTTGAAATTGCTTGTGCAGACGTAGATTTCATTGCCTTTGGATAAATAGAATTTATCGTTGCTTTCATCATACGCGATTCCGGAGGTAACCCTCGGCAGGCTGAATATACCTGCTAATTTTTTTGTTGTTCCATTGTAGGTGCTGCAGGATGCAGTTCGGATACTTTTATGTGTTTTAACGACATAAAACTTGTTGGTGTTCGGGTTATAGGTGGCCCCATTTGCATGTCCCATATCACTGCATGGGTCAATCGCGACACATTCAGCATCGCTCTTCCGGTAGGAGATGAGTTTGCCGGCAGATCCAGCGTGGTTGACGTAGGAAACAACGTAGCAGTCATCTTTACTGGAGATGGACTGTGGTACATTGGTCCCGCCGTCCCCGTGAATCTCGCGTACAAGATCCAAATTTGACGCGTTCAGCAAATCCAGCACCTTGGCATGGGAATAGGATTTCGCCTTTTCTGTGGTTCCTTCCACTTTGGCACCTTTTGAAAGTGGCCCCATGACGGTCTTGTCCTGGACTTCAGCCAGAGCCTTGACAGCGTATTTTCCGGTGTCTCTTGTGATCTCGACAGATAGTTCATCTGTGTCAATATCCCGGAAGTGTTCGTATTTTTTTGTATGGACATTCTGTTTGAACAGTTGATAGTGTTTGGCGTATTCCGTGGGTTCCCAGGTCAGTTCGCACCGTGAATCAGAGAGATTCTTGACCTGTGGCTGTGATGGCTGTTCCAGAGCGTCCGGGTATACGTCGATTTCAACCTTCCGCACGCCTTCCTGGTAAAAGAAGTCGCCGGAGGCTTCCACCTTAATCGTAGCGTGACCTGGACGCTTCAGCTTCACCATACCGTTTTTGTTTACAGAAGCAATCTTTTTGTTGGCAGAAGAGAAGGTGATGTCGCCTTCGCCAGAAGCTTTCAGCCGCATTTTTTCACCCTTGAACCCCTCATATTCCTTGATGTTAACTTTTAGCTTTTGCTTGAGCCTGGTTGGAGTTATTTCTCCTTTGGCACCACGAGCGTTGTTTCCGGAGCGGAGCTTGGCGTCGACAGATACGCGGTAGGTTTTATCAAAGATGACATCTGGAATCGTATAATGGTTCTCCGGCAGGGTCAGATTCATGCGTTGATTTTCACAGACTATAATAAGCTCGTACTCCTCGCAGTCCATTTCATCCCATGAGATGTTGACATTGAACCCATCCTGTTCGAGCTTGAGATTTCTGACTTTTTCACTTGTGAGCGTCGGGCCTTCAACGAACACTAAAACAGCAAAGGCTGCCATAGTGGCCAAAAGCAAAATTATCACTGATTTGCGCATCATTGATACATTCTATTATGGTTTGGCGGGATTGTCAAAATGTACGATAGATGTTTGACAATTTTAAAATAATTGCCTATAATGAACGAAATAGATTAATTTAACTAATAAAATATGATAAAAATGTTCGATTTATTAGTTAGGATATATACCGGAGGGGACAAAATGATCGTTACTGCCACAGAACTTAAAATGAATCTTGGCAAGTATCTTTCGACGGTTGTCGAGGAGGAAGTGGAGATAAGCAAAAACGGCAAATTGGTTGCGAAACTCGTTCCTTATAAAGAGTATGCTTCTGATTCGCTTGTTGGTGTTTTAAGTGATGCGTGTCTTCCAGATGGTTTCAGAGGGGATTACAGGGAACTGTTAAGAGAAATGAGGGCGAGAGATTATGAGAATCTTGATTGATACAAATGTAATCTTAGATGTCTTGTTTGAGCGCGAACCGTTTGCGGCAGATTCCATTACAGTGCTTCATATGTGTGAAGATGGTGTTGCAGAAGCTGTAGTATCCGCGAAGACGGTGTCGGATGTCTATGATTTCCTAAAAACATCATTGCAAAACGAAGAGAAGTCCCACAGTATAATGCGCAAGCTGATGGGTATTGCAACGATTTGTAGTCTTGATGTGCAGCAATTGGAAACTGCGCTTGATATGAATAATGATGATTTTGGAGATGCGCTTCAGGCTGCATGCGCGAAAGCAGAAGGGTGTAAATTAATTATAAGCAGAGATAAGAAACACTTTCAGGGAACTGGAGTGAAGTGCTTGACACCAGAGGAGTTTGTGAAATAGATGAGCAGGGAACGCAGAAGAAGGAGTCGCAGAAGAAAGAAGTCGAACAGAGGCTTTAAGAGAGCCGTCATTGTTTTTTTCTTTGTGTGCCTGATCGCAGGGGCTTTTTTGTTGTTCGGCAAAACCCCTGACTTTGAAACAAAGAGTGTAACGGGTCTGCAACTGGAACAGGAAGGGTTCAATATTATCGCGACTTGGGATGACATGGGATGCGACAGATACTACGTCAGCGTTGATGGTGAAAACTATCATTTTATGATTCCCGTGAAGAAAAACAAGTGCATGGTACGTCACGTTGCTCTCGGCAAAACCTATACTGTCACTGTAAACGGCAAGTTCAAAGACGCCTATTCCAAAGGAACTCGCTCCGCCATCTTAATAGAGAAGTTGCCGCAGACGATCAAGATGAATACGGATGTCTTTGACGGTTTCGTGGAAGAGACAATGAAGCTAGAAGTAAAGGCGAGGGGAGACATTTCCTTTAGATCCGGGGATAAGGAAATCGCGAAGGTGGACCGGGAAGGACTGATCACATGCATCTCAGACGGGCATACGTGGGTCAGAGTCAGAGCGGAAAGCACGGGCGTGTACAAAAACGCCAGCACATTGGTTGAAATCAATGTATACCCAAAGGAATTGGATAAGCCGGCGGTTCCGATTGTCTCGAATATCTCCGGCACCAAGGCGTCAATCTCATGGAGACCAGTTGATTTTGCAACATATTATCAGGTGTTTAAGAGGAACGCCGCCTCTGGAAAATATGAGCTGATACAGGAACTGAAAGAGGGTACCATGACGGCTGAACTCATTAGGGATGAAGGCCTCTATGCTGTGAAACCATTCTGCATGTTTCAGGAGAAACTGCTGAGCGGCCCCCTCTCAGATCCTGTAGAAATCGTCGGAACAGGGCGAACGGCGCCGTCCTATAAGAAGGTAAAGATCATCCGGAAATTAAGTAAATCTAATTTGACGCGCGTTGCGACAGTCAGAGGTGAGAAAGAAGCAATTGTACCGCAATCCCTGAGTATGACGAAGGACAGTTACATTGTAACTTACGTCAACCGCGAGAATACGGTTGGCAATCTCCATTCCTACAGCAAGCAGGACGGTTCGTTCCTCGGACGTGTTTCTGCAAACATGATTAGACATGGAAACGGCGCAACCTGCGACCCAAATAAAGGCAGAATCTACATTACCAAAACTTATTCGGCTGCCAAGACAAAGTCCTGTGCCGTTTTCGACGCTGCCACGAAGAAAAGCTTGGGTGCCATCGATCTGCCTACACTGGCCAACGGAATTGCCTATGATGTGAGCAACGATAAATATTACCTTTCGCGACTTGAAAATATCTACATATGCGACAGCGATTTCAAAATCGAGAAAACGATCAAAAAAACTGTGCGGTTCCGATTCCCGCAGGACGTTGGTGCCTACAACGGCGTGGTTCTCGTGGGCACATGGATTGGAGAGAGTGAAAGTTACATTGACCTGTATCGTGCAGCGGACGGTGCGTACTTGGGAAGCATCAGCGTTCCAATCGGCGAAGTCGAGAGCTGCCTTGTCGATGACGGATACCTGGTGATTCTGGTAAACGAACTTCACACTTATGATGATGCCATATACAGAACGAAGGAAAGAATAACGCTCCCGTAATGGTGCAAAGACCGAAACAGTCGCTTCTGCGGCTGTTTTTTGGTATAATATCCACGATATAGGTATTGTTATGAAAGAAGAAGGTGTTCTTTATGCAGGATAAATTATATGCAGCCATAGACAACCGGAAAGTGGCGATTATTGGCGCCGGCTTTGTAGGCGCGTCCATTGCCTATGCGCTTACAATCAGAGATCTCGCCAGCGAAATCGTTCTGGTTGATATAGATAAGGAAAAAGCTTATGGTGAGGCGCTGGACATCCAGCATGGCATTCCGTATATGGGAACGTCATCGGTCAGAGCCGGCGATTATTCAGACTGCAGCAACTGCGATCTGATCATCATCACAGCCGGCCGTAACAGGAGAGTCGGGGAAGAGCGTCTTGACATGATCAACGACAACATCGTAACAATCAAAGACGTTGTCGAGAAGATTCAGCCTTATTACACCCACGGGGTCATCATGATGGTGTCGAACCCTGTGGACATCCTCACCCAGAAGTGCGCAGAATGGATGGGGCTTCCAAACGGGAAGGTGTTCGGAACAGGATGTATCCTCGACACATCCAGACTGGTACGCTGCATCGCGAATTATACGAATCTGAACACAGAGGCAATCAAGTGCAATATCGTCGGGGAGCACGGAAACTCCCAGTTTCCTGTGTGGAGCCGGCTTTCCATCGCAGGAATTCCCATGTGGGAGTACTGCGCTAACGTTGGTCTGCCTTGGGGAGATGAGCAGAAGTACAACCTGTACAATCAGGTACTGAATATGGGTATGCAGATCATCAAGTCGAAGGAAAGGACGCACTACGGCATTGCGACCTGCGTCTGTTCCCTTGCTGACGCGGTGCTGAATCAGAGGCTGACCGTTGCGCCAGTCACGTCGCCGCTCGAAGGCGAGTACGGCATTGAAGGGGTATCCCTGAGCATTCCATCCCTCGTCGGCGTCAACGGTGTGGAACACAGACTGGAAGAAAAGTGGCTCAAGGAAGAGCGCCTCAAACTGCAGTACAGCGCGGAGATTCTGAAAGACAGTCTCATGAAACTGTAGGAAATGTTTCATAAATAATGAACGAGTCTCAAACTTATCACCACGTGGTCCACACTTTCGGACCGCTCTACAATGAAAACTCCAGAATACTGATTTTGGGATCGATACCATCTCCTGCGAGTCGGGAGATGGGGTTTTATTATGGACATCCGCGCAATCGGTTCTGGCAGGTTCTGGCCTATGTGTACGGGGTGCCTTTGCCTGAGAGTATTGAGGAGAAGAAGGCGCTTGTTCTCACGAACGGACTCGCGTTGTGGGATGTGATTGAAGAATGCGATATCATCGGCGCTTCCGACAGCAGTGTGAAGAATGTCGTGCCGACGGATATTCCGTCGCTGCTTGAACAGACGCGGGTTGAACGGATTCTGTGCAACGGAGTTCTTTCAAAGAAGATCTATGATAAGTATCAGCTGGAACGTATCGGGATACCAGCGATAAAGATGCCGTCGACCAGCCCGGCAAACGCGGCATGGTCTCTGGAAAAATTGATAAAGGAATGGGAGAAAGTTCTATGAACGTAATCTTTGACATGGACGGTGTCATCTTCGATACGGAGCGTCTCTATCTGGAGTGCTGCAGGTTGGCTTCCGGAAAGTTGGGCGTTACGGGCGCTGAGGACGTCGCTTACGAATGTATCGGGCTGACTGATGTAGAGACACATAAGAAACTGAAGAATCACTTTGGTGACGAAGCGACCCTGGAGGCATTCAATAAGGAAATCTACAGGATCTTTGTTGAGCATTATGAGAAGTACGGACTGACCATTAAGGAGGGTGTGGTCGAACTGCTGACATTCCTGAAAGACAGAGGGGCCAGAACCGCAATCGGATCTTCAACAGAGACGAATATTGTAGAGATGGAGCTTCGTGACGCGGGGCTGTTGCAGTACTTTGATGTCATCGTAGGGGGAGATATGGCAAAGGCTAGTAAACCTGCGCCGGATGTGTTTCTGCTTGCTGCAGAGAAGCTTCAAGCGGATATTAAGGATTGCATTATCATAGAAGATTCCTTCAATGGAGTGCGCGCTGCCCGCGCATCTGGAGCCACTGTCTTCATGGTGCCCGATCTGCTGGAGCCTACAGATGAAATCAGAGGGCTGACTGACCAGGTATATGAATCGCTATTGGAAGTAAAAGACTATATAAAAACCTTTGCATGCACCGATAAATGAGATACAATGTGTTCGGAATAATCCGACAGTTTTGTTGATGAGAAGGAGAACATTATTATGAGACGGTTACTTACAGTGTTAATCCTATGCATTTCAGCATTTCTTTGTATTACAGTAGTAGCTTATGCAGATGATGATTGTGAACACAATTCGTCTGAGTGGATCACTGATTCAGAAGCAACTTGTTCAGAAGAAGGCCGCTAACATAGAAAATGTTCGGCGTGCGGCGAGGTATTAGAGGAGAATGTAATACCGAAAGTTGCCCACCAGTGGAGTGGCTGGACCGAGGTTTCGCCTGCTGACTGTAGATGGGAAGGCCAGGAGTACCGTTTTTGTGAGAACTGTTGGACAACAGAGTATAGGGCGATCCCAGCGACAGGAAAACATGTTTGGAGTGAATGGCATACGATTACAGGCGCTACAATCTTACGCGCCGGAGTGTGTGAACGTTACTGTTACAATTGTGATGCTTCGCAGAGAGGAGCCATTGCGAAGCTCAAGCCATTTGCTAAATTCACTGCCAAGAAATATACCGTTTACAAAGGTAAAACCAAACAGATGAAATCCGTTCTGGGGTTGGCAGCGGGCGATAGTGTTAAGTCCTGGAAATCAAGCAAGAAAAAAGTCGTTTCTATTACGAAAGCAGGCAAAATCAAAGCTAAGAAAAAAGGAACCGCTAAGATTACTGTCACACTGAAATCGGGCAAGAAAGCCACCTGCACAATTAAGGTCGTTAAAAAGCCTAAAAATTCTTCTTCAAAAACCGTTTATATCACCCGGACAGGTAAAAGATATCATTGCGATAAGAATTGTTGGGGGCTGAGAAATGCGTATGCATTATATAAAGTGTCAGTTTCAACGGCAAAGAAGAAGGGGTTGACAAAGTGCCACGTGTGTTACTGATAATCCGTGATTAAGAGTCGCAACTGCGGCTCTTTTTTGTTATAATACGAGTCGTATGGAGAATGAGAGGACACCTACGGATCCCTATTAAAGTGGAGAAAAACGATGATTACAGAATTCAATAAGCAGTTAGAAGATAAATCCCAGTTAGAAGAAAATACTATTATTGGAGAACCTTCATTTTTAGATAACTCAGCGATACATTTCAAGGGCAAGGGCAATATTCTTTTTGTTGAAGATGATGTAAAGTTGTCTGACAGTGCAATAAACTTCTGCGGAAACAACGCTGTTGTTTATTTATCACATAACAAGAGCCATGCTTACAAGCTGAAAATGGATGTTTGGCGGGAAACTGCCGTCTATATTGGCCCAGATAATTATTTTAACGGACCGCTGTTTGCTATTGTTTCAGAAAGACAGAATCTGCTTATTGGCAAAGAAGGCGTATTTTCGTTTGGTGTATGGATTAGAACAGCCGACCCTCATCTCATTTATGACATTAGCAATAAGAAAAGAATTAATAAGAGCAAAAGTGTACTGATTGGAGATCATGTTTGGCTTGGCCAGAACGCTACCCTCTTGAAAGGAACGAAAATAGGGTCTGGAAGCATAATTTCAGCTAACTGTGTTTTGGCAGGCAAGGCTGTTGAATCAAACACTGTGTATGCAGGTAATCCGGGTAAATGTATTAAATCTGGTATTTTCTTTTCGGGGAAAAGCGTTCATAATTAAACGAAGTCTCAGACCAAGCAGTCTATGGTTTTGGACACGGACGAATGGATTTATTCCAGAGATGAAACATCATTACAGATACAGGAGCTGTTTAAGCAGTTAACATCTTGCAAAAGTGCAGAAGAGCGCCTTGAGATAGTTCAAACCGTAGCAGCTACATGTACTCAGAAGAATAGGTTTTTCATTGACATTTCGAAAAAACCGCTCTTGAAACGGATAAAACTGAGATAAAAAACTGAAACATATCTATTGCATGGATTGTAGAGAAACTCAAAACGAAAAAACGTCAACAGAAGCCGCAACGACCGCGCATTCTAAAAATCATACGGTGCGGAGACTCGTCCTCGGCGCAGTGATTTTCCTCCTGTGTGCGGGGCTTTTGTTCTGCTACTTGAATAAGGTCTTCAGCATGGGGGACGCGGACGCCAACCGGCAGACCTTCAAGGCGTTCTACGCGGAGCCAAAGAATACCATCGACGTGATGTATCTTGGGACCAGCGCGTCCAACCGCTACTTTATCAACCCCCTGGCATATGAAGAAGAGGGAATCACCTGTTTCACTGTGGCGACTATGGGAATGCCCATGTTCTTTGTGCCGGATCTGATTGACGAAGTGCAGAAGACCCAGGATCCGAAGCTGTACATCATCGAACTTCGGTGGGTGCTCAAAAACAGAGACTTGATCACCGACGCTCACATCCGCAGGGTCACGGACAATCTGAAGTATTCGTCCATTAAGAAGGACGCCATTGATACGGCTTTCACCCAGATGGACGGAAGCAAAGGCATGCTGGGGGACATTGGCGAAAACGGGCTGGACTACTACATCCCGATTCTGAAGTACCACGGCAGGCTCTCCGAAGGCAACATGTCGCCGGGTGACTTCAAACTCACATCCACGAAGAACAAAACCAAAGGCTACGTCATGAGCTTCAACACGACCAAGCAGGTGAACCAGTTCCCGGGCAGAGTCTCGGAGAAGCGGGAGCCTCTGTCAGACATCGCAGAGACAGCGCTGGATGCGACCTTGGACAAGTGCGATAAGTTGACGGCTCAAGGAGATGAAGTCCTCTTTGTTCTTTCGCCGTACTGCTGCCTGAAGGGACAGAAGCCAATTTTCAATACAGCCTTCGACAAGATTCGGGATCGCGGCTACACGGTGCTGGATTTCAACAGGCCGGAGATGTACGAGGAACTGGGGCTGGATTTCGATAAAGACTATTACAACAGCAAGCACGTGAACTATCTGGGCGCCGAGAAGTACACCCGCTACCTGACAGCTTATCTGAAAGCCCATTACAGCTTGCCGGACCGCAGAGGCGAGGCCGGCTATGAGAGCTGGGAGGATGCGTACGCAATCTATCAGGACTATGTGAAGAACGGCATCGATACCATCGGCATTAAGGCGGACCGGGGCGGCCCGGTGAAAACAGTCAAATACAGAGGCAAAGTCCTCAATAAGAAAGAGATAGAAGCATTAGACAAAGAAAAAGAACAGGTCCTGCAGGAGAGAAACGAGCAGGACGGAATTCTGGAAGAAGCCGAACAGAAACAAGAAGAACAAAAACAAGAGGAGCAGTAAGATGACAAAAGATATGAACGTCTTCAAAGGAAGCGACAATTATGTAGTAACGGACGAGCTGATGAACGCCGTCAACGTGTCCATCGCCCTGAAGAAGCCTTTGCTGATCAAGGGCGAGCCGGGTACAGGCAAGACCATGCTGGCAGAAGCGATTGCGGAATCCCTTGGGATGCCGCTGATTATCTGGAGCATCAAGTCCACAACGAAGGCTCAGGATGGCCTCTACGTCTACGACACCGTGCAAAGGCTGTATGACTCACAGTTCGGCGAGGGTGATGTCAAGAACATCGGCCAGTACATCAAGTTGGGCAAGCTGGGCGAGGCCTTCACGTCAGATCAGCAGGTGGTGCTCCTCATCGACGAGATCGACAAGGCGGATCTGGAGTTCCCGAACGACCTGCTCTGGGAACTGGACAAGATGGAGTTCTACATCAACGAGACGAAGGAGACGATTACAGCCAAGCACCGTCCGATCGTCATCATCACCTCCAACGCGGAGAAGGAACTGCCGGACGCATTCCTGCGCCGCTGCATCTTCCACTACATTGAATTCCCGGACGCCGAGAAGATGGAGGAGATCATCCACGTCCACTACGGCGACATCGATAAGAAACTGGTCGCAAATGCCCTGGAGGCCTTCTACAAGATCCGCGAGATGAAGGATCTGCAGAAGCTCCCGTCCACGTCGGAACTGCTGGACTGGATCCAGGCTCTTATGATCAGCGGCGTCAGCATAGGCGACCTCTATGAGGACATGCCGTTCCTGGGCGTGCT
Source organism: Clostridiales bacterium (assembly GCA_015058145.1). Taxonomy (GTDB): domain Bacteria; phylum Bacillota; class Clostridia; order Peptostreptococcales; family Anaerovoracaceae; genus Lentihominibacter. Next base: position 11,836 of record SVCX01000002.1, on the reverse strand, counting down.
GCTGAAGAAGAATCAGGACATCGATACCTTTGATGAGATTAAGACGAAAGGATACAGTCTGAGGAACTGGTAATGTTTTTAGAATTATTCTATCTGCTCCGCCTGCGCGGGCTGGAAGTATCCATCAACGAGTGGATGACTCTGGTGGAAGCTCTGGACAAGGGCCTCGCCGATTCGTCTCTCATGGGATTCTACCGGCTGTGCCGGAGCATACTGGTAAAAACTGAATCAGACTACGACAAGTTCGACCAGATTTTCGCCGAGTACTTCCAGGGCATTGAGACCCCGGAGGATCTGCCGGAGGAATTCTGGCGCTGGCTCAACGAGAGCGACAACGAGCGCGATCTGGAGGACCACGGCGACAAGCAGCTCTTCGCCAAGGAATTGGAGGAGCTCCTTAAGATGTTCGAAGAGAGGATCAAAGAGCAGAAGGAGAAGCACGACGGCGGCAGCTACTGGATCGGCACCGGCGGCACGTCCCCGATGGGCCGGGGCGGCTACCATCCGAGCGGCATCCGGGTAGGAGGCAAGAGTCGCCACAAGACCGCCCTGCAGGTGGCCGGCGAGCGGAACTTCAAAGACTTCCGCGAGGATACGATCCTGGACATTCGCAGCTTTCAGATGGCGTTCCGCAAGCTGCGTCAGTACTCGTCCCGCGTGGATACGACGGAGAAGGAGCTGGACATCGATAAGACCATCGACGAGACCTGCGAGAATGGAGGCATGCTGTCTCTGGCTTACGAGAAGCCGCGGAAGAACACCGTGAAGGTGCTTTTGCTCATCGATTCGGAAGGGTCCATGCTGCCGTACAGCCGGCTTTGCAACAGGCTATTTCAGGCCGTCAGCAGATCCAACCACTTCAAGGACCTGAAGATCTACTACTTCCACAACGCCATCTACGACCAGCTCTACACCACGCCGCACTGCAAACTGCGCGACTCCGTGGAGACCACCTGGGTCTTCAATCGACTGGACGCGGAATACAAAGTAATCTTCGTGGGAGACGCGGCCATGGCGCCGTCGGAACTCTACCGCAAAGGCGGCAATGCCATCATCGGCCTCTTCAATAGAGAGACAGGGATGGAATGGTTCATGAAGTTCAAGAAGCGCTTCAAGAAGCAGATCTGGCTCAATCCGATCCCGAAGCGGACGTGGGAATACACCTACGGCGCTGAGACCATACGCGATGTGGGCGAGGTCTTCCCGATGTTCGAACTGACTTTGAGCGGTCTGGAAGCGGGAATCAAGAAACTGCTGGTAAGGTGACAAAAAAGGAACTGTGCTACATTTTCATTCCGAATGGATGAAAACGTAGCATTTTTTCATGTGTATCAGTACCACAGCCGCGGCAGAATCTTGCGCTCGATGATATCAATGACCTTCTCAGGGGTATCCACATCGTTCTCATAGGTTTCAATAAAGTTCTCTTGATCAACTGCATTTGTGATCTTCATAACACTACCCCTCTCTGATGCGTGGATTCTGTAGATGAATTCGAGGATTAGTCCCTCATGTTCCCAAATAAAGATACTTCCGTCTGCGAACATTCCTTTGATGTCGTTATATATCTCAATAGTTCCGTTGGGCGGATAATATGTCTGCCATATTGATCCGTGCGTGTTCATTGATTCCAGCTCGGGAGGGACATTCCAGTGAATCTCACCATTGATATAAGAGTAAAGGCTGGTCCGGCTGCGGAGAAAGCCTTTGCTTAAAAGCTCATCCTCCAGTTTGTCTACAAGAGATCGAACATTGATTATCATGCGTTCCTCATAGTGAAGAGGCACCGCCAGATCGTCACACTTGTTGATAATGTCCCGTTCTGATTTAGAACGGACAGGCAGTCCCCGGGCAGTCCATAGGGCCTTCTCTTCATTGATGAACTTTTGCCGAAAGGTTCCTATAAACCATGCGTACTGCGCGCTTGACAGGACGATTTTCGCAATATCGAGATTTCCTTTCTCGCAGGTGCGAATGAATTGCTGCAACCTGACAATGAGATCTTTGCGTCGTTTAATATCATACTGACGGGTTGAATGGGTCAGGCTCAGTATGTTGAACAGCATCGTTTGGTACCGCCTCCGTGTGAGAGAATAGAGCAGGGGATTCTTCTTGGAAAGATACTTTCTATTGCCATCAACCTCGGCAAAGAAAACAACTCGCGAGTCCTGATTTGAAACAATCAGCTTACCATTGGGCAGGCGATTGAGAGCGCGTTGGATTCTCTTCATCGACGCCTCAATATCGAGAGGGGTCAAAAGAGCGGTCTCGATTGACACACAGAAAGAATCGGCTGAAATTGGGGTGACACGCATAGTGATGACCTCCGAGTACATATGACAAAGCACCGTCGATAAAAGAAAGTTATTACCATAATTGGTATTAAATCACATCATCAAAACAGGAAAGTCAAGTGAATAATTAAAGGAATCAATAAAATAGGCTGCGGGTCGCCCTCAAGGGGGGCTCCCCGGGTCTGCTGCGCCGATCGCTGCCGCCGGATAGCTGGCGCCGGTTCCCAGTCGGCACCGGCGGCCAGCGGCGGCTCTCGGAGCAGACCGAAACGCTGGACAGGCTTTGTTTAGAGGAGTTGCCTATGGATAAGTGGCGCATAACCGTGGACAGCAAGCTGCCCACAGCCGCGCGCCGCTTACCCACAGGCAGCTCCAACGATAAAAAAGGAACAGTGCTACATTTTTCGCTCTAAACGTGATAAATGTAATACTTTCAGTTATCAGAGGATGTCTGGGGTTGGCTGAACCGAGGCAATCCTATAGAAAGTGTTACTTTTTCGTCAGTTCGATTCGAAAAGGTAGCACTTGTCCCTCATGGTTGAAGCGAAATGATCTTCAGAGCAAAAATAAGTGCTACGTTTTCCTCTTTTGGAAAAGAAAACGTAGCACTGTTTCTTTTTTTTTTGCGTTTGTATTGCATTGGTGATCTGGAGATATCATTACTGTGATGATGAGAATCATGTTCACCCAGTTCAAAACAATAGTATGCTGTATCACAACCATACTGCTCCTGGGTTTAACAGCCTGCGGCAGCAGTTCCGGCACTGCTGCCTCTTCCGGAGGCGGCGGTGAGGGTGATTTCAACGCAGAATATCACGATGCGAAATATCACGAGGACTGCGCGCAGGGAAACAGCAAAGTGCAGGTTGATTTGTCGAGCGTTTCAGAAGGTTACTTCGGTCTGCTCGCCAACAGCAGCGCAAGGTTGAAGCTTCAGGTTTTCAAGGGTGATGAAGCCTTCACCTATGATGTAGAAAACGGCGTTCCTCAGATCTTTCCTCTCCAGTGCGGCGACGGCACATACACCATCAAGGTCATGGAGAACGTGAGCGGCAACCTGTATTGCGAACTGTACTCCACCAGTGCATCCGTTTCATTGGTGGACCCCAACGCGCCTTTCGTGCGGCCGAGCGTCTACGCCGATTACACGGAGGAGTCCGTCTGCGTGAAGGAAGCCGCGAAAATGGCTGCAAACGCCACCGACGAAGAGGACTTCGTCGATCAGGTTTGTCAATACATATGCAAAAACGTGAAATATGATTATGAAGAAGCTGAGACGGTAAGCCCGGGCTATGTCCCCGATCTGGATGAAGTCATAGCTACAGGCAAGGGAAGCTGTTTCGACTACGCCAGCCTTGCCGCATCCATGCTCCGCAGTCAGGGCATCCCGACGAAGATCATCTTCGGCTACGTGACCCCGAACAACCGCTACCATGCGTGGAACATGATCTGCACGGAAGAGAGCGGCTGGACACGCATGGATCCGTCTTTCTCATCCAACGGGGTGAAGGCCGACTTCATCGGCGACGACTCGAATTATCAGGATGTTTACCAATACTAAGCGGCTGCGTGCAGGCAGTACCCGCGCCGACCTTAAGAAAACAGGGGGCTGGTTACAGTGACGGCAGGGTGGATCCGCCGTACGGCATGATGATGATTTTCGGTTCGGCCTGCTCGTCCAGATGGGCCCGCTGTTCTTCCAGAGCGTCGTCGACGGCATGCTGGAGATCTGCGTACGGTTCCAGAAAAATCTGGCTGACCAGATCCGGGTTCATTTCAGAGACGAGCTTGATGTTGGCTCTCTCCAGGACCATCGCGATAGCGGCAGCCTTGTGGCCGCCCAGTTTGAAATCTTCCCGGACGCGTTTCGTAAGATCCGCCGGTGCCTTTACCTGAGTGATCCATTCTTCGAAGGTCTTCTGGCCCAATCCCTCACGACAGGAGCCGACGAGTATAATTGTACCGCCGTCTTTCACGGCGTGTTTGGAGTTGTCCAGTGCCTTCTGGGTCTGGTAGAGATTCAGATCCTTCGGCGCGCCGCCCTGAGACACGATGACGATGTCGGCGCGTTCCGGTATTTTCACGCGGTAGAGTTTATCAAGGATCTTGCAGCCTTCCCGATGGGCTTTCACCACGTCGCCTGCTACAGCGTGCGCGATGTGCTTGTGTTCGTCCAGAACTACGTTGAGGATGAAGTCCACAGGACAGATTCTGCTGGCTTCTTCCAGATCGTCCCGCAGAGGATTGCTGTCCAGATTGCCGGCGCAGGCAGTATCTTCGACCATCATCGAGTGATTGGCCTGAATCGCTTCCGGGGTGGATGCGCCTGGGAACAGGGCTTTGATACCGCCGGAGTAGCCTGCGAAGTAATGATATTCGATGTTGCCGAGCAGAACGATCCGGTCGGCTTCCGCGACGACCCTGGTGATGTCCACAGGCGTGCCGCGGCTTGTCGTACCGAGAGGGATGCAGTCCGATGGGTCGCTGTCGACGCAATGGATGCGCCCGTAAGCGTCACCGGCCAGACGCCGGCGTTCTTCCTCTGTGTGCGCCCGATGACTGCCCAATGCAAAGACAAGAGTGACGTCGTCATCCGATACGTTCGCAGCAGATAGTTCTTCCAATACAGAAGGGATGACCTCCCAGGTCGGTATCGGTCTTGTAATGTCGCTGGTGATGATTGCGATTTTCTCGCCCGGTTTCACAATGTCCCGCAGGCGCTGTGAGCCGATGGGATTCTCCAAAGCGCGACGGAGAATATCCGGGACAGAAGCCGGTTCGTCAGATGCGGTGTCGTTCTGTTCGAGTATCTGTATGATGTTTTCTTCCGGCACGTCTGCTTCCTGAAAGCCTGCGCCAAATCCAAGTTTAATATTCATAGGAGAAGTGTAACACATCATTCCGCGTTTGTTAAGAAAACAAAGTTTGAGATAATTGCAAACAAATGTTTGCAATTTGACTTTGAATGTGATATTATGTTCGTGGAATAGAGAACAAATTTTCGGTTTGAAAGAAAGGTTACATTGTTAGAAGGGGTTGTTCGGGGTTTCACGCATTCAGTTTCAGGTTCAGAAACCGGAGGTCGATTATATGAAAGAACGTGAAAAGAAGATACTCGAATATATGAAGACGGAGATCCGCGAGAAGGGCTATCCGCCGACGGTCAGAGAAATCTGTTCCGCCCTGGGAATCAAGTCCACGTCGACGGTTCACAAGGATATCGCCAATCTGGAGAAGGAGGGGTATCTGAAGAAGGACCCGGCCAGACCGCGTGCGCTTCTGGTAGCCGATGAGGGCTTCGATCAGCTGGCTGCGGTGAGGGCGGCATCGGAAGCCGGCTTTGGCGTGGTGCCGGGAGGCGCCGCCAGAGAAGTCGAGCGTACGGATGTCATCGACGTTCCGGTGGTCGGCAGAATCGCAGCCGGCACACCGATACTGGCGGAACAGAACATTGAGGATTCTTTCCCGATTCCTGCCAGATTCGTGGGCAACAGCACCACCTTTATGCTGACGGTACACGGCGAGAGCATGATCGAGGCTGGCATCATGGACGGCGACTACATTCTGGTGGAACAGTGCAATACGGCGCGCAACGGCGATATGGTCGTAGCTATGGTTGACGGCTTCGAGAGCGAGGCGACGGTCAAGACCTTCTACAGAGAGGACGACCACATCAGACTGCAGCCGGAGAACTCCTGCATGAGCCCGATCATCGTCAAGGACGTCAAGATTCTGGGCAAGGTCAAGGGCGTGTTCCGGTACTTTTAAGGGAAATCACTAAGAAAACACCCTCACGGGTGTTTTTTTGTACCCTTTTTATATTATTGCTTGACAATGACGTTACGTCGTTATGTACGATGAAACGGTGTTGCTCCAAGGAGCAAAAGGAGCGTGAGTATATTGAAAGATAGTTATTTAAATATAGACTATATGACGGTTGGCGAAGTCGCCGCTAAGGCGGGGCTGACAGTCCGCACCGTTCAATACTATGACCAGCAGGGACTGCTCAGTCCATCGGCGAAGGGGAGCAGGAATCTGCGCCTGTACACAGGCGAGGACCTCGAGCGCCTCTACCGGATCCTTTGCTATAAGGAACTGGGCCTGTCCATTAAAGAGATCCGTCTCAAGCTGGAGGAGGAGCAGCGTCCGGGGGAGATTATCCGTCGTCTGAAGGAGGAAATCGGCTCTGAGAAAGAGCAACTCCTGAATAGCGTCAAGCGCTATGCGGCGCTCAAGAATCTGGAGAGCTACATTCTGGACAATGAAGTCACCAGTTGGCAGGACCTCTCCGACCTGATGGAGTTCCTGCAGATCAAGTGGAGTCTGATTTGGGATTTCAATCTGGATAGTGAAGAAGCTGTCCAGAAGCAGCCGAGTAATAAGACGAGACAGTCGCTGCTGCCATATTACACACTGATTGAGGAGACAGTCCAGCTGATGCGCGAAGGTTTGCCGCCCGACAGTGAAGAGGCCATGGATCTTATGGGGAGATTTGAAGCTCTGTTCTCGAAAAAACGGGACGAAGCGCTGCTGTCCGTGGATCCGGAGCTTTTGAACTTGTGGCGTGAAGATTATACGGCCTTATGGCAGGGCATCAAAGAATATATGAGAGAAGCAGAAGGTTACTATTTGAAGAGAGAAGAGGGTAAAAAGTGATGAAGCTAACAAAGGAAAACGTATTTTACAGCTTTTGCGCGGAGAACAAGCCGGCGGTCAGCGTTGACGCTCCGGCACGCATGGAGTTTGAGACCATGGATTGTTTCGGCAACCAGCTTCGCAGACCGGAAGACGTCATGGAAGAGATTGACTGGGACAGAATTAATCCGGCGACGGGGCCAGTATTCGTCAACGGAGCGGAGCCGGGCGATGCGCTCAAGGTTGTGATCGAAGAAATCAAGCTGGATGAGAAGGGGACTGTCTGCTGTCTGAATGATGAGGGAACTCTCGGGGCTCGTATCGATGGCTCCCACACGAGAGTCGTCAGCGTTTCGGACGGAATGGTCCACTATAAGGCTGCCAACGGAATGGAAGCGGAGATTCCTGTGAAGCCGATGATCGGCGTGATCGGAGTTGCGCCGGCTGACGGACAGGACATCAATACAGGGACTCCTGGTGCCCACGGCGGAAATATGGACAACACTATGGTCGGCGAAGGCGCGGCGCTGTATTTCCCTGTAGCGGCTTCCGGTGCGCTCTTCGGTTTCGGCGATCTTCACGCTGTCATGGGTGACGGTGAAATCGGCGTTTCCGGCCTTGAGATTCCGGCAAACGTGACGGTTACACTGGAAGTCTGCAAAGGCAAAGCTCCTCAGTACCCGGTTCTGGAGACAGAGGACGCGCTGTCCATCATCGTATCAAAGCCTACGGTAGATGAAGCTTGCCAGGCGGCGACGGAACTCATGCAGGAGATGATCGCGGAACGCACGGATCTGGACCTGCCGGACATCGTCATGCTGATGAGCCTGGTCGGAGATCTGCAGATCTGCCAGATCGTTGACCCGGAGAAGACCGTGCGCTTCGTATTCCCGAAGAAGTACATCCCGGGTCTGACATTCTAGTTTTTAATTATTTATTCATTATATTTTAAGGAGGTTATTTCTCATATGAACAACAACACTATTGAGAGCCTCGGCTATAAGCAAGAACTGAAGCGTGCGCTGACAGTTCCTGACCTCGTATGCTATGGACTGATCTTCATGGTACCGATCGCACCGTTCGGTATTTACGGAACAGTCATGTCCATCTCCCAGGGCATGGTCGCTCTGGCCTACAGCATCGGTCTGGTCGGAATGGTATTCACAGCGCTGAGCTACTGGAGAATGGCTGAGGAATTCCCTATTTCTGGATCCGTTTACGGATACGCGACGAAGGCCATCGGCAAGCCGGTTGGATTTATGTCCGGCTGGGCCATCCTGCTGGACTACCTGCTCGTCCCAACGCTGCTCTACATTGTAGCTGCGACAGCACTGTCCGCAATTCCGGGGTTGTCCGGCGTTCCGATTTTCATCTGGCTGATCGCGTTCATCATCATCAACACGATCATCAACGTCGTTGGTATCGAGTGGACGAACCGTTTCAACTGGATTATGCTGGTGCTGGAAGTCATCGTATTCATCATCTTCTGCATTGCTGCGATCCATTACATCGTAACGACGCCGGGCGTATCTTTCACCCTGAAGCCGATCTATAACGAGAACTTCAGCATGAATATCGTCATGGGCGCGGTATCTGTATGCGTGCTGTCCTTCCTCGGATTTGACGGCATCAGCACACTGGCAGAAGAGACGAAGGGCGGAGCCGATTCCGTCGGCAAAGGCTGCGTCGCAGCTATCCTCGTCGTCGGCGCGTTCTTCATCGTGCAGACATATCTGGCTGCCTGCGTACTTCCTTGGCACGGCGAGGGCACATTCACAGATGTGGATAACGCCTTCTACGAAGTCGCTCAGCTTGCCGGAGGAGCGAAGGTCATGGTCATCTGCGCTGCTGCGACCGGCTTCAGCTGGGGTATTGCAGACTGCATGGTAGCCCAGGCCGCGATTTCACGTATCATCTTCTCCATGGCACGTGACCGCATGCTGCCGAAGGGCCTCGCGAAAGTCAGCCCGAGATTCCAGACGCCGTATGTTTCGACGATCTTCATCGCCGTACTGTCACTGGTGCTGACCATCGGAAGCGTATACCTGCTGCCGAGCGCGATCAACGCTATTTCCGTCGTCATCAACTTCGGCGGACTGTCCGCGTTCATCATCCTGAACTTCACCGTCATCTACTACTTCTGGTTCAAGAAGAAGACGGGCAAAGTTTGGAAGCATCTGATTCTGCCGGCCATCGGATTCCTGATCATCGCATACATCTGGACAAGTCTGTCCTCCTATGCGCTGACGCTTGGTATCATCTGGCTTTGCATCGGAGTCATCTTCTATCTGGTCAACGTCAAAGTGCTGCACAATGACGTGAAACTGGAGCTGGAGTAATATACGACTTCTAATGGGCCGCTGCCTTTGAGCAGCGGCCTTTTTTATGCTATAATGATACAGAATTGTATCGGCCTGCAAACGCAGCCGGTGGGAGGACGAACGCATGATGAATTTCAACACGACGGAGCTGACCCTGGATCAGCTGCTGCCTATATTCGACGGAATCACGGACGCTGTCTTCATCGATGACGATGAGGGCGTGTGCCAGTGGTGTAACGATGCCTGCGAAGAAGTCTACGGCATCGAGATGGACGACATCGTGGGGCGGAACGTAGACGATCTGGAGAAGGACGGTATATTTACGCCTTCCGTCACGAGGAGAGTGCTCGATGAGAAGCGTGAGATCACGATCATTCACGAGAACCGCTTCGGCAGGAGACTGCTGACGACGGGCTCGCCGATCTTCATCCCTATGACCAGCGGCGGCTGGGTTGCAGCAGGCGAGGGACGGTACACCAGAAAGATCGCTTTCGTCGTGACTACCTCCAGAGATATCACCCAGATCGCGGACGCTACCGGCAAACGGGCGGACGCCATCAATGCAAAGGCTATCGCCTCCGGCATGATACCGTCGGCGGGCATCACAGCCCGGGACATCTTCCGCAGAGGCAGATTGAAGGACGTGAAGGGAATCGACGATGCTGATCTCGGCACAGATAAGATCGTCTTCGAGAGCGAGGCCATGCAGAACGTCATCGCCCTGACGAAGAGACTGGCTTCCGTCAACACCACCGTGCTCATTACCGGAGAGTCCGGCGTCGGCAAGGGTCTCATCGCCAAAACCCTTCATGAAGAGGGGAACCGCTGGCAGAAGCCCTTTGTGACCGTGAACTGCGGCGCTATTCCGGAGAATTTGATCGAATCGGAACTCTTCGGATACGTGGCGGGCGCGTTCACAGGTTCCAGATCCGGCGGCAAGAAGGGACTCTTTGAAGCAGCCCAGGACGGGACCATCTTCCTCGACGAGATCTCCGAGCTTCCGCTGAATCTGCAGGTTAAGCTGCTGCAGGTCATTCAGGAGCGTCAGATCACGCCGGTAGGCGGGACCAAACAGATACCGGTCGACGTCCGGATCATCTCAGCCACGAACCGGGATCTGGAGAGTCTGGTCAGGGAAGGGCGGTTCAGAGAGGACCTCTACTACAGGCTGAACGTTGTGCCGATCAACGTACCGCCGCTGCGGGAACGCCCGGACGACATCATGCCGCTGATCCAGAGAAATCTGGCGCGCTGCAACAAGGATCTCGGCGAAGACAAAACCATCAGCGCCGGGGCGTTATCCGTGCTGCTGAAGTATCCTTGGCCGGGCAATATCCGGGAACTGCAGAACATCATTGAGAGACTGGTCATCACCACATCCCATGACGTGATCACGGAGGACGACATCTTCATCTTCATCAAGCAGGCGGCGGACGAGAACCCGACAGTCTATGAGGAACTATCGCTGACGGCGGCTCTGGAGAAGGCGGAAAAGGAAATTCTCAGTCAGGCGGTGGACAATTACGGCTCAACCAGGGCCATCGCCCGCGTTCTGAAGGTCAGTCAGCCGACGATCGTGCGGAAACTGAACAAGTACGGACTGGTGACAACGGAGAAACAATAGAGATACAATCCCACGACGCCGATTCAAATCTGTATCAGCGATACATTTATGAATCGGAGCGTATAAACGGCTTGAAAATTCGCCGATTAGCCAATACCAACGCTTTCGGGGCTTGTTAAAAAAGAATCAATAGAAGTGATACAGAAATGAATCAAAACGCCGCTGCCAGCGGCGTCTCCGTTTTTTTGCCGGGACAAGATATTGCGAAAATGCATAAAAACAAAAATGAGAAAAAACCCCTGAAACCCAAGTGTAGCAAGGTCTGAACGGGGTTTGATGCTTTTGCGTGAAGATGTATACACGACAAAATCACAAAGTTGGCACACTCTATGCGTTACATAAAAGCGGGTCAGAAGGGGGACTTTGTCCCGGATCCGAAATAAATTCGTTATTCAAATCCATTTTTATAACAATACAAAGGAGGAAATTAAAAATGGCAGAAGAACTGAACATTAAGGGTTATGTAGAAGGACTGGTTGCTAAAGCAAGAGCAGCTCAGAAGATCGCTGAGAACTTCACTCAGGAAGATTGTGACCTGATGACAGCAGCAGTAACTTATGAACTGACTAAGCCTGAAAACATCAAGGAATTTGCTGAGAAGCTGGTAGAGGAATCCGGAATGGGTATCGCAGCTGACAAGGAAGGCAAGATCATCGGTAAGGTTTGGGGTTCATATCTCCAGATGAAGGACAAGAAGTCCGTAGGTCTCGTAGAAGACAATCCTGAAACTGGAATGCAGGCTTATGCTAAGCCAATGGGCGTTATCGCAGGTATCATGCCTGTAACGAACGGTGAGGCAACTCCTATCGTTAAGGCAAACATGGCTCTGAAGACGAGAAACGCTATCATCCTCGCACCACACCCTAAGTGCAAGAAGCTCAACGTTGAAATCGTTGACAAAATCAGAGCAGTCCTGAAGAAGCTCGGATATCCAGAAGATCTGGTTCAGACATGTGCTCCTG
>SVCX01000039.1 GCA_015058145.1 Clostridiales bacterium | reverse complement strand
CGGCGCGTCCGTGTAGCTCTTCGCCAGAAACGACAGCACTAAAGCGATGGTCGAGAAGACCAGACCATTCAGGAACATCACCAGGAAGGACCACCCGTTGAACGTCAGATCCGCCGCGATCGGCAGCGTGATCAGCATGATGATGCCCGCCGCGTACATTCCGCGCAGGCTTCCGCCGATGACCTGTCCCAGAATGAACTGCCAGAGCGGCGTCGGCGAGACCATAACCTGATCCAGCGCCTTCTCGTAGAGCCGCTGAACGCTCATGTTCTGGGCCACCGCGCTAAAGCTGCCCGTCATGGTCGACATGGCGACGATGCCCGGTACCAGAAAGTTCAGGTACGGCTCACCGTGGGACGTAGTCTGGATGCCGAGTCCGAACACGATAAGATACATCAGCGGCGTGATTGTGGCCGCTAATGTGATCTTGTAGAAGTCCCTTCGGAACTCTCTCCACTTTTCCCATAAAACTGCGATGATTCCCATAAGTGCGTTTGCTTACCTAATTATCTATTTTGTTTCCAGTCCTCTGCCGATCCGGTAGACGAAGACGTCTTCCAGAGTCGTATTCCGCAGGGACGCTTCTTTCTCAGATCTACTGAGATAATCGATGGCCTCTTCTCTGCTATGGAAGTAGGATGAGTGAAGTGTCTCATCCGCCGTCTCATCCACCGCGTACGGTCCCAGTTCGTTGATGAGGTTGTCCGGCGTATCGATCGTATTCAGCTTTCCTCTGTCGATGAGCGCCACGCGCTCGCAGAGGGATTGGGCTTCTTCGATGTAGTGAGTCGTCAGAAGAATCGTGATGCCCTCCCCGTGGAGCTGCCGGAGCAAGTTCCACATCTGGCGTCTGGAGATGGCGTCCATTCCCGCCGTCGGCTCGTCCAGAAGCAAAATCTGCGGCTCTGTCATGAGGGCCCTGCAGATCATCAGCTTCCGCTTCATGCCCCCGGAGAGATGCCGTACCACACGATGCCGGTAATCGATGAGTCCGGCGAATTCCAGAAGCTCATCGCTCTTCTGACGGATCACTTTCTTCGGCAGATAGTAGAGTCTGCCCTGGTACTCCATGACCTCGTCCACGGTCATATCCTGACGCATGGAGAACTCCTGGGTGATCACGCTGAGCTTGCTCTTCTCAACGGACGCCTTCCTGTCCAGTTTCTGCCCATCAATGAAGATCTGGCCTTCCGTAGGCAGCAAAACAGTGGAGAGCATGCTGATGGTCGTGGTCTTGCCCGCGCCGTTCGGCCCGAGCAGGCCGAAGAACTCTCCCGTCTCTATGGTCATGTTCAGATGATCCACTGCCGTGAAGTCACCGAATTTTTTTGTGATATCTTTTAACTCGATCATTGGTTTCGGCTTTTACAGATCCCTCTCGTCTTCCTTCGCGATGATCAGTGAGAAGTATCCCGCTTCATCCGGAATTTCATCTACGCCTCTGTATACTTTCTCATTCGGCATGCCGCAGTTCTCCACGACGTTGACATCCCGTCCGCTCTTCCGCAGAATCTCCTTGACCTCAGCCATGTGACTTCCGGATTTCATCAGCACGTAGTTGCCCGGCAGACTCAGGTCATCGCCCAGTTTGTGGAGCGCCGGCATGATGTGCAAAGGCTCATTCCACTCGCAGAGAGGAACGCCCACTCGGGCTGCCGCCGCGCAGAAGGATGTGATGCCCGGCACCAGTTCTGTTTCATAGCCGTCTTCTTCCATGATTGCCTGCAGATAGGTGAAGGTGCAGTAGACGGTGGAATCGCCCAGCGTCAGGTATACGACGTTCTTTCCTTCATCCAGATACTTCTCGATGATCTCCGCGCCGGCCTTATGCTGCCTGCGGATTTCGTTCTTGTCCATCTTCATCGGCATGTACACCGGAACCAGTTCCTTATCGGCCAGTTCCGGCACCGCCGCGCATGCGATCTTGTATGCCACCGTTTCCTTCGGTTCTTTCCCCGGGAAACAGAATACGTCATTCTCTTTTATGAGCTCTACTGCTCGCAGCGTCATCAGTTTCGGGTCTCCCGGACCTACGCCGACACCGTATGCTTTTCCTTTTGCCATCATTTTTTCCTTTCTCAGCCTTAAACTCTTGAAAGCACGACAAAAATCATCGCCCTACCTCAGAAGACGACTATTGCTACTGACAGTTTCCCGACTTGATCCTTATAACCTCAGCGGACGCCTTCCCAGTTCGACCAGTGGCTGTAATACTTCGTTACCTGTCCGCCTCGTAGATGTCACGGTTGCTGAGACACAGTGCCGGGTTCTCACCGGCTTCCAGTATGTCAGAATAGCTTTCTGCGTACTATCATATAGTGCGGCAAAGGTTCTGTCAACCTAACCCCCTAGGGGGGATGCGCCCTTCTCCATGTTGATAAGCCAATGATTTCGTGTTATAATACCGCCGAATACAAATACTGGACAGGTGCTGAAGTTTCGACTTCAGATAATAGGGAAACAGGTGTAAATCCTGCGCGAACTCGTCACTGTAATCGGATGGCTTTTCGCCACTGTGCCACTGGGGAAACCTGGGAAGGCGGCGGCAGAGCGATGATCCGTAAGTCAGGAAACCTGCCTGTCTTTGAATCGAAGCGTTTGCTAGCGCTTCGGGCCACGAGTAACTGGCGGAACATAACAACCTGCTTGATCATAACTTGAACACGAAATGTCAGAAGGTCCTTGCTCCGTTTAGCGAAGGCCTTTGTATTCGGATCAAGTTATTTTTATTATCTAAGGAGGTTTTTATTATGAAAAATCTTAGAAAATTCATTGCTTTGGCGCTGTCACTGGTCATGGCGCTGGGAATGATGCTGATGGTCACAGGCTGCGGCGAATCAGGCGAAGCAGAAGAACCTGCTGCATCAGATGATCCGGTTGCAGAATGCGCGGCTCTGATCGAAGCCATCCAGGTTCAGGAGAGAACGGATGAGACCGACGCTCAGTGTGAAGCTGCAAAGGCTGCATACGACGCCCTGACTGACGAGCAGAAAGAAGAAAATGAAGACGTATTCGATTACTTCGGACGCGACACCGGCGATGCTTCCGCTGACGATCCGCTCAACGGCGACGAAATCGGTGAAAACGAGCTGCTCGTAGTAAGCTTCGGTACGTCCTTCAATGACAGCAGGGCAACCGATATCGGCGGTATCGAAAAGGCTCTGCAGGAAGCTTATCCTGACTGGTCAGTCAGAAGAGCGTTCACTGCTCAGATCATCATCAACCACGTACAGGCCCGTGATGGCGAAAAGATCGACAACATGCAGCAGGCTCTCGACAGAGCAGTTGCCAACGAAGTCAAGAATCTGGTCGTACAGCCGACACACCTGATGCACGGTGCAGAGTATGACGAACTGGTCGGCGTTGTTGAAGGATACAAAGACAAGTTCGAATCAGTAGAAATCGCTGAGCCTCTCCTCGGTGAAGTCGGAGCAGATGCTTCCGTCATCAACGAAGATAAGGCAAGAGCTGCTGAAGCAATGGTAGCAGAAGCTGTTAAGGTTTCAGATTATGATTCACTCGACGCCATGAAGGAAGACGGTACTGCACTCGTATTCATGGGACACGGTACTTCACATGAAGCGAACGTAACCTATGATCAGATGCAGACACAGATGGGTGAACTCGGATATGAAAACGTATTCGTAGGAACCGTTGAAGGTAACCCTCCTGACACAGCTCTCCCGGAAGTCAAGAAGGCTGTTGAAGAAAAGGGCTACACCAAGATTATTCTCCGTCCGATGATGGTAGTTGCCGGCGACCACGCTAACAACGATATGGCAGGCGACTGGGGCGATGCCTTTATCAACGGCGGTGAGTTCGAGGTCGAAGGCGCTGACGCACCAGTTGATATCGGCGAAGGCTTTGGTAAAGATAATGTAACCAGCCAGATCGAAGGTCTTGGAAGAATCGCTGACATCCAGAAGATGTATGTTGAGCATACTGGAGCAGTCATCAAATAATAGCGAACCTCTTTCGGAGGACAATTACAGTAATTAATGTACGGGGCGGGCGCGAAGATCTTTCGTTCTCGCTCCTGCAGTATTAAGGATGAGAAGATGAAGAAATCATTATTGGCAATGCTGGCTGTTCTCATTATGACAGCCTTCACACTGGCGGGATGCGGCGGATCGTCGGAAGAAGCGGCCGCAGATCCCGGAATCCCTGACGGAACATATGTGGCCACATTCACAACGGATAGCCCAATGTTCCACGTAAACGAAGCAAACAACGACAAAGGCATTCTTACCGTCAAAGACGGAAAGATGACGATTCACGTCAGCCTGCAGTCGAAAAAAATAGTAAATCTCTACTACGGTCTCGCGGAGGACGCTCAGAAGGACGGCGCGGAACTGATTGAGCCGACGACGGATGAGGTCACCTACAGCGACGGCTATGTCGAAGAAGTGTACGGCTTTGATATTCCGGTTCCTGCCCTCGATGAGGAGTTCGATGTTGCCCTTATCGGCACACACGACAACTGGTACGACCACAAAGTAGTGGTATCCAATCCGGTTCCGGGTGATGATATCCATGCAGGCACCGCCATCGATCTAGAAGACGGCGAATATCAGGTCGACGTCGCCAAGGAAGGCGGCACCGGCAAGGCCTCCATCGAAAGCCCTGCCGCTCTGACAGTTGCAGATGGCAACGCCACTCTGACAGTCAAATGGTCCAGCGAGCATTTTGACTACATGATTGTAGACGGAGAAAAGTACGAACCGGTCAACACTGAAGGCAACTCCGTATTCGAAATTCCTGTCAAGGTTCTCAATGAGCCGTTCAAAGTCATCGCAGATACAACGGCCATGAGCGAGCCTCATGAAATCGAATATGAACTGACCCTCACTTTGGTCGAAGAATAAACCTGCTGAAACGCATTGAAAAAGAGGCGGAGCATTTCCGCCTCTTTTGTTATTGGATATTAATTGCATGATGATCTGCTACCCGTGGAACCTGTTGTCTGTAAACAGCCCAACGATCACCTTGGGATCAATGTCAGTCAAGCTGAAGCAATCGAACGCCGTTTTATCAATATCCTCTTCCGTCAGCCTCGTCGTGAAAAACGAGATCCGTATCTTATCACTATGCAACTGATACGATAGCTGCAATTTGGATTTATCATGAACAAGACTCAATGCATTCAAGCAATCTTTCTCCTGTTCTTTCAAGTGGATCAGATGCAATTCAAAAGCACCATATTCTGATGATTCGAAAGCGATTGTCTCGCCATCCATGATGTCGAATTGATCGTCGCAGCAATCCCTTGCAGCCTCTTCAAATCCTGCCGTATCGTCAACCGTATAACGAACCGTCAGAATGATGTTATCACCCTTTTTCTTCATGGTCATTTTCTTTCTAGCTTCCCGGTGTTCTCTGCCAACGCAATCAGCTCACTGATCCGGCTGTTTGCTTCACCGATCGGGAACTCTGTCACGATGACGCGGTCGCATCGCTCAACCGCTTCTGCTGCTTTTGCAAAGGCTTCATCGCTGATTATCTCAAAGGCCGGCGTCGTGATCACTTCCGCCGCCAATAAACGCGCAAGCTGATAATCGATATCGTTTTCAGTGAGCACACCCGCGATAAACGGAGTGTCCTCTTTCTGTAGCCGGCGGTATACCGGAACACCGCTTCCGCCGGAGGATAGGACGAGCACCTTCGGCGTTTCACCTGCCGGCGCCGGCAGTTCGATACTTCCCATCAGAGGATCGAAGTAGCCGTTGTCGATGGAGTACAGTTCGCGGATCAATTCTTCCTCGAACACTTCCTCCGGAGTCCCGTAGCGATAGATGTGGTCACCTTTAACGCAGATGATTTTGTCGGAGATCTTCTCCGCCAGATCGATTTCATGAAGGGACATAATGACCGTGATTCCCTTCTTCTTCGCCATGTTCCGCAGAATGGACAGCAATTCCAGTTTATAGCGGACGTCCAGGAAGGACGTCGGCTCGTCGAGAATGATGATCTCAGGATCCTGACAGATGGCTCTCGCCAACAGGACACGCTGCTTCTGCCCGTCGCTGATGGCGTTGAAATCCTTCGGGCCGAACTCCGTTGCGTTGACCGCTGCCATGGCCTCATCGACCAGCCGCTCATCTTCTTCCGTCAACAGCCCCAGCTTGCCTGTGTACGGATATCTGCCGCTGGCGACAATATCGTAACAGGTCATGAGTTCCGCTTTCAGACGCTCTGTCAGAACGACTGCCATCTTCGTCGACACCTCTTTCGCTGTCATCTTGTGAAGATTCTTCTCTCCATACCAGACCTTGCCGCCAATCAGAGAAAGCTGCCGAGTGATACTCTTCAGAATTGTCGACTTCCCAGCTCCGTTCGGACCGATCAGTGTCACGATTTCACCCTTTTGAATGTCGATGCAGATATCTCTGATGATCGCCTTGCCGTTATATCCGACGGCCAGATTATCCATGCTGATGTAGGCATCACGTTTGTTACTCATGAGCGCTGCCTCCTTCTGCTGACCATCATGTAGATAACGACCGGCGCACCGAATACGGCCGTAACGGTGCTGATGTTGAGTTCTGTCGGCGCGAACGCGAGTCTCGCGATAACATCGCACACCATACAGAACACGCCGCCGCCCAGCATGCACCCCGGAATAACCACCAGAGGCTTCGCCGTTCCAAGAGCACCCTTAATCAGAAATGGAACCGCGATGCCGACAAAGGAAATCGGTCCCGCGAAGGCTGTGACGCAGGCTGTGAGCAGGCTTGATAATGTGATGAGCGCAATCTTGAACCACTTGATGTTGACGCCCATGCTTGCAGCGTAGTTCTCACCCATCTGGAACGCGCCAATCGGCTTGCTCATCACCATGGTCAGGATAAATCCGATGCCGACAACAAATAGGCACACACCGACGTTGCTCCAGCTCATACCGGAGAAGCTTCCCTGGGACCATACATGGAGATTCGCAATGTCCGAGTCTTCCGCGAATGTGATAATGAACTCTGTCACGGCGTTGCAAATGTAACCCACCATGATTCCGGCAACGAGAAGAGCTGCCATATTGTGGATTCGGAAGGATACCGCCACGATAAACATGGTTGCAATGAGCGATCCGATAAACGCCGCCGCAATCAGCGTGACTGAAGAAACGTGCAGACCGTTCTGCATGAAGAGAATCATCACGACCGCAACCACCATCTTAGCTCCGGATGAAATACCGAGCACATATGGCCCCGCAATCGGGTTCTCGAAGAATGTCTGCAGCAGAAAACCTGCCAATGCCAATGCTCCTCCCAGAAGCATGGAAACGATGATTCTAGGCAGCCGAATCGTCCAAATGATATCCAGAACCTTGTCCGGACCTTCCCGCAGGAAGATAGCCTTGGCAATCTCGCCGATGCCGATGTGTACGTTTCCGGAATTGATGTTGACGACGATCGTCACCGCAAAGGCCGCAACCATTACGGCGAAAACAATCGCGCACCTGGTGCGGCGCCGGAACGTGGCCGCATGGTAATTTAATTGTGTCTCTGTTCCTTTGTTGTCATTCATTTTGTTGCTTTTGCTTTATTTACTGCAGTTTCTGTAGATATTTCAGGTCGGACGGATCGTCATCGGTCAATGCTTTGTGAAAATCGAGAATCATATCAGCGACGATATCGGTCCTCTGATACATGGAATCGCCCGTCACCCAGCAGTTGTTATCTTTGACTGCTTTGAGTTCCTTCATGATTGGGTCTTTCGCCAACAGATCGTCCATAGTCTTGACGGAACCATCGATGCTTCCGTTGTAGATGATGTAGTCCGCGTCGACAGCTGTCTCATAGAATGTTTCAACGGACATGTCAACAGACGTCCTGTCGCTGTCATCTTCCAGGTCAGCGAAAGCGTACCTCGCTCCCGCGATTTCAATCATCTTCGGAACGTAATCCGTACTCTTACGCACGACGACTTTGCCGTCTGCTGTCAGATAGAAGAACGCGACGGTCTTCTCTGTATTCTCGAAATCGTCCAGGCCTTTCAGCTTCTCCATCTGCTCATTGAAGAACGCGTCCGCTTCTTCCTGGTGGTCCGTAAGCACGCCGTAGAGTTTGATCCACTCCGCTCTTCCCATCGGGTCTTCCTCATAGCTGGACCGGTCGACCAGAACAGGCACATCCAGCTTTTCAATCATCTCCTTGACTTCCGGCGTATGGTAGATCATCGTCGATTCGATAGCCAGATCGCACTCCTCATCAAATAAGGTCTCGTAATCCGGTGCGCTGTATTTGCCCGCGTAGATGATGTCGCCCTTCTCCATGGCTTCCCGCGGCTCGTCGAAGGACCAGTCGTTCTCCTTGATGGAAGACATCCTGATGTGATCCAGCGCGTCGCAGGAACAGAACATAGCCATGGTAGCCGTCGCTGCCAGATATATTCTGTCTATCGGCTTCTGAAGCACTATGATGCCCTCCGGAACATTCTCCGGGACTTCGCCGCCTTCCGGAACGAGCAGGAACTTGTCTCCTTCGTGAATATCGATCAGGTCGTAGCCACCCTCATAGTGGTATACGCTGAATTCCGTCGCTCTCTGAAGTTCCATCTCCGACTCGTAAGTCAGCCCGCTGATCTCCGGCGCGCCGCCTTCTTCCGCTTCATTGCCGGAACCGCCGCCGCATCCTGTGAATGTCAGCATCAGCATGCAAAGCGCAGTGACAAGCGCTGCGATTTTTCTGTTACTAGCCTTCATTATTTCTGCCATCCTCTCTTCATCGGGTCCACCATGTCGACTGCCGAATACAGCAGCGCGTTGCAGATCGACGCTGCAACATTGCTGCCACCTTTTCTTCCAAAGGCAACAATTGCCGGTATATCATGCTCTTCGCAGATTTCGAAGAGTTCTTCCTTGCTTTCCACGACATTGACGAAGCCGACCGGCACGCCGATGACCAGCGTCGGTTTTAGCCCTTCGCGAATCATCTCCGACAGTGCAATGAGTGCTGTCGGCGCATTGCCGGAAACGAAAATCCCGTTTGGGTATTCCTCTGCGCCGCGGTACATGGACGCGTAGGCTCTGGTCGTGCCCTGTTCTTTCGCCTGTTTCATGATTGCTTCATCGGCCATGTAACAGATCGCCTGAGAGGACAATTTTTTCAGAGACGGTTTGCTGATTCCCGAGAGCGCCATGTTCGTATCGGTGATAAAGGTGCAGCCTCCGCCCTGCAGTGCTTCCACCGCGCGGCGAGCCGCGCCATCCGTGAACTTCAGATTCGTGCCGTAATCAAAATCAGCGGAGGTGTGGATGACTCTCTTGACGACCGTCATATTCTCCGCGGGAATCTCGATGCCGCGCTCTTTCAGCTCGGCCTCTATAATCCGCATGCTCTCTTTTTCGATGTCCGCCGGACGGACGTATTCATAGTTGCTCATATCTTTACCTCGTAGCGGTCCATAATTTCGTAAATCTTATCCATGTCCAGAACTTTCCGGACGCTGTCTGCCAGAATATCGTACTGCTGCTGCACATACTCCTCATGCGGGATAATCGTCATCTCGCCGGGATCGATGCCTTTGCGCGATGCCAACCACCGAATCAGGGTCTCTGTCAGTTCACCCGTATCGAAGAGTCCGTGCAAGTATGTGCCGAACACATTGCCGCTGCAGCAGCCGTCGTCCTTACCGTTGCTCAGGTGGCAGAAGGGTTCGCCTTTGACGGTGCTGACGCCCATATGTATTTCATATCCATCGAGCTGCACGCCGGCGAACGGTTCCGCCTTGACCTCGCCCTGCACTCTCGTCCTGGATTTGTCTGCTGTAAATACGGTATCGACAGGCAAAAGCCCCATGCCCTTCAGATACTCTGTCTTTCCTTCGTAGCCATCCGGATTGAAGAGCTGTTCACCCAGCATCTGGTAACCGCCGCATACACCGATGACTGGTTTCCCCGCTGCCGCGTGCTTGAGAATGGATGCTTCCAGTCCGTTCTGTCTCATCCAGAGCAGATCGTCCATGGTGCTCTTCGTACCCGGAATGATGATCAGATCCGGATCTCCCAGTTCCCTGACTTCCCGGACGTAGCGGACACCTGAAAGATCTTCCATCTCCAGCGCATTGAAGTCCGTGAAGTTGGACAACCTCGGAAGGCGGATGACCGCGATGTCAATCGGACTGACCCCGCCCATCTTCGTCAGGCGTGAGGACAGAGAGTCCTCATCGTCCAGATCCACATGGAGCATCGGAATGACGCCCAGAACCGGAATGCCGGTCTTATCTTCCAGCATGTCGAGACCAGGCTCCAGAATCTCGATGTCGCCGCGGAACTTGTTGATGATCATGCCCTCGATGCGGGATCTGTCATCGTGATTCATGAGCGCCGCCGTACCATAGAGCTGGGCGAAGACGCCGCCTCTGTCGATGTCGCCGACGAGAACGACCGGCGCATTGAGATAAGACGCCAGCCCCATGTTGACGATGTCGTTATCCGTCAGGTTGATCTCCGCCGGGCTGCCGGCTCCTTCGATAACGATGATATCGTTCTCTGCCGCCAGATCCTGAAAAGCCTTCAGAACCTCCGGGAGCAGTTCTTTCTTGTAGTTATGGTACTCCATGGCGGTCATCTCTCCGCGTACCTCGCCGAGGACGATGATCTGGCTGCCCGTATCGCTGGACGGCTTGAGGAGGACCGGATTCATGCGCACGTCGGGTTCAATTCCCGCCGCTTCCGCCTGCATGACCTGGGCTCTTCCCATTTCAAAGCCATCGCGCGTAATGTAGCTGTTCAGCGCCATGTTCTGGCTTTTGAACGGCGCAGCTTTGAAGCCATCCTGCTTGAATATTCTGCACAGCGCAGCGCAGACAACGCTCTTGCCCGCATCCGACATGGTACCTTGTATCATGATGCATCTCGTCTTCATCTTTCCGTCTCCGTTATGCACTTCAGGTTCTCGATGAGCTCCTGATTCTCTTCGTGTCTTTTGACTGCGATGCGGAACCATCCTTCTCCCAGACCGTAATAGTTATCACAGTTTCGGATGAGGATTCCCCGCTTTCTCATCGCTTCGTCAAGCCCCTTCTGCCCGCTGAAGAGCAGATAGTTTGCCTCGCCGTAAACTCTCGAATAGCCGAGCCACAGCAGGGCGTCCTTCAGCCACTGCCGCTCCTCTTGTACAATCTCCACACCCTTCGCAGCGTGCGTCCAATCCTCCAACGCCGCGATTCCGGCTGCCTGCGCCAGACTCGAGACGTTCCAAGGAGCACCTGCTTTTCCTAGAGCTTCCGCCGTCTCCTGACTCGCGCAAAGGCAATAGCCCAGACGTACGCCGGCCATGCCGTAGATTTTTGTGAATGCCTTGAGGATAATCAAATTGTCGTACTCATCCAGATAACTCTTCATGGTATGCGCTTCCGGCTCATCGAGGAATCCGTTGAAGCATTCGTCGATGACGAGAGTCGTTCCCGCCTGTTTGCAGGCGTCGAGGATTTCCTCCAGTCGCTTTCTGTCCGTGGCGACGCCCGTCGGATTGTTCGGCTCGCACAGAAACAGCACATCCGCACCGCCGTCAGTCTCCTTGGCTGTCGCCTTGATTGCTTCTGCCAGATCTTCACCGACCGCAAAACCTTCGTCCTCTCTCAAAAGCCACCGCTCCACGCGCCATCCCTCTGACGCAAAGGCTTCCTCGTACTCGGAGAAAGTCGGCGCCGTGATCAGAAGTCGCGGCTCTTCGTCCTTTTTCGCGGTTTTTGCAAGGCGGTAGATAATGTCCGCCGCGCCGGCTCCGCAGAAGATGCGCTCTGCCGCCACGCCTTCTGCCTTTGCAATGGCCTCGCGCAGCTGTCGGCATTCCGGATCCGGATACCGGTCCGCTGAACTTGCCGCTTCGGCAATCGCCGCCTGCACACGCTCTGAGATACCGAGTGGATTGACGTTCATGGAGAAGTCAAGGGGCGTGTTTCCGTATTCTATTTCGTAGGAGGCCCAGTCGCCTCCGTGTCCGTTCTTTGATCTTGTCATCGATTCCTGTTTCCTATAACGCTACGAGGATGAGACACACGCTGACCGCCATGGTTAAGAGCAATGCAATCAGCGACGCCGCGTACATCATCCGGTTCGTTTTCAGTATATCTTCCGGCTCAATCGGCCTGGTCTTATCGCCGATGGTCGGCTTCTCATACAGCTCGCCGAAGTAGTATGCCGGTCCCGCCAGCTGCACGCCCAGGGCGCCCGCGCAGGCGGATT
>SVCX01000038.1 GCA_015058145.1 Clostridiales bacterium | reverse complement strand
ACGCCGCCCAGGCCGATGAACGCGACCTGCCATTCAGCGATGCCTCGCTTTAGATCCTGTGAACCTTCTTCAGCTGTTGCTACAGCCTTTTTTTCTTCGTCCATAAGATTCCTCCTAAAAGCTTATAAAGATAATAGCGAACAATTTAAATACAGAAATAAATTTACACACTTGATTATATTCTTATACTTTGACAACGTCAATGCATTAAAGTGTTGTTTGGAATGATTATTTTGCAGTTTGCAAAAAAATACAGCGCTGTTTAAAACAGCGCGTATTTGATGATACTAAGAACGATGATGATGCCCAGGATACCTCCTCCGAATGCAACCGCATTTTTCATCGGATGCCGTCGGAGGCGCATAAACGCAAATCCAAGCAAGGCCAGGACAATCGCGCCTGCCCACTTCATCACGACAGGATTTCTGCCGAATTCCTCAAGTGTTTGCATGAAACTGTCCATGATTGTCCCTCCTCTACAACTCTCTTCTGCCCTCTATGGCTTTCAGGAGCGTCACTTCATCGGCGTATTCCAGATCCCCTCCGACAGGAATGCCGTGGGCGATTCTGGAAACCTTGATTCCGCTCGGTTTGATCAGACGAGCGATGTAGACTGCTGTCGCCTCCCCTTCTATGGTCGGGTTCGTAGCGATAATCAGTTCCTTTACGGCAGGATCCTGCAGTCTGGTGATAAGACTCTTCAGATTGATATCCTCCGGCCCTTTCTGATCCATTGGGGAGATGACGCCGTGGAGCACGTGATAATATCCCCTGTACTCCCGTATTTTCTCCATGGCCAGCACATCCTTCGGACTTTCCACGACGCAGATGGTGCTGGCGTCCCTGCTCTTGTCCGAACAGATGGCGCACGGATCCGTATCGGTGAGATTGCCGCACACAGAACAGAACTTCATGGTCTCCTTGGCGTCCCGGATGGCGTCAGACAATGCAAAAGCCTCCTCATCCTTCATGGAGAGGATGTGCAGGGCCAGTCTCTGCGCAGTTCTTTCACCGATACCTGGGAGACGTGACAGTTCGTTGATCAGTCTGTTGAGTGGTTTCGCGTAATATTTCATGGTTTAGAGTCCCGGAATGCCGAGGCCTGAAGTGAATTTACTCATTTCTGCCTGGGAAATCTCCTCCATCTGGCGGAGCGCCTCATTGGCCGCTGCCATGATGAGATCCTGCAGCATTTCAACATCATCCGGATCACACGCGTCCGGCTGAATCTGGATGTCCTTGATTTCCTTCTTACCCGTTACAGTCACAGTGACGGCGCCGCCGCCTGACGTGGCTGTCGTTTCCATCTGTTCAATCTCTTCCTGAACCTTGTCCATCTCACGCTGCATGGCCTGCATCTGCGCCATCTGCTGCGCGTTACCCATCTTAGGCTGCTTTGGCTTCTTGCCTGCTTTCATTCCTTTGCCCATGTTTCCTCCTTCTATTTCACTTCTACTTTGATTCCTAACACGTCTGAAACTTCGGCGGCGATTTCATCCGCCGGTCTCTCTGTACGGACACTCTCGTCGAGATTCAGCTTCATCATTCTGAATTTACCTGTATGTTTTTCAATCAGATGCTCCAGCAGTTTCCGGTTTTTCTCCGCCAGATCCTTGCTGAAAGGGCTGCTGACTGTAACGCTGAACGTACCCTCGTCAATGGACGTCAGCCGTCCGCTGTTTCTGATGATGTAGAAACTGCCCTTCTCGCTCTCTCCGTCCTCAAACACTTTATTCCATATGTCTTCGCAGTCGAATCCGTTTTCAACCTTTCCGGATGTCTGCGGTGGCTGTGGCTGCGGCGGTTCTTCCTTTGCAACCGGTTCCTCTGCCGGCGCCGCCTCTACAGCGGCAGTCGCTGCCGTTTCGACAATCGGAGCGGCTGGTTTCCTGACCGGCATCGGCGGCTCCTCGAATTCGATTTCCGTCAGCTCGCGCACCTGCCCCGCTCCCATGCAGAGCCTGACAATAGCCAGTTCCAGAAGGATGCGCGGCTGCGTCGACCATCTGGCTTCGTCCGACTTGGATGACAGCTCCATGATGCCCCGGTTGATATCCTCCAGCTCCATCACGGCGGCCTGGCGTCTGATGCGCTCGATGTTCTCCGCGGACATATTGATCACAGTTTCCGGATTCCTCATGAAACGTACCATGAGCAGATTCCTGTAGTGATTGATCCAGTCGCGCATGAACTGACGGACGTCCTTGCCGTCGGAGAGTATTCCGTCCAGGAACACAATGGCTTCTTCTGTCTTCTTTCTGCGAACCAGTTCCGTAATCTCAATGAAATCCTCATCGCCGGATGCGCCGAGAAACTCCAGCACCTCCGCCGCCTCTACACGGCCCTCCCGACCGGAGATGCACTGGTCGAGAATGCTGAGTCCGTCTCTGACGGACCCGTCCGCGTTGGCTGCGATGATTCTAAGCGCGTCTTCCGATATATCGATGCCGATCTTCTCGCAGATATCTGCCATGCCTTTGATCAGCACAGTTTCCGGAACCCGCCGGAAATCCAGACGCATGCATCTTGAGAGCACAGTTGCAGGAAGCTTATGCACTTCCGTCGTCGCCAGAATGAACGTCACGTATTCAGGCGGTTCTTCCAAAGTCTTCAGCAGCGCGTTGAAAGCCTCTGTTGACAGCATGTGCACTTCGTCGATGATGTACACCTTCATGCGGCCCACAGCCGGCGGATACTTCACGCTCTCTCTGAGTTCCCTGACGTCGTCGACGCCGTTGTTGGACGCTGCGTCGATCTCAATGACGTCAATAAAACTGCCGTCCCTGATGGCGCGGCAGTTGGCGCATTCGCCGCACGGTTTCTCACCGTCAGAAAGGCAGTTCAGGCCTTTGGCCAGAAGTCTTGCTGTGGTGGTCTTGCCCGTGCCTCTCGTACCACAGAACAGGTACGCGTGGCTCGTGCCGGAGGACGCGATTTGATTCTTCAGTATCCGTACGATATGATCCTGCCCGAGAACTTCGTCGAAGACCTCCGGGCGGTACTGTCTGTATAGCGCTTTGTACATCTACGTACTCCCTTAAAAAACTCCCAGTCTGTCAAATTGCCCTCTGATGATCCCGCAGGCGTTGGAGAAGGCTGATCTGCGGCACATAAGATATTCCGCTTATTGCTGCTTCCTTCCGGACCTGACAAGGTTCACGGCATCCTATTGCGCAGGACCCAAACCATGCTTACGGAACCATCAAAGGGCAATTTGACTGCATATGATTATATTCTCATTATTTTTTTCCGTCAATTATTATTTGCTAACACGGAGAGTGGCCTGCTGCTGCTGATAGAATCCGGCATGCCAGTCTTCTCTGGAATACCTCTTCACAACTCTGATTGCTACAATGTACATGAACAGCACAAAAGCAAGAAGTATGAACGTCGTTCCGTATGCTCCCATGAAAGCCAGTGAATCGTAGATGCCGTGTATCACGAACGGAGCGAACAGCGCCAGGAAAATCGATCCTGTCGCCTTGCTGTGTTTTCCTTCTACAGAATATCTCTTTGCCGCACCGTAGTGAACGCCCATGAACACGCCGCAGAAGGCGTGCAGAGGAACTGCCATAACGCCTCTCATCAGCGCAACGTATACTCCGCCTTGCAGAACGTACAGTACGTTCTCCAGGAGCGCGAATCCAACCGCGACACAGACGCCGAAGACGATGCCGTCAAATCTATAATTGAAATTACTGTTTCTCCAAGAGCCGAGCCACAGCAGCACAAATTTACATACTTCTTCGCACAGGGCTGCGACAAGGAATGCAGTGAACACCGCATAGCCGACGCTCCCTTCTGTGAGTCCTGCCGGCATCAGAGTACCCATGAATCCTTCCATAAAAACTGCAGGAATACATGATAGAGCGCCGAAGATGAGCAGCTTGAAGATAAGGCTCAATGGTTCCGACTCCACCTTGTCTTTTCTGAAGATGTAGATGATGATTAGTATTCCCGGGATTAAAGCCAGGAATAGAAGATACATTTCCATCCTTTATTCTCCTTGTTCTGACGATTTGTAAGTTTTATATATTTCATCTGCATATGGCGGATCGATCTTGACTCTGATCCTGCCCATGCCGCCCGACCCGCACGTGAGTGTATGTCTTGCCATGCAGATTCCTTCGGATTCTTCTTTAATTATACCAATGATCGAGGCGTCTACGCCTGCTTTTTTCATCGCGTCTTCCATCTCAGCTCGTTTGGTCTTCGGCACGATGATGATCATGGAGCCGCTGGAAATGAGCCGCAGAGGATCCACATCAAAGAGTCCGCAGATTTTCTCTGTCTCCGGTCTGATCGGGACCGCTTCTTCCCATACCTCCGCGCCGGTGCGGGAAATCTGGCACATCTCCCAGATGGCCCCCAATACGCCGCCCTCAGTGATGTCATGCATACCGTGGGTCCCGACTTTTCCCGCCGTAACGCCTTCCGGTACAACGCTGACCAAATCGAGCATGGCTTTGGCGCCGGCTATCTCCTCATCGGTGATGAGCCTTTCGCCGTCTTCCGCCTTTGCGTCCCTGATTTCTTCTTCGTGGTCGCAAGCCATAATGCCTGTCCCCTCCAAACCGACAGATTTGGTCACCATAATGAAGTCGCCGGGTTCCATGTCGTTGCCGCTCTGGGACGTACCCGCCGGTGCTTTGCCAATGGCTGTGGAAACGATGAGCGGCTGTTTGACGGATGGCGTGATTTCTGTATGCCCTCCGATGATCTCGACGCCCACATCCGCCGCGGCTGTCGCCGCCTGATCCATAATCTCCGCCACGTCTTCGTCCGTCGTTCCCTCCGGCAGCATGCACGCCAGCATGATGCCCAAAGGCTGGATGCCGTTGGACGCGATGTCATTGCAGGTGATGTGGATGGCGAGCCTTCCGATATCGCTCACGGTGGAAGAAATCGGATCCGTGGACATGACGCAGTCGTAGTCCCCGAAGTCGATCAGCGCGCAATCCTCCCCGATTCCGGGACGTACT
Source organism: Clostridiales bacterium (assembly GCA_015058145.1). Lineage (GTDB taxonomy): Bacteria > Bacillota > Clostridia > Peptostreptococcales > Anaerovoracaceae > Lentihominibacter. Next base: position 7,387 of record SVCX01000038.1, on the reverse strand, counting down.
CTGACGTCGTCGCTTCTGTATGTAATCTTGTCGAATACGATCTGCTTCAGCAAATCGCTGTCCAGTTTTCCTGTTGGCAGTATCACTGTATCATCTCCAAAAAATCTTCTTCTGTAATAATTGGTATTCCCAGTTCCTTTGCTTTTTTGTTCTTAGAGGAATTGGAAGCGATGTCATTGTTGATGAGGTAATCGGTCTTGCTGCTGACAGAACCGGCCGTCTTGCCGCCCAGTTCTTCGATTTTCGCTTTTGCGGCGTCCCGGTTCTCAAAGTGCTCCAGGCTGCCGGTAATGACGAAGGTCTTTCCCGCCAATGTGTCTGCAGCCTCTTCGAAGCTCTCGTCGATTGTCAACACGCTGAGCAGATCCTCTATCTTTTCTATATTATCAGCTTTTGCAAAAAACTCCACGTAGGCTTTCGCCATGATGTCACCGATGCCTTCCATGCTGATCAGTTCCTCTTCGCTCAGGCCCATGATCTTTCCCCAGTCGTTCCTGCAGGCACGGCAGATCTGCCGCGCGTTGGCGACGCCGATGTTCGGAATGCCCAGAGCGTACAGTAGTCTGTCCGGTGTCGTATGGGAAGCCTTCTCCGCTGCCGCCAGCAGATTCTCATAGGACTTCTCCCCGAATCCGTCCATGGATACGATGCGGTCTTTGCATCTGTCCAGTCGAAAGATATCGGCAGGCGTCCGGATGAGCGCCTCGTCGACAAACTTTTCCAGGGTCGCCTCTGAAAGTCCTTCAATGTTCATGGCGTTTCGGCTGACGAACAGAGTAAATGACTTGATCATCTTGGCCGGGCACTCCCCATTGACGCAGTGCACCGTTTCGATACCGTTGTCGCTTTTGACGACAGTATCCCACCCGCAGACGGGGCACTTCTCCGGCGCACCGAAGCGCTTTCTCGGCTGTCCCTCATCGGTCGTCTCCATGCCTTTCGATTTGTTCTCCGCAATCTGCGGAATAATCATATTGGCCTTGTAGACGCTGATGGTATCTCCTTCGCCAAGCTCCAGTTCCTTCACAATGCTCAGGTTGTGGACGGAAGCACGGCTCACTGTCGTTCCTTCCAGTTCCACCGGATCGAACACGGCAATCGGATTGATGAGCCCCGTTCTGGAAGCGTTCCACAGAATCTCACGCAGTACCGTATCCCGCATCTCATCCTGCCACTTGAAAGCGATGGAATCCCGCGGGAACTTCGCCGTTGTCCCCAGTGACCGTCCGTACTCTATGTCATCGTACACGAGCACGAGCCCGTCGGAAGGAATATCGAAGTCCGGTATATCATGAGCGTACCCTTCTACTGCTTTTGCGATGGTCTGGGCGTTGACCGGAACGTTCTTCACCGTCTCGAACCCCTGGCTCTTCATCCATTCAACCTGTTCGTGACGGAATCGGAACTCCCCGCCGCCTGCTGCAAGCGAAAAAGCATAAAACCTCACGTGCCGCTCCGCCGTGATCTTGCTGTTCAACTGCCTTACGGACCCGCTGCAGAGATTCCTCGGATTCTTATATGTTCCATCGGTATTGATCTTCTCGAAATCGCTGTAGCTGATGACCGCCTCGCCTCTGACGACGACTTGCCCCTTCTCCGGAATGGAAAGAGGAATGTTGATAAAAGTCCTCGCGTTGGCCGTAATGACTTCACCGATGACGCCATCACCTCTCGTCACTGCCTTTGACAGTGTACCGTCTTCATAGGTCAGAACGACTGTCAGCCCGTCCAATTTCCAGGAGAGAAGACCCTCCTTATCTCCCAACCAGTTCTCCAGTTCCCCGACATCCTTCGTCTTGTCCAAAGACAGCATCGGCGATGGATGGGGTTCCTTCGGGAGACTGCTCACAACCTCATAGCCTACGTTGACCGTTGGACTCTGGGCCATAACGATCCCCGTCTCCTTCTCAAGAGCAACGAGTTCGTCATAGAGCGCGTCGTACTCCTGATTGGACATGATCTCCCTGTCCTGCTGGTAGTAAGCCTTGGATGCTTCATTCAGTATTGTGACTAGTTCTTCGATTCTTTTATTCATAACGATCTTACAGTTTCTCTAAAGGCGCAATGCCCAAAGCCAGTTTTCTGACCTGATCTTTGAATTCAATCCGTATTACCTGTCCGCTGACTTCAAGCACAGTTCCTTCGCCGAACTTGGCATGGGACACCTTGTCTCCTGCCGCGAAACTCTGGCCCGCGGCTTTTGCCATGGCTTCGGCTTTTCGTTTCGTCTGTGCCTGCGCGTACTTCAGCTGATCGAACGGTTTGATCGGAATCCTCTCGGAAACGCCATCCCGGAAGACGCCTTCCGTTCTTCTGTCCTTCTTTTCATAGACGCTGTCGCCGTCCAGCAGTTTGCTGTCCAGCTCGCGGAGGAATACGGATTCACGAGTGTAATCGGTCCTGCCATAGAGGGTCCTGGTTCTGGCGCTGGTCATCCAGAGCCGTTTTTTCGCTCTGGTAATACCTACATAACAGAGTCGCCGCTCCTCTTCCAGGCCGTCTTCTCTGTCAAAGGCTCTCCAGCCAGGGAACAGTCCGTCCTCCATGCCCGGCATGAACACATACGGAAACTCCAGACCCTTGGCGCTGTGCAGCGTCATGAGCGTTACCGCGTTCTCCTCCGTGTCGTGGTTGTCCACATCCGCCAGAAGCGCGATTCGCTCCATGAATTCCGCCAGATTCATGTTCGGATCTTCCTTCTCGTATCCGACGATCACAGACTTGAACTCCATCAGGTTTTCAAGCCTGCTCTCCGCTTCCACTGTATGCTGTTCTTCCAGCGCTTTCATGTAGCCGGAGTTGACGAGAAGTCCATCGTACAAGTCTGAGATTTTCATGTTGTCCCGCTCGATGCCGTAGGACTCGATGAGCCCTGCCAGAGCCTTGAGGTTTTCTGAGACTTTCGAACTGAAGGACGCGATGACGTCATCGTCCAGCAGCACGTCGAAGAGACTTACCTCCCTGACCTGCGCCAGCGTCCTGAGTTTTTCCAGCGTCTTGCCGCCGACTCCCCGCTTCGGTTCATTTATGATTCGGACGAGCGCCAGATCATCCGCCCTGTTCTGCACCAGGCGCATGTAGCACATCATGTCCTTGATTTCTTTTCTGTCGTAGTATCTGAGGCCGCCCAGCACCCGGTATGGAATGCCTCTTGTGGACAGCGCCTCTTCAAATGTTCTGGACTGGGCGTTGGTTCTGTAGAGAATGGCGAACTGCCGGTAATCTTCTCCTCCCGGACTTCCCGTCAGAACGTCCGGTCCGGCGATGCGGTTGATCTCGCTGGCGATGAAACGCGCCTCGTCCTTCTCATCATCCGCATTGTAGTAGATAATCTTGTTTCCGTCCTCCGCGTCGGTCCACAGTTTCTTGGCCTTCCTGCCCCTGTTGTGGGAGATGACGGAGTGGGCCGCTGCCAGAATATTGGCCGTCGAACGGTAATTCTGCTCGAGCTTTACTGTCTTTGCGCCGGGAAAATCCTTCTCGAATTCCAGTATGTTGCGAATGTCCGCCCCGCGCCACTGGTAGATGCACTGGTCGTCATCACCGACGACGCAGATATTTCTGCGTACGTTCCCGTCCCTGTCGCGGGCGTCTGCCAAAAGTCGCAGGAAGGTGTACTGTATCATGTTTGTATCCTGATACTCGTCCACCATAATGTACTGGAATCTGTCCTGATATCTGAGGAGAACCTCTTCGTTTTCTTCAAACAGTTCCACCGTCTTCAGCAGAAGATCGTCGAAGTCCATAGCGTTGTTCTTCTTCAGCGTCTTCTCATACCTGTCGTAGACCTGCCCGACCATCTGCTCCTTAAAGTCTGTGCCGTAGATGCTGTTGTACTCCCGGGCGGAGATCCGCTGCTCTTTGCAGTGGGAGATGATGCTCAGGAAGTAGGACGGCGTGAACTTCTTCGTATCTATGTTCAGTTCCTTGCAGATGTTTTTGACCACAGTCTTCTGATCTGTCGGATCATATACGGCGAAATCTCTGCCGTAATCCAGCAGTTCCGCATGACGTCTGAGAATTCTCAGGCACGCCGAGTGGAAGGTGAGGATCCACATGTTGACGCCTTCCCCGATGAGCTTCTGCACTCTGTCCCTCATCTCCTTGGCCGCCTTGTTGGTGAAGGTCACGGCCAGGATGTTGTAGGGATGCACGTCCATCTCACGGATGAGATAGGCGATCCGGCAGGTCATGGTGCTGGTCTTGCCGCTTCCCGCGCCGGCGAGAATCAGAAGCGGGCCTTCTGTGTACATGGCCGCTTCCTTTTGCTTATCATTCAGTTTGTCCAGGTAATCTGTTCTTCCCATCTACCCTTCCTCTGACTGCGTTAAAGGAGAATCCCCCATACGATGTTCATCAGGAACTGGATGCATGGCGTAATCACCAAACCGGTCACTCCGAATATGATGATGAGCACCAGAATCCAGCTGCCGTATCTGTAAATATTCCAATAAGTCTGTGTGTCGGCGAAACCGAATACGTTGGCAATGATATTGAACCCATCAAGCGGTGGACATGGAATCAGATTGAATATCATCAGCACGAAATTAATCTGAATGATATAGATGAGAATCTGCCATATACCCATACCGATGGTGTTGCCGCTGATCCACGCAACTCCCACAGCCGTGATATACACTTTCGCTACCACTGTGAACAACGCGGCAAGCAGCAGATTCATCACGACACCTGCGAGAGCAACAAACAGTTCGTCCCTTCTTCTGTGTTTGAAATTATATGGATTGATCTGCACTGGCTGTCCCCATCCGAATCCGCAGAAGAACAGCGCGGCCAGTCCCATCCAGTCGATGTGTGCCATCGGATTGATCGTGACTCTGCCCTGCAGTTTCGGCGTATTGTCGCCGAGTTTATACGCGACGACCGCGTGACCGAACTCATGCAAAGACAGTCCGATGATGATGCCCGGAAGAATCAGAAGCTTATCCATAATCCATTCCTGCGGATTACTGAAGCCTCCACTCCTCAGCGAGCTCATCGCCAGGACCACGATGATCACGATGAACGTAATGTCGATATTGTTTCTTCTCAAGTGTTCACCCCTTACTCTGTTTCCGTGAGCAGCGCGTTGATGACCTGCTCCGCATCCAATACGCCTTTGTAATCGGACGCCGCGAATACTTCGGCATCCTTGTCGTTGTTTATGCTGATGACCGTTTCGGCTCCCGCTATGCCGCAGGTGTGATGGGCCGCGCCTGAGATGCCGAATCCAACGTATACTTTTGGCCGCACGGCTCTGCCGCTGGTGCCGATCATTGAATCCTCCGCGCATCCCCATTCCGCGTCAAGGGCCGCTCTCGTGCAGGCCGCCGCTCCGCCGAGTCTGTCAGCCAACTGCTCGAGTTTGTTCCAGACGTCTTTGCTTCCGAGCCCATATCCGCCGCAGAGGATGAGCTCCGCCTGGGCGATGCTCCCGGCTCCATGTTCACGCGGTGCCGCGTTGGTCATGCGGAAAGCGCCCTGCGTCTTCTCTCCCGCGGGAATCCTGCCGTCCGCCGCCATGGCGTCCACGTCGATGATCCTGCAGCGTCCTGCCGCGCAGAGTTCCTCCACGATTCCTTTCTGCGGTTCCCGGAACATGCCTGGTTTCACCGTTGCGATGGCGGGTCTTCCTGCCTTTGCATCCGGAATGAAAATCTCGCCGAAGGCTCTGCCTCCAAAAGCGGGAATGATGAACGTCAGCCGCCCGTCTTCGCTGACCCGGATGTCTACGCAGTGGGCTGCAACTCCTGTTTCAAAGCGCACGCCCAGCGCCGGCGCAGCTTCCCCTCCGAGGGCCGTCGCGCCGATGAGCACCAGTTCCGGCTGTTCTTCTCCTATGGCCTTTTCCAGCATCTGCAGCGCGATGTTGTGGGTGCGGTGGGCTTTCAGGATTACATACTGCGGCGCGTCTGCCGCCGATTTCCCGAACACTTCTTCCGCTTTCCCCAGAATCTGCCCTGCGACCGGGTCGCCATGGTCAAATATTAATATCTTTCTGATGTCTTTCGCCTGCATATCAGAGCCCTGCCTTTCTTATGATCTGCAGAATCTCTGCCGCGGCGTCCTCAGGCGTTTCGCCAATCACTTCGCCTGCACGCGCCTGCTCCGGTTCGTACAGTCTGCCCGGTCTGGTCGGCGAACCTTCCAGTCCCGTGCGTGAGCTGTCGATACCCAGATCTGACCCATTCCAGATGGTCAGCGGTTTCTTGCGTGCTTTGATGATCCCCATGGCTGTGACGAACCGCGGTTTCGCGATGTCTCTCGTCACTCCGATCACAACCGGTTCTTCTCCCTCAAAGGTCAGCATGACTTTCTCGCTTCTCTTGACCGCGCGCAAAGTCTGTCCGCTGGCGCTGAGGCTGCACACGTTGGTAATGTGTGTGCGTCCCAGCCACTCGGCGACCTGCACGGGCACGTGAGATGTCCCGCCGTCTGAACTGGAGGTCCCCGCCAGAATCAGATCGAAGGTGCAACCCTTCTGCTCCTCAATCATTCTCACGGCTTCCGCCAGTGTGTAGGACGTTGCGTAGGTGTCGGCGCCGCCGAAGACTTTGTCCGACAACAGGAAGGCTTCGTCCGCTCCCATGGCGAGAGCTTCGGTCAGCTTATCCCTGGCGTGTTCCGGCGCCATGGCCAAAACACATACGGCACACTGCTCCCTGTCGGACTTCTCTGCAAGCTGCAGCGCCGCCTCAAGGGCGCTTCTGCTCTCCGGGTCGATTACCTGCGGGATGCCTTCCCGAATCAGTCTGCCGCTCGCCGCGTCTATTCTGATGTCCTTCTCGTGTTCCGGATCCGGAACCGGTTTGACCAAAACCAATAGATTCATATCAGTATTTTTTAAGCGTTTCTCCCGCGATGATCATCTTCTGGATCTCGCTGGTTCCACAGGATGGTATGCAGCCGACGGCGTCGCGCAGGTACCTTCCTGCCGGATACTCATTCACAAATCCGTAGCCGCCCATAATCTCGATCAGTCTCTTGGCGGATCTGACTGCTACTTCTGACGTGAAGTACTTGGCCATGGAGAACTCTGCTCCGACCTTGCCCGCGTCCTTCATGGCCGCTGCATTGTAGAGCATGAGTCGCGCCGCTTCATAGTCACAGCGAATCTCCGCAATGTGGAACTGGATTGCCTGCAGCTTCGAAAGCGGCTTGCCGTAGAGAATACGCTCCTTCGCAAAGGCAACAGCATCCTCGAGACACGCTCGCAGAATCCCCAGTTCGATGGCAGCCATGCTGGCTCTTCCGACTTCACCGAGTTCCTTCATGGTGATCGGCATGCCCTTGCCCGGCGCGCCGACTGTATTGCTGACAGGCACCTTGACATTATCCATGATCAATTCGCCTGTGTAGGAGCCCTTCAGCCCCATCTTGTTCTCTTCTC
>SVCX01000037.1 GCA_015058145.1 Clostridiales bacterium | reverse complement strand
GTCATCAGGCGTCGCGCCCTTCTGCGGTCCGAACACGTAGCTGGCTCCGTTCTCTCCGCAAAGAGGGTTTCTGACGTCGCAAGCCGCTACGAAGTCGGCGTCCGCCAGTCTGGGATCGACTTTGTCTGTTTTTATTTCTGTCAACTCGCCCAGATGACCGCCGCCAGGGCTGATCTCCCGCCCTGCTTCGTCCAAAAACGCGTATCCCAGGGCCGCCGCCATGCCGCATCCGCCGTCGTTGGTGGCGCTTCCGCCCAGACCGAGCAGGAAGCTTTTGCATCCGCGGTCTAAGGCGTCCCGAATCATCTGTCCCACGCCGTAAGTGGTTGTTTCGAGGGGGTTGCGCTCTGCTTCCGCAAGCAGGGTCAGTCCCGCGGCCTGGGCCATCTCAATGACGGCCTCGCCGCCCGGGAGAATGGCGTACTGCGCCGTCACAGGTTTGCCCGCGGGTCCTGTGACCTGCACCTCGACCCGCTCGCCGCCGCAAGCCGCTGCCAGATTCTCCACCAGACCCTCTCCGCCGTCTGTGACCGGGGCCATGATGATCTCCGCATCAGAACAGGCCCTCTGTATGCCGTCCTTCATGGCTTGACACACTTCGAGGGCCGTCGCGCTTCCTTTGAATGAATCCGGTGCTAGTACGATCCGCATGCTGTTCGTTGCCTCCAGTGGCTTGTTCCCGTGGTCTGTGATTCTCTCTTTTAGGATATTGACCTCCAAAACGGAAACTATTTCTCTGTTTCGAGGTTGCTTCTAAAAAAAAGGAGAATAAACCCTGTTGTTTTTCCCTTTTTTTAGGCTTTCGTCCTGAAAAAAGAGAATTTATCCGGATTTCAGAGCTATTTCATCCTGGATTTTCTCTTTTTTTCGAGATGAGCCGGATTACAGGAGAAAGATTCTCCCTTTTCAGGCTAATTCTCGGTTTTCAGAGACGTCTCCCCTATTTCCCGTCCGGGAAGCTGGTGTAAACGTCGTGCTCTTCCAAAGGCAGGCCGCTCTTCTCCTTCTCTGCAGCGATGGCGCGGATCAGGAAGGCCATATTGCGGCCGAGGTTCCGCATGGTCTGCAGTCCTTCCAGGTCTTTCTCCACGTCTTCCGCGGTGAATCCGTGGACCTGATTCCAGTAGGTGCTGGAGACCACCGGCATGCCGCTGATGGTAAAGTACTTGTTCAGAGCGTCAAAGGTTGCGGTATTGCCTCCCCTCCGGGCGCTGACCACCGCGGCGCCGACTTTCATCTGCTTTGGATATCCGGCGCTGTAGAACAGTCTGTCCATAAAGGCAAGCGCGGTGCCGTTCGGCGACGCGTAGTAAACCGGACTTCCGATGATCAGGCCGTCGGCCTCTTCGAACTTCGGCGCCACTTCGTTGACTTTATCGTCGATCACGCACTTCCCGTTTCTCGCGCAAAAACCACAGGCTTTGCATCCGGCCACTTCGTCTTTCCCGATCTGTATCAGCTCTGTTTCAACGCCTTCCTCGTTGAGCGCTTTGATGACTTCTTCCAGGGCTCTCGCCGTGCAGCCTTTCGTATGCGGGCTGCCGTTGAGCAGTAATACTTTTGCCATAGTTTTCTCCTTATCTGTGTTCTGTTTTGATTCTGGCTCCAACCCAGATGACGAATACGCCGTACACCATCCCGACGATCGGCGCAAGCAAAAACAGCATCGCCTTCAGTTCAATTCCGGGGATGATACTCAGCATGTACGCGAAACCGGCCATGGAGACCAGTTCCAGCAGTAATCCAATTGTCAGCAGCGTCGTCTTCCAGGTTTTCATGACTCTCTTATATAATACCGATCTGGCACATCTTCATGGTCTGCAGGGCCGCTTCATGGCTCTCCGGCGTGACGCCTGCGCAGCAGGACGCGTCGACGGAAATTTTGACTTCCGGCATGCTGGCTTTCAGCAGCAGCGCATTGGATACCACGCAGATATCCGTGCAAAGGCCGATCAGTTCCAGCTCAATTTCTTCCTGCAACGACAGCGCTTTCATGTCCTCCGCCAGCGCCGTGCTCCCGAAGGTCGGTTTCTCGTAGATCTTCGCACCCTCCAGCAGGGCCGCGATGTCCTCGCGGATTTCCCAGCCTTTGCTTCCGCGGATGCAGTGCTCCACAGGCAGATGCATTCCCTCCTGAGTCAGTAGATAGTTCAGTCCGTGGGTGTCCATGGTGGCGAAGATGTCCTCCGCCGGGTATGTCCGAATCTTATCTTTTACGTTCTCCACGATGGCTACGGCCTCGGGCGTGCCGAGAGCGCCGTCGATGAAGTCGTTTTGCATGTCGATGACAATCAGTAATTTTCTCATCTGTGCACCTTCTCCCATTTCAGTTCCTCCAGCGGATACGCCTCTTTTTCTTCCGCAGGCATGCCCAGGGCCATGATTCCAACCATGCGCCATGGCAGGTCGACACCCAGAATGTCACGCACGTTCTGCTCGGCATCGTTGCCGTCTTCATCTTTTCTCATACGCATCTGCACCCAGCAACTGCCGACGCCCTGCTCCTCGGCTGCCAAATACATATATCCGAGGGCGGCGGAACTGTCCTCGATCCATGCGTCGGACACATCACTATCAGCGAATACAGCGATGGCAGTGTTGCAGTCTGCCAGCAGAGCCGCGCCGTGTTTTTTCGCTTTGGACAGCTTCTGCAGGATTTCCTTATCTTTGATCACAAAGAACTCCCACGGCTGTTTGCCTCTGCTCGTCGGCGACAGTAAGGCCGCCTGCAGGATCTTGTTCAGTTTTTCCTCAGGAATCTGCTCGTCAGTGTACTTGCGTATACTGCGGCGATTCGCCATTAATTCAATCAAATTCATATTTCATACTCCTCAAACGAATAAAAAATATCACATATTAAGAAAAGTCCCGGAGTCGCATCTCCAGGAACAGTTCTGTAAGCCATGTATTATCATAACTTTTGCCTGAAGTCATTATAACAAACACATATTAATTGTCAATAGTATATTTACATTTATTAACAGAAATGGTATTATATAGACGTTGCTATTCTCCTATACTGTAGCAGCAGAAAGGAGGTAAGCCGTGTACATTATCATAACTTTTATTGTATCTACTGCAGCAAGTGTAATTGCCTATTACATTTGCAAATGGCTGAGTAGATATATCAAATAGCAACCAGCCTCTTCCCGTTCATCTTCTGGTAGCATTCGGGCTTCACGAACTCGCAGTAGCGGTCCAGAATCTCCAGATTGTCATCCACGCGAACAGCGCCGATCTCAACGATCTCGCCCGACAGGCGAACGCCGTTTCGCTCCGCGCGGTAACGGGTATTCGATTGATTCCACTCCAGATCCATAACGACGTAACTCATGACTACTTCCCATCGTTCACAAGACGCGCAAAATCTTCAAACTTCATAGTTCTCCTGAAATTCCTTCACTGCCGTCGGGCGGCCGCAGAGGATGGACGGTTTATCTTGAAAAGTCAATGGATTTCCCTGGATGTCCGTAACGATGCAGCCGGTTTCCTCCGCGATCAGCTTGCCGGCTGCGAAATCCCACGCGGACAATCCCAGCTCCGCGTAGAGGCCGAACCTCCCGCAGGCGGTCCAGCACAGGTCCAGGGCCGCCGAACCGGTGCGTCTGACATCAGCGGATATCTCATACAGTGTATGCGCCAGCCGGAAGGTCGGCGCGTTGGTCGTATCGTCATAGGGCGCCGTGCCGAAGACTGTGATCACGTCGGCGATGCCTGCGTCAAATACCGGCAGACGGTGGCCATTCAAGTAAGCGCCGTCGCCTTTGCGGGCGCTGAAGAGTTCGTCCCGGTACGGATCGTAGATGACGCCGATCTCCGTCTCGCCGTTCACCGTCATGGCGATGGACGTGCAGGAGTGGCGATGGCCATGGACGAAGTTCGCCGTTCCGTCGATGGGATCGATGATGAAGCATACGCCCTCCTCGACTTCTTCGCGGTCCTTGATCTGACGGATGCCCTCCAGATTCATATCCTCTTCGCAGAGGAAGCTGCATGGAGCAGCCAAGTCGTTGAGCTTTTGCATGAGCATTTTCTGGATGGCAAGGTCCGTCGCGGTGACCAGATCCCTGCGGCCGGTCTTGGTGACGGCCTTCACGTGGCCGCCGGAGCCCTGGTCTGCATCCAAAATCATCTTCCCCGCTTCACGGGCTAATTTCTCAATTTCCTGCTGTAAAATCATTTGCTGCTATATCTCTCCAAAAAGACCCGATAGGTCCCGTACTGAGCGTTTCCGGGACTGTCTGGGTACATGTAATCTCTAAGTTCCTCCAGCGGGATCCACTGGGCGGCGTCGACTTCCTTCGACAGAACGAAGTCCTGGGACTGGGCGCGGCCGATATACCCGTGCATCAGCAGTTCCTGCTCTCCGAACCACCAGGTGCCGGAGTACTCCAACTCCTCCAGATCGATGCCGATCTCCTCCCGCACTTCCCTGCGAGCGGCTTCCTCCGCCGTCTCTCCGACGGTGATGTATCCGGAGATGAAATTCATGTACTCGTCCGACATGTAATGCTGGCGGAGCATAGCGACTTCATTGCGCTCGTTGACGACCATGATGATCACACAGCTTCCGAAGCTGTCAAACCAGAACTTGCTGCAGGCTTCACAGTACGGCACCAGACCGTCATCGCCGGCCGGTTTCGGTATTAACTTGCGTCCGCATTGCGGGCAGTATTGGTATCTCATAGTCTTCTCAATAATCCAGATTCGTCTCCGGCAGCGTGCATCCGCCGTCGATGACAACGGTCTGTCCGGTCATAAAGCTGGCTTCATCGCTGGCCAAGTAACTGACCAAAAAACCGATGTCTTCCGGACGGCCCAGCCGGCCGATCGGCAGGCTGGAGGCCAGGTCTTTCAGGAAGGCGTCCGGATCGTTTGGGCGCTCCTCTGCAGCTTCTCCCGCGACCATCGGCGTGTTGCAGTAGCCCGGGCAGATGATGTTCGAGGTGATGCCGTCTTCGATGAACTCCATGGCCAGGCATCTGCCGAAACCGATGAGAGCGGACTTGGTGATGGAATAGGACATGTCCCCTCCGTCGTCGACAAAGCCGCCGGTTACGGACGCGATGGTCACGATGCGGCCGTACTTGTTCTCCACCATGTGCGGAATGACGCTCTGGGACACATTCCACGGTCCTTTGACGTTGATGTCGATGTGGAAGTCCAGATTGCTCATATCGGTCTCCAGGAACGGCAGGTTCTTCATGACCCCCGCGTTGTTGACGAGGATGTCGATCCGGCCGTATTTCTCGACGACCTTCGAGACGGAATCGTCGATGTTCGCCCGGTCCGTAATGTCGGTTTTGAATCCGCAGACATCATAGCCTTTGCCTGTGAGCTCCGCCACGGTCTCCTCTAATATATCACTCTTGTCAAAAATCGCGACGCGGGCGCCCTGGGAGGCGAGCACCTCGGCGATGCCCTTGCCGTTTCCCATTGCTCCGCCGGTCACGATTGCAATTCTGTTCTTTACTGTCATGATTCTATCCTCTCTTACGCGCTCACGCCGGAAATCTCCGCGTCGATTCCCGCCCTGCACATCTGCTCTTTGATTTCCACCAGCCGCTCGTGGGACGGCGCCTCGAAGTTGTCGAACTCCAGACCCGCGTGGCGCGCTTTGGAAACGCCCATCTCGTGGTATCCGAGGAGGGACACTTTTCTAACCGCCAGTTCCTCAAGCAAAGCCACCGCGGCCTGTATGGTCCCCTCATCGTCGTTGAGCTCTTTGACGAGAGGCATGCGCACCCAGATCTTGTCGTGGGTCCGCGGGTCCGCCGCCAGGGCGCACAGATTGCTGAGAATCCGCTCGTTGCTGACGCCGGTCAGTTTCTCGTGAACTGCGGGATCCATGTGCTTCAGATCGTACAGCACGTGGGTCACGTTCGGGGACAAGGCTAGATTCATCAGCTGCTGCGTGTCTCCGCAGCCACAGGTGTCGATGCATACGTCGATGCCCTCTTCGCAGCACGCATCGATCAGCGCCCGTGCAAAGGCAACATGAGCCAGCGGTTCTCCACCGCTGATGGTCACGCCGCCGCCGGAGTCCTGATAGAATTCCTTGTCCTGCAGGACGACGGACATGACTTCTCCCACCGTCATCTCTTCCGCTACATATGTGATGGCCTTCGTATAGCAAACCTTGGCGCACTCGCCGCAGGCTTTGCATGCCTTGAAGTCGATGGCGACGCCGTCCTCGGAAATGGTGATGCCGCCTTCCGGGCAGACGGCCGCGCACTCGCCGCAGCGGATGCACCGGGACGGGCTGATCATCATCTGGTTTTCCGGGCGGATCATCTCCGGGTTGTGACACCAGACGCAGCGCAAAGGACAGCCCTTCAAAAATACGGTCGAACGTATCCCGGGGCCGTCCTGGGTCGAGAACTTCTGTATGTTTCCAATCAGAGCCGTGATGCTTTTGCTCATCAGCAACCTCCGTGAGCCGTCCGGGCGATGATGGAATCCTGTACGTGGCGGTCGAGCTCCGTGAAGTAAGCCAGATAGCCGGCTACACGCACAACGAGTCCTCTGTACTCCTCCGGATTCTCCTGAGCGGCGCGCAGGGTCGCGTCATCCACCACGTTGATCTGGATGTGCTGTCCGCCTTCCTTGAAGTAGGTCTTGACCACGCTCTCGATGGTATCAATGCCTTTCTCCCCTTCGACGCTCTTCGGGTCGAAGCGGAGATTGAACAGAGCGCCGGCGTAGAAATTCTCCGGCTTCAGGGAAGCGACGGATTTCACGGTCGCCGTCGGTCCGTTGATATCTCTTCCCATCATCGGGGATGAGTTATCGTTCAATGATTCGCCCGCATGTCTGCCGTCCGGCGTCGCACCGGTCTCCTCACCGTGCGGCACATTCTCGGACTGGGACATCAGGGTGTAGTCATAGTGACCGCCGCGGGCGTCCTTCCACTGCTGAACGGTTTCCGCCACGTAGTTGCAGATATCATGGTTGATGCTGTCCACATATGGATCGTCGTTGCCGAACTTCGGCGGTATGTTGATCAGGTACTGACGTACTCTTTCGTTGTCCTTGAAGTCGCTGTCGAGGATGTCGATCAGCTCCTGCATGGTGACGATTTTATCCTTGAACACAGCGTATTCGATTCCGACAATGGAGTCTGCCAGGTTCGCGGTTCCCGTACCGAATATGCCGGAGCTGGAATGCTTCGCGCCGCCCTCCTGAACGGACATGCCCTTATCGATGCAGCCGTCCACCGTCAATGAGGTATATACTGCCGGAAGGCGTCTCGCCTGTTCCACCTGAATGATTCTCGATGCTTCCACCATTCTCTCGTGGATGTAGATGATCTGCTTTTTGCAGGCCTCGATGATGTCTTCCTTGCAGGTGAATTCGCACGGATCGCCGGTGTCGATTCCCAGCTTCATGCCGGTCCTCGGGTCCACGCCTCTGTGCAGAACTAACTCCAGGCACTTGGCGTAGTTGACGTAACCGACGTCCGGGAAGCAGTCCGCGCCGCCGCCGCCATACTGGGGCTGGGTGCATCCGACTACGTTCCAGCCAAGGACCTCTTCGTCGGTTCCGCCCTTGGAGCGTACGATCTTCATGCATACATCGTCATTGAAGAGTCCAGGCTGCGCCATGCCGGCCTGAATCATCTCCGCCGCCTGGTGGAACAGATCCTCCGGCGTCTTGTCGCTGACGCGCATGGCCAGAACCGGCTGAGCCGTCTTCACATCGGCACCCGCCGTCAGGCACATGTAGCTCAGCTTGTTGGTCGCGTCCTCTCCGTCAAGTCCGAGTCCGCCCACCATGACGATGGCCCACATCGGGAAGCCCGCGAAGGCTTTGGAACACTCTTTATCTCTCACTTCGATGACTTCGCCGCACTTCAGGAAGAAGCACTCTAAAATCTCCTGGGCCTTGTCCTCATCGAAGACGCCTGCTTTCATATCCATCTCCATGTACGGATACAGTATCTGGTCGAACCGTCCGAAACTGCACGCCGTGGCCGGTCCCTCGATGTGATAAACAAGGTGTACGAACCATACGAACTGCAAAGCCTCATAGAATCCTCTCGGCGGGTTCTCCGGCACGTTCCTGCAGTTGGAGGCGATCTCCAGAAGCTCGGCTTTGCGTCCGAGGTCGGTTTCCTTCTCAGCCAGTTCGAGGGCCTTGTCCGCATAGCGGTTAACAAACCGGATCACTGCCTTCATGACGATGATACATGCTCTCCAGAAATCCTGTTTCTCCTGGTTCTCGAAGGTATCGCCCTCTGTTTCCGCGATTTTCTCCTCGCAGCGGGCTATGTAGCCTTTGAATCCCTGCTCCATCAGGTCCTTGTAATCCGGTACGACTTCACCGGAGATGGTGTTGACCTGACCCATGTCGATGATGGAATTCTCGTACATGGCCATAGTGTCTTCCGGGAATCTGTCAACGAGCAGATCCTCAATGGCCCTTCCCTGCCAGAACTCTTCCAGACAGTCCATGATGATCTTCTTGTCTTCTTCCGTGACGTCGATCTCATCCAGCTTTCTCGTTGGGAACTCCGGAATCTCTTCCAGGAGCCACTCCGTCGAAGCGTATTCCGGGAACAGCAGCGCGCCGCGCAGTGTATAGGTCGGTACGCCGACGATGAGTTCTTCGTCGTGGATCGTAATACTCAGATTGTCCAGAACGTATTCCAGAGTCTTTGCGCGGAACAGATACCGCGGCTCACCGGCGAACCTCTTGTACGCCTCTGTGATGAGCAGCAGCCGTTCCGGCGTGATGTTCGGTCTGACTGACAGGAATCTATCTTTTAATCTCTGTACTCTTGGTGTAATCATATCTTTTCTCCTTAAAAAGCCTCCTCTGCGCTTCCGCTCATGGCTTCCTGTCTGTCTTCTTCGCTGAGAATTACCGGCTGCGGGATGTATTTATCCACCTTCTTGCCGGCCAGAATCAGGATACCTCCGATGATCGCCAGGACGATGCCCATGATGAGCAGCAAATTCAGCATGCCGTAGAAATTGCTCAGCAGGCCGCTACCGTACTCTTCAAGGTAATACTCCGGACCCCAGCTGCCTTCTATGATGTTCAGCACGACGCGTCCGGCGAGACAAACCGCTGCCATGATCTCAAGCAGAATGGCGATTCGGAATGTATCTCCATAGGCAAGCCTGGTTCTTGGATTCAACGGCCACTTGTCAGGATTCTTCTTCCAAGGGCCGCCCCAGATCCACTTGCAGATTACGTAGAGAACGACTCCGCTCAGAATCAGGAATACGCCGTAGAGGAAGTAATCCAATCCATTCAGGAAGAAGGCCGCAACTGAAACGCAGCAGATGGATATGGTGCAGTACAGGGTACCCACTTTTCCTCCCGGAATCCTATAGGCATCCGGTCTGCGGGTCTCTTCCGGATACAGTTTACGGGCTTTGAAGACCATGACCGCCAGGCAGAATGCGCATGCGAACTCCGGGATGACCTGGATCAGGATCAGTGTCGTGAATTCCATCTGCATCAGCAGGATGGTAACCAGAGACATGGACAGAATTCCGATGGACGGAACGCCGCTTCTCTTGGTCAGCCATGTGAAGCATGCAGGTGCCAGATTATCATCTGCCACAACGAAGAGGCTCCGTGACCCGCACGCCATGTTTGTGTTAAAGATAGCCAGATTACCTATGAAAGCTGTGAGAACGACCAGCACACCGCACCATCCGCCTACATTCTCTGTCAGAACGGTTATGTAGCCAACGCCGTCCCCAGAAAGATCGGTGGTCCACATATCCCACCGTCCTACGGAAGCCACGCCGGCGATTGTTGGCAGGAGATAGGAAAGACCGATCAGCGGACATACGATCAGGATGCTCTTCGGAATGACCATTTTGTTGGTGACTTCGCCGGAGAGCTGGTTTATCATGGCCCATCCGCAGTACATCCAGACACCAATGGCCAACGCTTGTCCGAGAGAGCTGCTGAATCCTTCCTCGTCATTAAAAATCGGTTCGATAGGGTTGTAGTTCCAATTGCCGAATCCCACAACTGTTATGAAAGCAAAGACGAGCAGAATGAAAATCGAGAATGCAATGCTGAGAACGCTGACTTCTTTCAGACCCATCAGATTTACGACAGTAAATGCGAGGACAATAATCAGCTTCACAATGAATGCTTCAGCATTGTTCCATTCGAAGAAATATCCGAGGTAATTTGTCGCCAGAACAATATACGTTCCGCTGCACGCATAATAGGAAATGGCGTACCATATTCCTTCCTGGAAGGAATAGAATTCTCCCAGCGTGTGTTTTGCCCAGAAGATATCGCCGCCTTCCGCAGGCAGTACCGAACCTACTTCTGTAACGCAAAAGCAATCCGGTATGGCCCAGACGAAAATCATGCCCAACAGAGCGATGATTGCCAGGCCCGGCCCGCAGGTAGAGACCATTTCCTCAATGCCGAACGCTCCGGCTGCAACCGAACAGTACATCAGCGCTACGATAGAAACGACACCATACTGTTTCTTATTGACGTTTGCCACGCCTTTCCGTATATCTGCCATAGATGCCTCCTCCTTATTGCCTGTGCAAATAAAAAACAAGTCTTTACTTTATCTTAATAAAGAGAAGATTTGTTTTCTATGATTAGTTTGATATAAAATCTAATTATTTTGACTTATGCCGGCTTCACCCTCTTCACCCAGCATGAACCGCAGGATTTCATCGTGACTGCGGGTCGTCTTTTCGTAAGCTTCCAAGATTTCTTTGTGTTTCAGAGCCTTTTCCGTATTACCGTCGGCCGCAAAAGAGATGTTTTGTATCGAGTTAAGTATTATTGGCTTTGCATCTGATTTGCTAAGTTCAAAAACAAGTTCCGGTGAGTTTCCTTTGATTCTATCGGAGTACATCTTACGGTACTCCTCCGGATGTTCCCCAAACCACTTGCTGAAGAACTTCTCGTAATATGCCGTTGTCGAAAACCCCACCTCTGACGCAATGCTGCTGATTTTCTGCGGACCGCTGAGCAGTATTTTTTCGGATTCTTCCACTCTCGCAAAGGCAAGAAGCTCGCGGAACCCCAGCCCGGTTCCCGCAGTAATCAGTCTTGACAGATACCCTTCGCTGAAATGCTCTTTTTCAGCCAATTCTCTTAACGTCAGTTTCTCATTATGATGTTCATAGATATAGTCTATGATCCGTCCCAATCGTTCCCCGATCTCGGGATAGTCATATTTCTTATGCATTACGATCTTTTCTTCAAAATAAAAAGATTTGAAGTTCTTATCGCAGTAGTGCAGCACATCGATCATGATGTTCGCATTCGTCGTATTATAACCGGTGATTCCGGATATATAATTATGCGCCACTTTTAGCAACAGATTCCGCAGCACGATGATCTCTTCGTTGCTCCGCTCTTTCCCCATCGTTCTGTAAACGTTATTTGATAACGTCGGGAACTGTCTGATGAAATAATCGGCGTTGATCTGTATCATTAAAACGATATTATCGTCTGAGCAGTCATACATTCCATGTACTTCGCTGTCATTTATTATGAATATGTCCCCCTGCTGCATCTGGTATATGCTGGATCCGCACTTCAACGTGACATATCCTCTGAGCACATAAATGAATTCATGATCGTAATGATAATGAAGTGGGTAGTTCTCAATATGAACGATCCGGATGTTCACCGGCATATCATCTAAATATCCGGTCTTTTCTTCTAACATGTGTGGCCTCTATTATTCGCTTTTTACTTTAGGAATATTATATCATTATTTCCGGCACCAAAAAAGGTGGTCGTGCGGACCACCTTTTGGTTTCTCTCAGTAAGCAACCTTTTCCAGCCTCGCGATGCGGTTTTCGTGACTGTACGCGATACTTCTTAGCATTTCTATCTCGTCCTGATGCTTTTGCTGTTTTTCATCGATCCGGTCATAGGACCTGATCTTGTCCGGTACATTCTCACCAATCAACTTCATGTATTTCTGATAGGTGTTTTCAAGGAGGGCATTGGCCTGTGCTGCTAAAATCTCAAGAACGCTATCTGAAATTTTCTCAACGACCTTATCAGTAATGTTGTTCTCCATCTCCTGCATCTCACCATGCAGTCTGCCTTCCATCTCCTGCATCTCGCCATGCAGTCTGCCTTCCATCTCCTGCATCTCACCACGCAGTCTGCCTTCCATCTCCTGCATCTCACCACGCAGTCTGCCTTCCATCTCCTGCATCTCACCACGCAGTTCTGTCTTCATTTCCTGCATCTCACCATGCAGTTCTGTCTTTGTGTTGCTGAGTTTCTCATCGAGAACCTCTGTTATCCATTGTTTGTCATTTCTGTCAAGCATCTCATACCTCCAATCAATTTCACTTTGCCCCTTCATTGTGTTTCTCATTATATCGCTGTGAGATACAAAGTCAATGTATGAGATTAACAGAAAAAAGCATTTTATTCCTGTTTCATTACACTCATGCAAAGGCTACTCGCCCTTCTCTTCTTTCATCTTCTTGAATAACTGCTTGAAAAAATCCGGAGAACTCTTATAGGACTTATCTTTCAGCGCATAGGTCTCACCGCCGTTCTTCGGCTTGATGACCGTCTCGCCTTTGCTGCGGCGTTCCCGCTCGAAATCTTTCTGCAGGTCAGCCAGTGTTACGATTTTGTCGTCGTTGTTGTTCATGATGGTACGCTCCTTATGGGGGTATTATAGCACTATTTTAAGACAACTAAACAGGCAGCATGGTCGGCAATAAGCCGCCAGGATTATTTTTCCTGCCTCTGCTGCCTGTGATGAAATGGGGTTCTGGTACAGCGTACAACAAAGTGCACGACAGTACTCGCCCGTTCCTTGATTAAAGAATAAACAACTAATACTGCAAAAACAATAAACCACTAGTATAAAACTTGGTAGAGGCGGGTGGGATTGAACCACCGACCAGAGCTTTATAAGAACCCCACTCTTACCACTGAGTTACGCCTCTGCATTTGGTGGTAAAGGCTGGACTCGAACCAGCAACGCCGGGAGCTTCAATCCCGCGCTCTACCAATTGGAGCTACTTTACCGTATTGGCAGCCTCTGCAGGGCTCAAACCTGCACCTTCGGAGTCAAATTCCGATATCCTTTCTATTAGACGAAGGGGCTGTATGGTACGCCATCGTGGGCTTGAACCACGGACCGCTCGCGTATCAGACGAGAACTCTGACCAACTGAGTTAATGGCGCATGGCACCCCGAGAAAGATTCGAACTCTCATCTGCGGTTTTGGAGACCGTTGTTCTGCCATTGAACTATCGGGATATTGGCGGTTCGTACGGGAATCGAACCCGTATCTTCGGATCGACAGTCCGGTATAATAGCCACTATACTAACGAACCGTATTGGCACTCCACAAGAGA
>SVCX01000036.1 GCA_015058145.1 Clostridiales bacterium | reverse complement strand
GAAGAAGACCCGCGATGAAGACATCTATAAAACCATCGTCGAGAATCTCGGCGTTGAAATTTTCGTAAGCGACGGCGAGGGGAATGTCATGTTCGTCAACCCGTCATCCATTGAGATCAACGAATTGGACGTAGATAACGTGTTGGGACGCAATGTCCGGGAACTGATGGAAGAAGGGTACTTCGAAGAGAGCAGTACATTGAAAGTGCTGAAAGAAAAGAAGACCGTGAGCGTATTCCAGCATTTGAAGAACGGTAAGAAAGTCATTGCAACAGGCGTTCCGATCTTCGACGGCGACGAGATTAAAATGGTCATCACAACGTCGCAGGACATTGAAGCGGTCAACGAACTGGTGGACACACTGAACAAGCAGGAAGAGGAGATCGACCTTCTGAAGCGGCAGCTGCAAAAGTCCAGCGGATTCGATGTGGCCGATCCGGTGAGCATCAAAGTTAAAACTGCCATGGAAATGGTGGCGTCTCTCGACATGCCGATTCTCATCTCCGGAGAGTCGGGAACAGGCAAGCATACTGCCGCCAGATACATCCACTACTTCGGCAAGCGAAGAGAGGGACACTTCATCACCGTCAACTGCATCAGCGCTGATCCGGATTTTCTGGAGCAGGAGATATTTGGGCGGGAGAGCCGCTCTGAAGACGGGCAGTCGGAAGTGATTATCCAGGGCAAGCTGGACATGGCCAATGAAGGGACGCTCGCTCTCAACAACATCAGCTATATGCCGCCGAGGACCCAGTCGAAACTCTTCGAGTATCTGAACACAGGCAAGTTCACCAGGGCAGGCGGACGCAGGGAAGTCCGTTCCAATGCGCGCATTATCGCGATGACAGGAATGGATCTGAAAGCCTTGAGCGAGACGGGCATGTTCATGAAGGCGCTGTATTACAAGCTGAATACGGTTCCAATCGTGATTCCGCCGCTGCGTGACAGGGTCAAAGATATTCCGTATCTGGCGAATGAGTACGTCAACAGATACAACGACAAATACAAATCAAAGAAGGTTTTGAACAAAGACGCCCTCGGGAAACTGACGTCTCACTCTTGGCCGGGCAATCTTATCGAACTGGACCAGACCATTGGGAGCGCCTACGTTATGACCGAAGGGCCGGTCATTCGGGGAGAGACGATCTACAACGTCATTCACGGTTCGGATGAGCCGGCGAGCCGCAAGGGCAGCGTCTATTGTGAAGACATTATCCCGCTGAAAGAAGCGAAGCATCAGTTGGAAGAGCAGCTGGTGAAGCGGGCTTATGAAATCTACAAGACGACAGCCAGAACGGCGGAGGCGCTGGGCGTGAACCAGTCGACAGTTTCAAGAATACTCAGCAAATACACGAATGAATGAGAACAGGAAAAGACTGCAGAAGATAATCAAATACGGAGCGCTGACGGTATGGGCAATTCTGATCGTCCTTGTCGTGGTCAACAGAAATAAGATCACGGCGGACCTGATCGTCAACTACACGCCATCGAATCTGTTTCTGGCAGCGGTGGTAATGCTTTTGCTGTTCGCGCTGAAGACCATGTCGGTATTCTTTTATTCCGGCATATTGTATGCGGCCTCAGGGTTCATCTTCCCGCTTCCTGCTGCGCTTCTCGTCAACGCCCTCGGTCTGATGGTGATGATATCAGAAGGATATCTGAACGGCAGGTTCCTCGGCAGCGACCTGGTCGGCACAGTATCCGAAAAGTATCCGACGATCACGCCCATACTGAAACTGGAAGATAAGAGACCGTTTCTGTTCACGCTGCTCC
Organism: Clostridiales bacterium; assembly: GCA_015058145.1. Taxonomy (GTDB): domain Bacteria; phylum Bacillota; class Clostridia; order Peptostreptococcales; family Anaerovoracaceae; genus Lentihominibacter. Next base: position 12,177 of record SVCX01000036.1, on the reverse strand, counting down.
TCAGGATGATGAAAATCATCAACTTCGATATGGGCAGCATGTACATGGGCGCGACAAGGGCGGCCTTTGGGCCTTACGCAGCAGCCAGCTTTCTGACGGTGGTGCCGGAGCTCATTCTGTTCGCGGTGGTGGGCAAGGGCATTTCGGATCTGCGCGCCGGAAATATTATCGGCGCCGGCGTCATCTACGCAGCCATTACGATCGCATCGATGCTGCTCATGGCCTGGCTGGCGAAGCACCCGGAAAAGTATGAATAATATATCCCCGCTGGGGAGGGTATGATATAATCAGTTTGAGATGAGAAGGATATTTGTAACAGCGCTCGCCCTTGCGGCGGCAATGACAATGTTAATAGCATTTACAGGATGCGGCGGACCGAAAGTTCCCGAGCGCCTGATCGGCGAATGGGACTGTGCTCCGCTTGCTTCGGATGAGATGACGGACACCAGTTTCTACGCCCTGACGATACAGGAGGATGGGACGTTCAGTCTCTATGACAAGGCGGCGGGAAATCCGGGGATTTCCGGAACGATGAAAGGGGACGACACCGGTAAACTGGGCATCCTGGAATTGACCTGCAACGAAGAAGATTTCGATCCGCCAGTCTGTTGGGCGAAGATGCAGACGAAATCCCGCGTGCGGTACAAGATTATGGACGAGAACACCATACGACTTGGCTACGTAGGCATCTGGCTGACCTTCACGAAATAACGACAGACGCTGAACCCGGGGCGATGGCGATTCACCCCGGGTTTCTTATTTGAGGTATGATAGAGATATGAAAGCACTGATTGCTATGAGCGGCGGCGTTGACTCATCCGTTGCTGCGAAGCTCACAAAGGAAGCTGGCTACGAATGTGTCGGCTGCACGATGAAACTGTTCGATACAGCCGAGGAAAACAACGCTGACGACGCCCGCAAAGTTGCGGGACGACTCGGCATGGATTTCTATGTCCTCGATCTTCAAGACGACTTTCGCTGCCGCGTCATCGACAAGTTCATCGACTGCTATTCCCGCGGCGTAACACCGAACCCGTGCATCGACTGCAATAAGAATCTCAAGTTCGGCAAGCTCCTGCAGAAGGCCGATGAACTGGGCTGCGACCACATCGTGACGGGTCACTACGCCCGCGTCGAGCACGATTCAAATACAGACAAGTATATCCTTCGGAAAGGTCTTGACGTGTCAAAGGATCAGAGTTACGTGCTCTACACACTGACGCAGGAACAACTGTCGCATATATGGTTCCCTCTTGGGGAGCTCACCAAGGCGCAGGTGCGCGAGCTGGCGGAGTCCGGTGGATTTGACAACGCCAACCGGCCGGAGAGTCAGGACATTTGCTTCGTTCCGGACGGCGACTACGCGGCGGTCATCAGGAAGTATGCCGACTGCGAATTTCCGGAAGGCGACTACGTGGACCTCGAAGGCAACGTCATCGGAAAACATAAAGGCATCATCCATTACACCATCGGTCAGACCAGAGGCCTCGGCCAGGCCTTCGGCGAGAAGCGTTACGTCTGCCGCATCGACGCGGAGAAGAATCAGGTGGTGCTCGGCCACAACGAAGACGTCTTCTCCTCCTATGCAAAGGCAACCGACTTCAACTGGATCAGCGGCGAGCCGCCGGAGGGAGAAATCCGGTGCCGCGTCCGCGTGCGGTATAAACAGAAGGAGCAGTGGGCAACTGTTCGACCCCTCGGGGAAGACGCGGCGGAGATATTCTTCGATGAACCACAGCGCGCCATCACACCAGGACAGGCCGCCGTCCTGTATGATGAAGATGTCGTTCTCGGCGGCGGAACGCTGGTATAAATACTGGTCAGAAGGACAGGGATCTCGTAGAGAGATCCCTTTTTTTCATGCGCTTCAAAAATTGTTAGCACTCTCATGTATTGAGTGCCAAAAAAGTGTTGACTTTGGTATATCAAGGGCTTACAATGATTTCAGAGAGGGGCGAAAGCCCGAAATACATGTAAAAACACACAACTGAAAGGGGTTGATGTTATGAATATCGAAAAATACACACAGAAAGCACAAGAGGCGATCATCGATTGCCAGAATATCGCTGTTGAAGAAGGTCACCAGCAGGTGGATGGTGAACATCTCCATATGGCCCTGCTTCAGCAGAAGGACGGACTGATTCCGAAATTGCTGTCCTACGCCAAGGTAAACGTAGGTGAGATCATCGGTTCGGTACAGGCCGAATTGGATAAAATACCGAAAGTCAGCGGAAGCGCGGATCAGATGTACTCCACAAGACGGCTGCAGCAGATCTTTGTTGACGCCGAAAAGAAGGCCGCCCAGTTCAAGGACGAGTATGTCAGCGTGGAACATCTCTACATGGCGCTGCTGGACGAGCGGAACACGCCGAGCGCTGCGATCTTCAAGAGATACGGCATGAGCAAAGACTGTTTCCTCAACGCCCTCAACCAGGTGCGCGGAAACCAGCGTGTCACCAGCCAGAATCCGGAAGAAGGGTATGATGCTCTGAATAAGTACGGACGCGATCTGGTGGAGATGGCCAGAGACGGCAAATTGGATCCGGTCATCGGACGTGACGCCGAAATCAGACACACCATCCAGATACTCTCCAGAAGAACCAAGAACAATCCGGTCCTCATCGGTGAGCCGGGCGTCGGTAAGACGGCGGTCGTCGAAGGACTGGCCCAGAGAATTCTCAATGGGGATGTTCCGGAAGGGCTGAAGGATAAGACTATATTCGCTCTCGACATGGGATCCCTGATTGCAGGCGCCAAGTACAGAGGCGAATTTGAGGAAAGACTGAAAGCCGTTATCAATGAGATCGAGAAATCCGAAGGAAGGATTCTGCTCTTCATCGATGAGCTGCACAACATCGTCGGCGCCGGCAAGTCAGAAGGCGCCATGGACGCGGGCAACCTGCTGAAGCCGAAACTGGCGAGAGGAGAACTGCACTGTATCGGCGCAACGACTCTCGATGAGTACCGCAAGTACATCGAGAAGGATGCGGCTCTGGAGAGAAGATTCCAGAAGGTCATGGTCGACCAGCCGAGCGTGGAAGACACCATTTCCATTCTGCGTGGACTGAAGGAGAGATTCGAGATCCATCACGGCGTCAGAATCACAGACGGCGCGCTCATCGCCTGCGCGACATTGTCTGACCGCTACATCACCGACCGATTCCTTCCGGATAAGGCCATCGACCTGATGGATGAAGCGGCGGCGAGAATCAGAACCGAGATTGACAGCATGCCTGCGGAGCTGGATCAGATATCCCGTAAGATCATGCAGCTGGAGATCGAGAAGCAGGCGCTGGCGAAGGAAACGGACAAGGCGTCGAAGGCGAGATTGGAGGCTTTGGAAGCGGAACTGGCCGAGCTCAGGGATGAAGACAACACGCTCCGCGCTCAGTGGGAAAATGAGAAAAACGCCATCGCAGAGGTCAAGGAGGTTAAGCAGCAGCTTGACGACCTGCGCCATGAAATAGAAGAAGCAGAGAGAAGATACGATCTGGAGAAGCTGGCTGAATTGAAGTACGGCAAGCTGCCGGAACTGGAGAAGAAGCTGGAAGAAGAGAAAGCAAAGGCAGAAAAAGCCGAGGAAGCGCGTCTCCTGAAGGAGGAAGTCGGAGAAGAGGAAATCGCCGAGGTCATCTCCGGATGGACGGGCATTCCTGTGGCCAAGCTAGTGGAGACCGAAAGAGAAAAACTGTTGAAACTTCCGGAAATACTGCACCAGAGGGTCATCGGACAGGACGAAGGCGTCCAGTCCGTAGCGGAAGCTGTGCTGAGAGCCAGAGCAGGACTGAAGGATGCGAAGAGACCGATCGGTTCCTTCATCTTCCTGGGACCGACGGGCGTCGGCAAGACGGAACTGGCGAAAGCTCTGTCCGAAGCCCTGTTCGATTCGGAACGCAACATGGTCAGAATCGATATGTCCGAATACATGGAGAAGCACTCCGTATCCAGACTGGTGGGAGCGCCTCCGGGATATGTGGGATATGATGAAGGCGGTCAGCTGACGGAAGCAGTCAGACGGAAGCCATACAGCGTCATCCTGTTCGATGAGATCGAGAAAGCTCATCCGGATGTATTCAACATCCTGCTGCAGCTTCTCGACGACGGACGTCTGACGGACAATCAGGGCAGAACCGTTGACTTCAAGAATACCATCGTCATTATGACTTCCAATATCGGAAGCAGCATGCTGATCGACGGCATCCGGAATGACGGAACGGTTGATCCGGAAGTTAAGGAACAGGTCGAAAACGAGATGAAGAAATACTTCAGACCGGAGTTCCTGAACAGAATCGACGACATCGTCGTATTCTCACCGCTCACCCAGGATCAGATCATCCGCATCATTGAACTGGGCCTAAAGGATATCGAAGCGAGACTGCAGGAGCGTGAGATCACGCTGGAACTTACCGACGCAGCCAAGGAATTTATCGCAGACGAATCCTATGACGCGGCCTACGGCGCACGTCCGGTTAAACGGTTCCTGCAGAAGAATGTGGAAACAGAACTTGCCGGCGAGCTGATCCGCGGCACAATCGTCGACGGCGACCACGTCATCATCGATGTTGCCGGAGAGGGTGAAAACAGAAAACTGACCTTTACAAGTAAGTAACGAAAAAACCAATAAAACAGCAATAACCAATCAAAAAAGGGAGGCTGCCGAAACAAGGAGCTGAAATCCGCAGTTCACGAGGACATCAGCGAATTGTTTCGGCAGTCTCCCTTTATCTAATTTGCTATTGTACCAATTTGAGGTTTTCCGGACTCCCCTTGAAGCGGCGCCGGTACCAATTGATGAGGAACGTCATGACGTAGTCGTAGAGAATCATCATGACCAGACCGGCTGCGAAGAGGCCACCGACCGGCCAGTCCGGCATGTGGACGCCCGCTGTGAGAACGGATTTGAAAAAGACCAGGCAAACAAGCAGAACAGCGGCGAAGTAGAGCGCTTTCAGAGTGATCTGCAGTACGCCGCCTTTCACTTTCTCAATGTAGTATTTAAGCACTGCGTAGTACCCGAAGCAGAAAATGTACGGGATGAGCGCCAACTTGTTCGGAACAAGAATGAGGCCCAGCAGACTCGCCGCCGCGAAGACGGATAGTCCTCCTGCGACGCCGACTTCGATGACCATCACGGCCGTAAAAAGAGAGCTGATCAGATAGAGAGTCAGCTCGATTCCCGGCACGAAGGACGCACCGAACATAAATATGACAGCCAGGGCGGTACAGATGCCGCCCAGAGCGATTTTACCGGTTTTGCCTGGGTTCATGGTCTTCTGTTAGATGCAGTCGCAGCAGCAGTCTGCGCAGATGTAGCACTGAAGCGCCTGACAGCACATGTCGTCATTTCTCATGGTGTTGTATCCCTGGCCCTGCGCTTGGTTCTGATACACGTTGCCCTGATTAGCGATGCTGGCGTAGTGACGTCTGTACTCCTGGTTGTTCGGCTCCATGCTGCAAGCCGTCTGCAGATTCTTGATGGCCTCGTCGTACCAGCCTTTGCGCGAGGAAATGACGCCTTTGAGGAAGTACCATTCCGCAGGTCTTGGGGAGATGCTCTGCAGCGCTTTCTCAGCCGCGTCCAATCTGCCCATATCGATATCGCGGCGGATCTGCATATAATCAGCAGCGCCGGCTGTATCGTAAGCGGAACCGCCTTGTGAAGCGTAAGCGCCGCCGCCCTGGGAACCGTAGTTGGTGTAGGTCGTCGAGCCGCCCGGCTTCTTCATGAGCATATCGTATGCTTCGTTGATCTCCTGCATCTTCTCTTCCGCAAGATCTGAGAGAGGATTGTCCGCATACTTGTCCGGATGATACTTTTTGACAAGTTCCTTATATGCTGCCTTGATTTCCTCTTCGGTAGCGCCTTCTTTTATTCCTAATACTTCATATGGATTCATCCGATTCTCCTTCGTTGTGTTCTTTATTGATGATCTCTTCGGTTTTTCTGTTCATGCCGAAGAAGATTACATTGTCTATTATACCTCGATTCTTTTTTATATCAAGTGATCCCGTCTGTTCGCTCAGTACCGAAAGGTAGTGGTAGAGATTAAACTCCAGGTTATCCCGTATCCGCGCGCGGAACTGCTGCGGCGTTTCGCCGCTGTCTTCGCCCTGATAGTCAAACCGGTACAGCAGCGGATTATAGGCGCCGCTGTCGATGTTCTCTTCGATGTCGTCTGCTGCGTCAATCAGGTAGATCCACTTCCCCATATGGTAACCGGTCCGCGCGAAAGTTTCGTGGAGGTCCGGTGACTCCGGATACAGGGACCGTGCCCCTTCCCGGAAGATGACTTCCATGATCTTCGAGAAGGACTCCGCGGCTTCGTCGAGGCTCGCGCACTTCGCTTCCTCCAGACCGCCAAGCTTCGCCAGATTGATTTCAATACCATCGCAAAGAGCAGGATACTTCTTCTGGAGTTTGCGGTGGAGGCGACGCAGGAGACGGGTTGCTGCTTTTGCAGAAACTTTCCCCTCGTCGTGGGCGTCGTCGAGCATCTTGTACCAGGCGAGAATGAGCATGACGTCGCCGGCGTACTCGATGGCTGCGTTGCGGATGATGGTCTTGTTCTTGATGTGATGAGCGACGCAGTGTTCCTGCACGGGGGCGTCCGGCTGGTCATCGACGGATGCCAGAAGCAGGGCGAGAAAAGCCGCATCATAACTGAGCGCCATCCGCGGCAGCTGCCCGTACTCTTTGCCGATGTACTTGCACACGCCGCAGTAGTAGCCCATATAGATTTCGTATTCCCGAACCTTCAGGTCCGGCTTGAAAATCTGTACATAACCTAACATAGGTGTATCTTAACACAAAAGCGGGCAGCGTTGATTATGTTTTGCGGATTTGTTAAGATGATTCTGAAAAAAGGAAGTCAGAGAGAATGAAACGGATAACCGAAGCGGACAAGTTGATAGAGATGCTGGAAGCAGCGGGCTTCGAGGCGTATTACGTGGGCGGATGCGTGCGTGATTTGCTGCGCGGAGAGAGCGGCGGGGCGGACATCGACGTGACCGCCAGCGCCACGCCCGAGGAGATGGAGACCGTCTTCGCTGACCTTAGATTTTTCGAGACTGGTATCAAACACGGAACAATCACGGTGCTCACGCCGGACGAGGCACGCAGGCCGATTGAGATTACAACCTTTCGGACGGACGGCGCTTATACGGACAACAGGCATCCGGATGCGGTGCGGTTCGTCAGGAATCTGGAGGAAGATCTGGCCAGACGCGATTTTACGATCAACGCCATGGCCATGGATCGCAGGGGGAATCTCATCGATGTCTTCGGCGGGAGGGAAGATCTTGAAGCGGGACGCATTCGAGCAGTCGGCGATCCTGACAGGAGATTTCAGGAGGATGCGTTGCGCATTTTGCGTGCGCTGCGGTTCGCTGCCGTTCTCGAACGCGGCGGTCAGGCTTTTGCAATTGAGGACGAGACGGAAGCAGCCATGTTCCGAAACAAAGATCTTCTGCAGAATATCTCCGCGGAGAGAATCTATGCGGAACTGAAAAAACTCATCGTCGGCCCGTACGCGGCCATCGTGATTAGGCGATATGTGGACATCTTTGGCGTGTTCATTCCGGAACTGCTTCCGATGAAAGGGTTCGAACAGCATAATCCGTATCATCGATACGATGTACTGGAACACTGCGTCAGGGCTATGGAAGCAGTGCGCGGCGCCGGTTTCGTGGAGGACTACCAGATCAAACTGGCTGCTCTGCTGCACGATGTGGGCAAGCCTGAGACTTTCTTCCGCGGCGAAGACGGAGTAGGGCACATGTACGGACATCCTGCTGTGAGCGAGCGTCTGACGAGGAACATCCTGAATCGTCTGAAGGCAGACAACGAGACGAAAGAGCGTGTCTGCACCCTCGTCAAATACCACGATCTGGTATTTCAGGAAGACCGCAAGCTTCTCAAGAAGTGGATGAACCGGTACACACCGGAGATGCTTCTGGAGATACTTCACATAAAGAGAGCGGACAATCTGGCCACCGGGAACATGAGTGAGGAACTGGCGCAGAAATTCGACCGGATCGAGGAGGAAATCCGTGTGATTCTCGAGGAGCAGCAATGCTTCAGTCTGAAGGATCTGGCTATAGACGGCAGCGACCTCATCGCAATGGCAGGCGGCGCGGACAAAGGCGGCCGATGGATCGGCGAGACGCTGCAGAAGCTGCTCGATGAAGTTATTGAGGGAACCGTTCCAAATGAAAAAGAAGCCCTGTCGGCGCGTGCCGCAGAGCTTCTGAAAGAGGCTGAATAGATACCGATCATTAAATACCGATTTTGAGGAGCTCGATGAACTGGCGCGCAGTTCGCGGGCTCCTTCCGTTTCTTCGGATTGCAAAGGCTTCCGCCTTCGTGTTGAGCTCGGTTTCGGAGATTTCATCCGCTCCGTCGCCAACGGCGATACCGTATTCATCTGCGAGGGAACGTACGATGGAGAGATACTCATCTTTCCCCGGTTTGCTGAAGGTAATCGTAAGTCCGAAGCGCGCGGCGAGGCTCATGGTCTCCTGCATGGTGTCGTTGACGTGGAGATCCTCGTCAAAGCCTGGAACGCTCACACGGTCGGCAGCCGACTCACGGACGAGATGGCGTCGGTTGCTGGTGGCATAGATGACAGCATTGTCGCCGCATCCGGTTATGCTGCCTTCGAGGGTTGCTTTCAGAGCGGCAAAGTTATCGTCGTTTCCGGCGAAACTCAGGTCATCGATGAAGAGGATGAACTTCAGCGGATTCGCGGAGATTTCCTCCATGATGGATGGAATCTGGAAAAGCTGGTTCTTCTTGATTTCAATCAAGCGCAGGCCCTGGTCGGCGTACGCTGCAGCGACGGCCTTGACTGTGGTGCTTTTGCCGGTACCCATGTCACCGTAGAGAAGCATGTTGCTGGCTCCGCTTCTGTCCAAAAGCGCTTCTGTGTTGCGAATGACCAGATCGCGTTCACGTTCATATTCAAAGAGCTGGTCGAGGCTCTGGTAATCCGGATGAGCGACGGGGACAATCTGTCCGTCCTCGACGCGGAAGAACCGGTACTTCGCGTAGATGCCGTAACCGGTGGTCGAGATGTCGGCCAGTTTTCCTGTGAAATCCCGCACCAGATTGAGGTCGCTGGTCGTCCACTTCGGAAGGACGATACCCTGTCCGCCGGAAGAGTCTGAATCCAGCACCATCTGACGTACCTCCGCGGAAGGAATCTGTCCGATGTCATTGAGCATCATCAACTCGTTTTTGACAGCAGCCACGATTTCCGGATCGACTTTTTGACCGGCCGCGACTGCCTTGACGTAGAAATTGTCGTCCTCCAGAACGAGCTTGCGGATGTATTCTGAGATGTTTGCGCCGTTGGGATAGAGTCCGGCGATGAAATCGCTGTAGGATGCGACGGTTTTTTCATTCAGAAGTTTCCGCAGGGAGACAACAGTCGGGTCTTCCTTCACTTGGCGGAAGACAGCGAGGGAATCGATTTTCGATCCGATTTCGTTGTATATGGTCATAGAATCAGCTCCTTATCCGGTGATTTTGCTTATCTGCTGTATGAGATGATTATACAACAGAAGTGAGAAAACATTTTAAAAACTTTTTTGTGCGAAACAGTTGACACACGGGTTATGTGGGATTATTATACTAGAGTATTATTGGTTTAATTGATTAAAGCAACCAAATCAGTCTAGTAGCATAACATCTATCTTCTTGAATTGAGGCCTTCGGGCCTCTTTTCATTTTAAATGTGGTATACTACTTCCATGAGACTGAACAAGTATATTGCGTCAGCCGGTATCTGTTCCAGAAGGAAAGCGGACGAGCTGATTGCAAACGGAAATGTAAAAGTAAATGGAACTGTCGTCCGTGAGATGGGCGCGCAAGTCGAAGAGGGGGACGTGGTCTCCGTCAACGGTACGGAGATACAGGCGGATGCTGCCAAGGTCTATGTTGCTGTGAATAAACCTCTGGGCTACATCACGTCCATGAATGATGACCGGGATCGTCCGACCGTCGCAGATCTTGTGGCGGACGTTCCGGAGCGGCTGTTCCCGGTGGGACGCCTCGATTACAATACGACGGGGCTCTTGATCATGACCAACGATGGGGAACTGACCCACACACTGACGCATCCGAAGCACGAGGTGAGCAAAACCTACATCGCCACGGTCGCGGGAGTTCTTTCCAATGCCCGTCTGGCGAAGCTCCGCAAAGGCGTCGACATCGGCGGATTCGTCACTTCGCCGGCTCAGGTACGTGTGATCAAACAGAATCCGCGCTCGGCGGTAGTCGAGATTTCCATTCATGAAGGGAAGAACCGTCAGGTCCGGAAGATGTTCGCCGCTGTGGGAAATAAGGTTCAGAGTCTGGAACGCGTCGCCATCGGCGACATCAGGCTGGGAAGGCTGCTGCAGGGCCATTACCGGAAGCTGACCCGCTCGGAAGTGGATTATCTTAAATCACTGAAATAATATAGAAATAAAAAGAGGCTTCGCGTCAAGCGAGGCCTCTTTTATCATTTGCGAACTGCAATTCGCTTATTTTCTCTTCATTTCCTTCGGCGTTACGCAAGTTCCGGAAGCTCTTGCAACGATGATTGGCTCTTCCAGGAAGTCAGCTGCTGAATCGTTGATGTCCTTTCTTGAAACGATGACCTTTCTTGCTTCGAAGACCATGTGTCTTGAAGTGTTTCCGATCTTATCGATTTCGCCGTAAGCTTCGATGTAGTCGCCGGCATAAGTAGGTGCCAGGAATTCTACGTTATCATATGCGCAGAACAGACCTTCGTCTCCGTCCAGCTTGATGAGCAGTTCAGTAGCAACATCACCAAAGAGGTGAACCATGTGTGCTCCGTCAACCAGTTCTCCGCCGTAATGAGCATCCTTTGCAGACATTCTGAGTCTCAGTGTTGAAGTGATTTTTTCCATCTTGAATCTCCTTTTCATTTATTGTTGTTAAATTACAAACAAATTAACTTGTATTATCGTACCATATATTTATTGCAAAACCAATGCCAAGCGTTTATCATATGAATCAGAGGAAAATGAACCGATATCGGTTCAGGAGGAAAGGTGAGATGAACACATTTGGACTTGAGCGGTCTCTTACGCCGCGCAATACATTCACACCCCTTGCGTGGGAACTGGACAACAGCAGCCAGTTAAAACATGGCGAGGTCAGAATCGCTCTGGACAGGGTGCACGTGGAAGGCACCAGCTTCCGGCAGATTTGCCAGGAGGCGGGCAATGATGAAGAGCGCATCAAAGAGAAGATCAAGGATATCGTCATACGCAGAGGCAAACTGCACAACCCGGTTACGGATACAGGCGGTCTCTTCTGCGGCGTCATAGAGGAAATCGACAGCGGATACGTCAATGACAAGGGTTTGAAGCCCGGCGATGAAGTCATCTGCAACTCTTCTCTTGCCGGAATCCCGATGTACATAGACAAGATAACAAACATCGACAAAGTATACCCTCAGTTCGATGCAGAGGGGTATGCGATTTCCCTTCCGGGCATGCCGATCATCAAGCGTCCAAAGGATATTCCGATTGATCTGCTGCTGTTCACATTTAACGAATCAGGAACGATTTACAATGTGTCAAAGGGCGCGGTAGGCAAGAAGAGGTTCGCAATCGTTGCCAATAATGTCATCATGGCTCTCATCTACGGCTATGCGATCAAGAAGTCGGCGGGAGAAGAAGCTGAAATCTACTGCGTGCTGGACAGAAATACGCCGGTTGCGCTGAAGGGCCCGAAAATCGAGGAAATCAAGAAGGAATTATTCACAGAAGTGCGTTACGTCAATATGATGCGGCCAGCGGAGTGTCTGAAGGAGTTCAGAGATACGCCGCAAATGGATCTGGTGGTGAACTGTGCCGATGTACCAGGCGCCGAGACCATCAGCGTCATGGCGGCGAAGTCCGGCGGCACCGTCATCTTCGCAAATTTCATCAGTAACTACCAGATTGCCCTGTACGTCACCGAGGCCACGTCGAAGGACCTGAACATCAGGTGTGCCGACGGCTATCTGGAGAAGTACGACGAGTTCGACTTCGAGATCGTCAGAGGATTGGCGCCGTACTTTGAAGGCAATCTGGTGCCGAGAGAGAAGACCAGAAGAGGCGGTCAGAGGTCAGAGGTCGATAGGGAGATTCTGGAGCAATATTCCCAGCACAACCTGGAAGAGG
>SVCX01000035.1 GCA_015058145.1 Clostridiales bacterium | reverse complement strand
CCCCGCCCGTTCTCGCTTCCCTCTCTGGCGCAAAGGGCGTTGTTTACGACCAACGCAATCTTCTCCGTCGGGATTCCGAGATCGGCTTTGAACGATGCGCGCTGGCCGTACGCGTGAACTCCCGCGTCGGTTCTGCTCGTCCCACTGAGCAGGATTTCTCTGTCAAAAAGACGGGACATAGTCTGCTCCAGGACGCCTTGTATCGTTCTCTCTCCCGGCTGTTTCTGCCATCCGTGGAAGGTGCTGCCGTCATATGCGATTGTAAGAAGTACGTTTCTCTCCATACATAGTTTATTATACAGTATGTCTGACGCACAAGACAAGACCGTTATCAGCCCGCGAAATCCGCATCGTCCTCCTCGGGCAGGACCAAAGACAGGGCTCCGGTGCTTTTGCTGTAATATAGGAGATTGTCGGAGAGCAGGTCTTCCGGACAGACGATTGTGCGGTTCGCTTCCCTCACGAGACGGCACAAATGAGCGGGGTCCCCCACCACGCCTGCGCGAACGATAATGAACTCATGCAGTGAACTTGGGATTGCGAAATAATCCTCGTCCAGAACGTCTGCGATCATCGTCTGGGTGCCTGGGTAGAAGAGCGCGGCGGCTCCGCACCTCGGTCGGTTCGTCGTCAGCAGCCAACAGGATGCTTCTCCTTCCGGCCAATCGCCTCCGCTCATGACTTCTTCCGCAGGCATAAACACGGCGGCGTTGGTCCGCCAGGCATTGTCCAGCGCACGGTCAAAGATTACATCCATATCATAGGCGTACTCTTCGGCCATCTTGTTCGTGATCACCGTGCTGAACACGCCGCCGTCGGAAGCGCCGATCTGCGCGTCGGCAATCAGCGCGTATCCGTTTCCTACATCCCGGAAGGGAACGATCTTAAGAAACTGATTATTGAAATCTTTCCCGAGCAGCCGGACGCCTACCTTCCGAATCACGTTCCTGTAACTTAAGTCCGGAATTTCTACCGGAAACGGAACGCCGCTGTCCGCTTCGGGGCATGCGCCTGTGCCGAAGTCAGCCGTCGCATAGGACTCCGTGTACGCTTCGGCCATTCCACGCAGCAGGTCTCCTATGCATGCTCCGTCCTGAAAGAGCTTGAACAGATCGTCCAAATAAAAAGTCGGCGCTGGTTCATCACCGCGATGAAACGCCAACCCATGCAAAATCTGATCGTTGACTTTCATGACCTCCGTCTCCTCTACGGAAACTCTCTCCCGCAGATCGTCCGGAAGGTACTCTAAAACCTCCTCCGCTGCACGCGCAGTAAACTCCTTGATATTCATTTTAATCTCCTTTCCTCTGCCCCTTATGGATGAATGTATGACACCTCGTCCGCGCGGCCCCTTCTCACGCAAACGGTATTGCGATAAAAATATATGCTATGGCGCACCCGCAGAGATACGGTCCCAACGGTTTCCGATCGCCCTTGCGGTATCTGCCGGAAGCCAGTCCTGCCGCAGCGACAAACCCGCTTATGATCACTGCCGCCGCCACTGCTGCGACCGTGCCGTTAATTCCAAGCACAAGACCCATCGCGGCGCAGAGTTTCACGTCCCCAACCCCAAAGGCTTCCTGCCTAAAAATGAGTTTGCCCGCGATGGCGCAGAGCAGCATAAACCCGCCTCCGATCGCCATGCCGATCAGCGGCTGCCAGAATCCGTTCAGCGTTTCCCATCCGCTGCTGTCGTTTCTCCAAAGCGGCACGAAACCGATGGATGAAAGCGCCAGCAAGAGCACGAACTGATCCGGAATAATCATGAACTTCAGATCCGCGAGAGCGATAATCAGAAGAATCCAGCAAGCAATCAGCCCGGCCGCCGCCAACTGTGTGGTCATCGCAGTGACGCCAGACTGTACGCTGAGCAGTCCACCTTCTTCGTATTCAAAGAGGGACAGTCTTAGGCAGAGGCCGATAAACCCTACGGCATAGACCCAGCGCCAGGGGTTCTCCTTGATGCGCTTCTCCCCAGCCGTAAGCCTCGGATCATCCGAAGGATCTTCTCCATACTCACAGAGCCAGCCCGCCGGCATGTGATTGAACACATACACTGCCGCCGGTCCGGCGAGGAAGCCTATCAATATGCTTGCTGCAGTTTTTATAATCAGTACCGTCATCTGTTTTACCCATACTGTTCGTTTCTGTTTTCTTAATATTACCGTTTTGTTCTAGTATTGTCAATATATTCCATTGAAACCCCTCCCCTCTATTTGTATAATTGATTTCAGGAAACAGCATCATACAAGGAGGCACCAAATGGATAGCAGAGAATATATCGACGGTTATATTGAGAGGGCCCGCAAGGCGCAGGCGGAATTCGAGAAGATGAGCCAGGAACAGGTCGACAAGGCGGTTCAGACCATCGGCAGGGTCGTGTATGAAAACGCCCGGTACTTCGCGGAGATCGCCGTGGAGGAAACGGGCATGGGTAACGTAGAAGATAAGTTCGCCAAGAACAAGCAGAAGGCCGGCATCGTGTGGAACAACCTGCGCGGCAAGAAGTCCCGCGGTATTCTGGAAACGAATGAAGAAACCGGCATTACGACAGTCGCCAAACCGATGGGTGTCGTCGCCGCGATCACGCCGTGCACGAATCCAATCGTCACACCTATGAGCAACTCTATGTTCGCGCTCAAGTGCGGCAATGCCATCATCATCACACCGCATCACAAATCGGTCAAATGCAGCACGAAAGTCGTCGAGATGATGAACGCTGCTCTGGCCGAACTCGGCTATCCGGAGAACCTGATTCAGATACTCGACGAGCATTCCAGAGAGAACACAAGAAATCTGATTTCCAGCGCTGACGTAGTGGTCGCTACCGGCGGCGCCGGAATGGTCAATGCCGCCTACAGTTCCGGCAGACCGGCTCTCGGCGTCGGCGCGGGAAATGTACAGTGCATCATCGATGAAGGATACGACTACAAGGAAGCCGTCCCGAAGATTATCAAAGGCCGCTCCTATGACAACGGCATCATCTGTTCTGCGGAACAGAGCGTTATCTGCCCGGAAGCGGACTTCGAGAACATCCTGAAGGAATTCGAGGCGAACGGCGCGGTTATCGTCCGCGACAAAGAGGGCCTGGAGAAGATCCGGGGCGCGCTCTTTGAGGACGGCAAGACCAACCGCCACTCCGTCGGACAGAACTGTCAGAAGGTCGGCGAACTGGCGGGCATCGATATTCCTGCCGACACCAAGGTTATCGTCGCCGTTGCGGAAGGCACCGGCGCGACGGACGCCCTGGGCGGAGAGAAGATGGCGCCGGTCATCAGCGCCTACGCGTACAAAGACCTGGACGACGGCATCCGGATCGCCGCTGAGAACCTGGAGCGCGACGGCAAAGGCCACAGCGTCTCCTTCCACTCGGACAGCGAAGAACACATCGCGAAAGTCGCCGAGAACCTCTGCGTTTCGAGATTCGTCATCAACCAGTGCAGCTCGAACAGCACCGGCGGATCTTACTATAACGGCCTGAATCCGACCAATACTCTCGGCTGCGGTTCATGGGGTCACAACTCCATCTCTGAAAATCTCAACTATACGCACCTCATGAACGTTTCCAGAGTCGCGCGCTTCATGCCGGACAACTACGTGCCGACCGAAGAAGAACTCTGGGGCTAACGTACTAAAATGAAAAAGCTTATCCGCAGTCTTGCGGATAAGCTTTTTGATTGTTTCTCTATCTGTTTCTCTAACTTCCCTACCCCTTTCCATCGTTAATTAATCTTCGACGAAATCAGCATCGATGTCTCCGGTGTCCGTCCTGAACATGAGCTTGTTCGGCTCGCCCTTTGCGTAGAATTCCTTCTGGTCGATTGCATCCTCGTTTACGGAAATCTCACCGGTGTTGACCGAAAGATTCAGTTCAAACTGGCTCTGCGGCAGAACGGATGCGAATTCAATGTCTCCGGTCGTCGTCTCTGCGTTGATTTCTCCGACACATTCGCTGATATCAATATCACCGGTGTCTGCTTTCAGCGTTATCTTGCTGCCGACGATGTTATCGGCATCGATATCTCCGGTATTCGTTTCAGCTTCTACTTCATCGCATTTCACGTCTTCGATTTCAATATCTCCTGATTCCGCGGTGACTTTAATGCTCTTGCTGTTCACACCTGCGACATCGGCATCTCCGTACTTGCCATTGATATGAATGCTTTCCAATTCCTTGTCTGCGCAGAACACTACTACATCCGGGCTCGGATCGTCACCTGTGAGATTGACCTGGGCAGTATCAATGCTTTCAGCATTTCCTTTTATCTTTAATACCCCATTTTCATTTGTCACTTCCGGAGCGCCATAGTCTTTACCCCATCTGACTGCGACGGTTCCGGCTGTTCCTCCGAAATTCATGTCTTCGATGAAATCCGGAACAGCACCCTCTTCATCCATCTCTTTTCCCGCAGCGATTACGGCGATGTCCAGACTGCCTTCCGTTTCGATGGACTGGAACTCTCCAACGGTCAGAATATCTGTTTCCGTTGAATTTGGTCCAACGTTCAGCCAATCATGTTTATCCGCGACTTTCTGCAGATTATCGACTCCTCCGGCGGCGTAACCCGCAAAGGACATCACGATTCCCACTACGCAGACTGCTGCACATATGATGAAAAACTTTGCCAGCTTACTCATTTCCTTCACCCCCTGTTAACAACATCTTCTCTGCTTCGGCCTCTGCGGCTTCGGCCTCCATCTCCCTTATGAATGCTTCTTCGTCTTCATCCGGGCGGTTCACATACACCCAATCTTCCTTGGCAGATTTATCTTCAGCCAGTTTCCTGATTCTATGCTTTTCTCTGCCGCGCCGGATTGCCTTCGCGATGGCGATGACCGCTGCGCGGACACCGATGAAGAGTCCCACTCCCGCGGCTGCGGATGCTGCGAGAACGATCAGGCCGATTCCTGTGATCATGATTCCCGACGAAACCGCGTCTGCCATGGCGACAGCACCGAATACGACGCATCCGATCCCGGCGACCGCCGATCCTATGATTCCGGCCGCCAGTCCGACTGCCGCACAGGCTGCCCCGAACACAACCCAGAACGCGCAGATTGCGAGAGGAATGGAAACCGGTGCGGAAACGATTCCGATGATGACCCACCATGCTGCCGAGAGCTTCTTCTTTGTCGTCGGCTTTTCGCCCAGCAGTGTCTCATCTCCATCCAGAAGCCTTGCTGCGTAGTCCGCTCTAATTTGCGCCGCGATTCTCTTCGGGCTTCCCAGTTCGTCCAGGATCTCCTCTTCCGTCTTCTCTCCGGACTCCAGCACTTCATCGAAGTACTCTTCATAAAACTCCGTCGCTGCTACAATCTCCTCCGGCGGAAGTTTCTTGAGACCATCTCTCAGCGTAATAATAAACTCCTGCCTAGTCATTCTCGCCACCCCTTTCGTCTTCTACCATAAGCTTTTCGATTGCTGTCTTGTAATCGTTCCACTGCTTTCTGTACTCAAGCAGCTGTGCCTCGCCTTTCTCGGTTATGGAGTAGTATCTCCGGTTCCTCCCCTGATAAGGCTGATCGTAAGTCCTGCAAAGTCCTTCCTTCTGAAGTCTTCGCAGCACCGGATAAAGAGTCGATTCTGAAATTACGATCGCGCTCTTCATCTCCTGTGTAATCTCATACCCATAAGTGTCCCCTCTTTTCAGAATTGCCAGGGCGCACGCGTCGAGTAAGCTTGATTCGATCTTAAAAGCCACTTTGCGCCTCCTTTCTTTGTGCAATGTTATTTTTCGTTTAATACTATACGACGTATAATATTATTTGTCAACAACTAAAATGAAATTTTTTAAATTATTTGCAAAAGCATCAGCCATGTTTTGCGTTTTCTCTGTTAAAAAAATAACAATTTTCTATTTACTCTGCCCTGCCGCGGTGATAAAATATATGGCGTTAAAGAATGAAATAATGAACCCGGGAGGATATAGAAATGTATAAAACTTCTATGCTCGAAAAGAAGTATCAGGAAAAACTGATCACAGCGGAACAAGCCGCCGAGATGGTCCACAACAACAACCGAATCCACTTCGGTCTGGGTCTGGGAACGGTCAAAGACATCGACAAGGCGCTGGCAAAACGCGCCGATGAGCTCTGGAATGTAGAGATCATCAGTACTGTCGGCGTGCGGAGCGCTCCGTTTGAAACCTATCTGGCGACAGACGACAACAAGAAGGTGCGCTTCTCATCCGCACACTTCAGTTCCTTCGACCGGGAAATGTGCAAAGCCGGACGCTGCTGGTACATTCCGATGATGTTCAACGAGCTGCCTGTGTACTGGCAGCACAACGACAGCGGACTGGACATCGCGTTCTTCCAGGTCGCACCGATGGACGAGCATGGAAACTTCAATATCGGCCCGCAGGTTGCCGATATCTGGGGCGTCATCAAGAGCGCTAAGAAAATCATCGTCGAAGTGAATGAAAACATGCCGATTGCGCATGGCCATCAGACACAGTTGAACCTCTACGGCGTCGACTACGTTGTCGAAGGTTCCAACTCACCGATGGACGAACTGATCAACAAGGAGCCAACAAAGATCGACAAATACATTGCGGAATACGTCGTATCGCAGATCGAATCTCACAGTACCCTGCAGCTGGGAATCGGCGCTCTGCCGGGCTGCATCGGTTCCATGCTGGCGGACTCCGACGTCAGAAACATCAACGCGCATACAGAGATGTTCGTAGACGCTTACGTAGACCTCTTCGAAGCCGGCAAACTGACCGGCAATAAGCCGGTAGACAAAGGAAAGGCGGTCTACACCTTCGCAGGCGGCACCAAGCGTCTCTACGACTTCATCGATGACAACCCGATTTGCTGCAGCGCCCCTGTTGACTACGTCAACAGTATCGAAACGGTTTCGAAGATCAAGAACTTCATCTCGATCAACAGCTGCATCCAGGTTGACCTCTACGGACAGGTTTGTTCCGAGTCGGCCGGCGTACAGCAGGTATCCGGTACCGGCGGACAGCTGGACTTCGTCCTCGGTGCCTATGCGTCAAAGGGCGGCAAGAGCTTCCTTTGCACCCCTTCGACGAGAACACTGAAAGATGGCACGCGGGAATCCCTCATCAAGCCGATGCTTTCCGAGGGCAGTATCGTAACGACGCCGCGTACGGCAACCAACTTCGTCGTCACCGAATACGGCATCGCCAACCTGAAGGGTAAGAACACCTGGCAGCGCGCGGAGCTTCTGATCAACATCGCGCATCCTGACTTCAGAGACGACCTCATCAAGCAAGCTGAAAAGATGGGAATTTGGAAGAACACATCCAAGGTCTCCTTCTAATACATAAGCAAACGTAATTAAAAAGCGCGGATCCAAATGGGTCCGCGCTATTTCATTTATGCTTGTTCCGTCATTCTGCTGAACAGTTCTATCATGGTGGCGGCATCTGTAACCTGATTGATTTCCCGCCGAAGCGCAGGGGCGCCGCGCATGCCTTTCGTATACCATGGGACGAACTTCCGGATCTCTTTGACGCCGATGTTCTCACCTTTGTCTTCGCAGAGCATCTCCAGGTGACGGATCAGCATCTCGATTCGATTCTGCCGGTCAGGAGCTTCCGGTTTGCAGCCGAACTCCCACAGCAATCCAGCGTCTCGAAAAATCCACGGATTTCCCAGTGCGCCGCGCGCGATCATCACGCCGTCGCACCCTGTTTCCTTCATCATACGGATGGCGTCTTCGCCGCTCCGCACGTCTCCATTTCCTATGACGGGAATGTTCACGGCTTTTTTGACCTCGGCGATGACATCCCAATCCGCCTTCCCTTCGTAGAACTGGTCTCTGGTTCTTCCGTGGACAGTAACCGCTGCAGCTCCGGCGGCTTCGATTGCCTTTGCAGCTTCGGCCGCCACATTCTCTCCGCGGGCAAACCCCATCCTGATCTTCGCTGTCACAGGTTTCGGGGCGGCGTCCGTTTCCGATGATTCGCCTGCTCCCATCTGCGCTCCCGCGACCATTGCGGCTACGCAGTCGTAAAGTACGTCCAGCCTTTTCAGCAGCGCCGAACCCTCTCCGTTCCTGACGATCTTCGGAACAGGGCAGCCGCAATTCAGATCGAGGACAACATTCTCACAGAGCGCCAGCTCGCGCGCCGCCTCATAGAGCACCTCCGGCTCATCGCCGAAGAGCTGAAATCCCGCCGTTTCATCATCGGTCAGTTCCAGCAGCCTGCGGCTTTTGCGGTCGCCGTATTTGAGGCCTTTGCCGCTGACCATCTCCGTAAATACAAGAGACGCCCCCTGCTCTACGCAAAGGGCGCGCATTGTCTTGTCTGTATACCCGGCGAGCGGCGCCAGGATAAATGGTGTTTTGAATTCGATTCCGCCGATCTGCATTACAGTTTTCCTTCGTACAGCATATCGTCTTTTTTAATCTCTTCCGGCGTGGCCGCCTTGCGGTTCTTCTTATTTTTTCTGTAGATCATCTCAAGACCGTCGAGGGTCAGGAGCTTATCCACGTAGTCGATGCACGTCACGCCGCTGTCGATCATCGTGGCGAGACCGCCGGTCGCGATGACTTTGATGTCTTCCTCGCGGACGCCGTCTGCCGCGCAGTACTCTGCCAACTCCTTCTTCATGCGCTTCACAATAAACTCAACCAGTCCCATGTGGCCGTAGACCAGTCCGGACTGCATGCTGTTAATGGTGTTGCGGCAAATTACGTGTCCAGGCTCCTCCAGTTCTACTTTTGGAAGCTTGGCTGTCTTCTCAAAGAGTGCGTCGGATGAGATCTTGAGACCCGGCGCAATCGTGCCGCCCAGATACTCCGCCTTCGGAGTGAGGGCGCAGAACGTGGTTGCCGTTCCAAGATCAATGATGATAAGCGGGCCGCCGTACTTGGCGTGAGCGGCGACAGCGTTGACGATTCTGTCGGCGCCGACCTGCTTCGGATTATCATATTTGACAATCAGTCCAGTCTTGATTCCCGGGCCGATGACAATGGCTCTCGTATTGAAATACTTCTGCGAGAGGTGCTGCAGTGTGTAGAGTATGGACGGCACTACCGTTGCGATGATGACGTCTTCCACATCTGCAAAATCTAGTTTCTCATACTGGAAGAGCTGGTTGATGATCATGCCGTACTCGTCGGCGCTCTTCCTGTTGTCCGTTTCAAGTCTCCAGTTGGTAATCATCTTACCGTCCTTGAACACTCCCAGGACGATATTGGTGTTTCCTACATCAAAGGCAAGTAACATTGTGTTTCTCCTTTCGCTTCACCGCCGCGCGCCTTTTGTCGCGGTCGCTTTGCTGAAATAACAGAGGCGGTATTTTGTAACCGCCCCTGTTCATATATCCGTAATTCCAAAATACTTTTTACTATTTGAGTGTAATCAGAACGTCGCCTGAGTTAACGGATGAACCCTTGGCTGCCACGATCTTGTCTACTGTTCCTGCGGAAGGAGCAGCGATTTCGTTCTCCATCTTCATCGCTTCCAGGATGAGGACTACGTCGCCGGCGTTGACTGCCTGTCCTTCTGATACCTTAACGTCCAGAACTGTACCAGGCATTGGCGCCGTAATGCTTGCTGCGCCGCCCGCTGCAGGTGCTGCTGCCGCTGCTGGAGCCGGAGCAGGTGCTGCCGCTGGAGCTGGTGCAGGTGCTGCTGCAGGAGCCGGTGCAGGTGCTGCTGCCGCTGCCGGTGCAGGCGCTCCGCCCAGATCTTCTACTTCAACTGCATATGTCGTTCCGTTTACAGTGATGTTGTACTTTTTCATTTTTCTTATTCCTTTCGCTTAGATTATCTTCTTCTGGTGTCGAGCCTGTCTTCCAGTGCGGATGCGCCCCAAGGGGTGTTATCTCCTGAAAGTCTTGTGATCTTCTTTACAACCAGGTTGTTTGCGTTTGCTCCCTGATAAGCCGCAACAGCTGCTGCTATAACCGCTACCAGGCTGTCGTCTGACGCTTCTTCCACGGGCGCCTTGGTTTCAACAGGTGCCGGTGCTGCTGCCGCAGGTGCCGCAGCCGGCTTCTTGCCGGTTCCAAGAACCTTTCCCATAATCGCGATGAAAATCCAGATAAGAATCAGTACTGTGAATGTGATTCCCAGTCCCATGATCATCGTGATAGTGGAAGCAAGCATCTTTTCCCCGAATGACAGAGTGTGCATTACGTCCGGATTCGAGAATATTTCCATTAAGGTCATGTTGCTTGTATCCATGCTGTCACCTCCTTAGAGTGGAATGTCGCCGTGCTTCTTAGGCGGCAGTGTTTCCTTCTTGGTCTTCAGCATGTCGAGCGCGCTTGCAATCCTCTGACGTGCAGTTGCCGGCTCGATGACATCATCAACATAACCGAGTCCTGCTGCGTAATAAGGGTTGTTGAACAGTTCTTCGTACTCGTCGATTCTCTGCTTTCTCAGCGCTTCGCGTTCGCCATCATCCTCAATCCCCTTCAGCTCAGCCTTGACGGATGACATGATGTTTACAGCGCCTTCCGCGCCCATTACAGCAATCTGTGCTGACGGCCATGCCAGTACCATGTCGGAGCCCAGTTCCTTGTTGCACATTGCGATGTAAGCGCCGCCGTATGCTTTTCTGAGAATCATTGTGATCTTAGGAACCGTTGCTTCGCAGTATGCGTAGAGCAGCTTCGCTCCGTGTCTGATGATTCCGCCGTATTCCTGATTTGTTCCAGGCAGGAATCCAGGAACGTCTTCCAGTGTCAGAATTGGAATGTTGAACGCATCGCATCTTCTTACCATTCTGGCTGACTTGTCTGACGCGTTGATGTCCAGGCATCCTGCGCCGACTGCCGGCTGGTTGGCGATAACGCCGACTGTTGTTCCACCGATTCTGATGAAGCAGGTGATGATGTTCTTCGCGTACATAGCGTTGACGTCGAAGATCTTGCCATCGTCTGCAATGCCTCTGATGATGTCATACATATCGTATGCCTTGTTTGGGTTATCAGGAATGATTGTGTTGAACTCAGGGATGAGTCTGTTGACATCGTCTGTGCATGCGTATGTCGGCGGCAGTTCCTTATTGTTCGAAGGCAGATATGTGAGCAGCTCTCTGACCTGCATCAGTGTATCTTCGTCATTCGCGCCCATGAAGTGAGCAACACCGCTGACCGTGTTGTGCGTTCTCGCTCCGCCCAGCTGTTCGGACGTAACGATTTCGCCTGTTACTGTCTTGATTACGTTAGGTCCTGTAATGAACATCTGTGAAGTCTGGTCAACCATGAAGATGAAGTCTGTAATTGCCGGTGAATATACAGCTCCGCCTGCGCACGGTCCCATGATGACAGAAATCTGCGGGATAACGCCAGATGAAATAGTGTTGTTGTGGAATATCTTGCCGAATCCTGAAAGCGGAGCTACGCCTTCTTCGATTCTGGCGCCGCCTGAATCCTGCAGTCCGACGAACGGAGCGCCCATCTTCAGTGCCATTCCCTGAACTTTTACGATTTTTTCTCCGTGGTATTCACCCAGTGACCCGCCGCCTACGGTGAAGTCCTGTGCAAAAGCAAATACCAGTCTGCCGTCGATCTGGCCATAGCCTGTAACGACACCGTCACCAGGCATGTCCTTCTCCGGCATTCCGTAGAACGGACATCTGTTCTTGACGAAAGTATCCATCTCAACGAAGGTATCCTTGTCGAACAGGATGTTCAGTCTTTCACGAGCCGTCAGCTTGCCTTTTTTGTGCTGTGACTCGATCCTCTTTTCTCCTCCACCCTGATAGAGGTGTTCTTTCTTTTCGAGGAGCTTTTCAAGCTTGTTCATTTGGTTACTTCCTCCTAATAAAAAGTATTTTGGATAGTGGTACTCATGATAATGAATCCCCTGCATCACTAAAGTGATGTCAAGCGACAACATACCACCAATACTATATCCCAACGCCCCTGCGATTTCAACCAAAAATACCCAAAAACAAGCCTTGTATACATTATATTTCCCCTGCGCAGAAGGCTTGCGGGCCAATAATAAAACAGGACTGCTGATCCGAGAGGATCAACAGCCCCGATTTGGTGCTTTTGCTTTAGTATGGGAAGTTTCTGTGGAGCGGATACTTGTCCGTCAGTCCCTTGACGATAGCTCTCGCTTCTTCCATCTTCGCTTCGTCTTCTCCCTTGCTGTCAATAACGAGGGCGATGGCATCTGTGACGGCCTTGACATCGTCTTCCTTGAATCCGCGGCTCGTCATTGCCGGAGTTCCCATTCTCAGGCCTGACGTGATCATCGGCTTACGAGGATCGTTTGGGATGGCGTTCTTGTTGGTCGTGATGTTCGCCTCGTCCAGAAGTCTCTCAGCCTTCTTTCCGGAGATGTCCTTGTTGAGGAGCTTGACCAGAATCAGGTGGTTGTCGCTGCCGCCGGAAACGAGTTCGAAACCGTGGGCGTTCATGCCTTCAACCAGAGCCTGGCAGTTATCGATGACCTGCTGCTGATAAGCCTTGAACTCAGGCTGCATTGCTTCGTGCAGGCAAACTGCCTTCGCAGCGATGATGTGCATGAGCGGGCCACCCTGGAGTCCCGGGAAGATGGCGGAGTTGATCGCCTTCTTGAACTCTTCTCTGCAGAGAATCATGCCGCCTCTCGGCCCGCGCAGAGTCTTATGTGTCGTCGTCGTGACGATGTCAGCGTATGGAACCGGATTCTCGTGGAGTCCCGCAGCTACGAGACCTGCGATGTGCGCCATGTCTACCATGAGGAGTGCGCCGACCTCATCCGCTATCTCTCTGAAGGTCTTGAAATCTATTGCTCTCGGATATGCGGATGCGCCTGCAACGATGAGCTTCGGCTGATGTTCCTTAGCCTTTGCTCTGACGTCGTCGTAGTCAATTCTCTCATCCTCACCGAGACCGTAGGCTACGAAGTTATATGACTTACCTGAAATATTGACCGGGGATCCATGTGAAAGGTGTCCGCCGTTTGACAGGTCCATACCGAGCACTGTGTCACCATAGTTCAGAACCGCTTGGTAAACTGCCGTGTTGGCGTTTGCTCCCGAATGGGCCTGTACGTTGGCGTGGTCTGCGCCGAACAGTTTGCAGGCTCTGTCGATAGCCAGCTGCTCTACCTCGTCAACAAACTCGCATCCGCCGTAGTATCTCTTGCCGGGATACCCTTCCGCGTACTTGTTGGTAAGCGCACTGCCTGCCGCCTCCATGATTTCGTAGTTCACGAAGTTCTCTGATGCGATCATTTCAATCTTTGTTTCCTGACGGTTGATCTCGCGTCTGATGGAAGCCGCGACTTCAGGATCTGCCTTGTCCAGATAGTTGAAATACATAACTTCTCTCCTTCTTTTATGTCTTAAATAACTGTATCTTGATTATACTCAATTCGCTACGCTCAAACAAGCGTCCGAATCAAAAGCTTTAACTTACCGCGCGCTCCAGTCTCTTGAGCGCCAGCGCCATGGTCAGTCCCGGCGTTGTTCTGCTGCCCGTGACTTCCACGCCCAGTATCTCATTGATCTTCTTGAGACGGTACTGGACTGTGTTCGTGTGCACGTCCATGATCTGCGCTGTCTTGCTCGTGCTCATTCCCGCATCGAGCACGAATGTCTCCAGCGTCTCAAGAAGCTGCCGGCCTTTGGTTCCGCCCATCTGGCTGAACGGCTCCAACAGCTCTGCATAGTTCTTGTGCACAAAGCCTCCCTGTATCTGAATGTTGATGCAGTTGTTCACCAGCGTGAGCTCGTACTTGGTGAAGACCCTCTTGTACGGGAAGACGCTCTGGGCGAATGTCCAGCTCTCGTTGATCAGCTTGTAGGCGTCCCCGGCGCCCTCGATTCCGTTCAGACCGGTCACATGAAAAATCCTGGCCCCCCGGTTCTCCTTGACTCTGGCGAACAGGTCGTTGCACTCCGACTGCAGATCGGCGTCAGCCGCCGTATGCTCTGTTCTGAGTATCATGCCGTAGGTCTCGTCGCCTTCATTGATATGCATGACGTCCAGATCCGCGGCCATTTCAAACTCTGCAAAGGCACGGGATTCGGCGTCCTTCGGAACGCCTTTGGAGAAGAATACGCTGATGATATCCTGCCCCGAGATCCGCGCCTCATCCTGCAGGTTGTAA
>SVCX01000034.1 GCA_015058145.1 Clostridiales bacterium | reverse complement strand
AGAACTATAAGGTGTGAAAATCTAGTGACAAATCGCTCAGAATTACATCAACAACATCCGCGTCAGCTTTGATTCGACGAAATGGTTGCAAACTTGCAGTTTCCAGCCTGTTTTGTTACACTTCTCGTGGCTTAGGGAGACAGCATGAGCAATAACAGCAAGGACGACAAGCGAATATACATATTAAAGGAGGAGCGGCCCGCCAAGGCGATCGTGGCCCTAGGCGTTCCCCTCGTCATGGGCATGTCCATCATGGTCCTCTACAATCTGGTGGACACCTTTTTTATTGGGCTTTTGCACGACGACTACCAGATGGCCGCGGTCAATCTGGCCTACCCGGTCATGATGATTCTGATCGCCATCTCCAACGTGGTGGGCGCCGGTTCCGCGTCCCTCATCTCCCGGAGCATGGGCGCCGAAGATTATGCAAAAGCATCCCACACGCTGACTTCCGGCTTCCTGCTGACCATCGTAGGCAGCGCCATCGTGGCGGCCCTGGGTCTGGCCTTCCTGCCGGCCCTCGTGGAAATGCTGGGCGCCCAGAGCAACACCTTCGATTTTACGCGGCAGTACGTGATGATCATCCTGATCGGATGCCTTTGCATTATGGGCAATTACACCTTCGGGCAGTTTCTGCGGAGCGAGGGGTCCGTCAAGTACTCCATCGCGGGGATGGTCGTGGGCACGGCCGCGAACATCGTGCTGGACCCAATCTTCATCTTCGCCCTGGGTATGGAAATCCGCGGCGCCGCCATTGCGACGGTCCTGGGCAACGCTCTGGGAATGGCCGTTTCAATCTGGTTCTACGCCAAAGGCAAGACCCTGCTTCGGCCGGCGGTAAGGTACATCCGCCCGACCGGTGAAATCATGAAGGAAATCTTCTGGGTCGGCGTGCCGGCGGGACTGGAGACTTTGCTTACCTCCATTGCTTTCGTCGTGAACAACAATCTGGCCGTGGCCTACGGCGAGCTGACCGTGGCGGCCATGGGCATCGCCCAGAAGATTATGACCTTGGGTGGCTACATCTACCAGGGATTCGCCGCCGGATCCCAGCCTCTCATGGGCTACAATTACGGCGCAAAAAATTACCACCGCATGCTGCAGGTCCTGAAGGCCGGCATTTTGGTGGTAAGTGGAATCGAACTTGTTGTGATGGTGATCTTCGGAGTCTTCGCCCCGTATCTTATAGATATCTTTTCGAATACGCCGGAGGTCATTGCCACGGGAAGCAAAGTCCTCCGCGCCTTTATGTGCATCCTGCCGTTCGTGGGTGCCGTGTCCATGAGCCGCATGTCATTCCAGGCCATGGGCAAACCGCAGTACGCCTTCGGCATTACCCTGGTGCGGCAGCTGATTCTGTACATCCCGCTGCTTTTGCTGCTCAATCACGTCTTCGGTTTTGACGGCATGATCTGGGCCCAGCCGATTACAGAAGTCATCATGATGGCCGCCTCCGTAACCCTCCTCGTGCGGGTCATCCGCCGGGAGTGGAACCGTTAAGCCACGAAGGCCCTCCAGTTCTTCACACTGTACAGCGGAATCAGCGGGATCATGATCGGAACGGTTTTCACGTACTCCTGATAGACCGGGTCGTCGCCGTAGTTCTTGTCCTGGCGCTGTTCCAGACGGCGGGCGCCGCTGAACATGACGTAGGTGATGCCGAGGAGTCCGAGGATGGCGATGATCCACTGGAGGGCGCCCTGCAGGTACGGGATGCCCGCGATGAATACGCCAGCCCAGAGCAACAGTTCCCCGAGATAGTTCGGGCATCTGACGATGCGATACAGACCCGTGTCCACAAAGCGACCCGGGTTCTTTTTCTTCGCCGCGGTCTTCTGGGCGTCCGCCAGAATCTCAAGCAAAATCCCCAGCGCCATCATGACGAGACCCACCCAGGCGGCGGCTGTATCCGGCGCGATCATAGAAGCGCCGTCTGCCACCAGATTTGCCGTGTTCTCCAGACGGAAGGTAAACGGGCTGGTCTGCAGGAAGTAGAGAATCGCGCAGGAGATCCAGATGGCGAACTTCACGCCCATCGGAATGCTTTTGCTTCGGTCGTTCTCCGGTTTGAGGATTTTGTTGTAGGCCGCGTTCTTCAT
The DNA here is from genome assembly GCA_015058145.1 of Clostridiales bacterium. Lineage (GTDB taxonomy): Bacteria > Bacillota > Clostridia > Peptostreptococcales > Anaerovoracaceae > Lentihominibacter. The sequence goes on along the minus strand of SVCX01000034.1, from coordinate 12,836 downwards.
CTCGCGGGCCATGAGGTAGCCGCCCAGACGCGCGCCGTAGATGATGAACAGGACGCACGCGATGCAGCCCACCGGCGTGAGCACGTCGCGGAACAGAATCAGCAGCGTGATGCCGATGCCGGCCACGGCAAATCCGTAGCCTACTGAAAAGAAATATACATATCTCCAGAATCCGATTGCGCAAAGCAGCAAACTGACTGCCAAGATAATTACATATGTCATGGAATGTCTCTCCTTACTGGAAGAACCGCTTGGCCTTGTCGAAGAACGATCCGTCCTTCAGGCTCTCCTTGATTTCTTCCTTGATACTGAACTTCTCTCCCGTCCGGTCTTCGTAGATTTCCTCGAAGGATCTGCCCTGATCGTATGGATCCAGGTCCACGTTGCCGGCGCTCTCCTTCCAGGCGCTGTCCTCCGTCAGATACTTGTAGGCGATGTTGTGCTGGTCCCACTCGTAGACCATATCCTCCGCCGTCCGGTAGGATGACAGGTCTTTGCCGTGCACCGGATGGACGTCGATGAGCGCCTGACAGATGATTTTCATGTCGCTCTTGTTGGTGATTTTGTACGAGTCGTAGATCGTCCAGCAATCGTTCTGGTACAGCGTCCGGAACTCCTCGCCCTTGTAGGTGAAGGAGTAATTCGCGCCGTCGTAGGTGGTCAGGCCGATGTCCGCGGTCGAAGTCAGAGTGCCGTCGCTGTCGCTGTCCGCGTCATCGGATACGGCCTCGCTCTCGTACTCTTCCTCCGTGGTCTCCCGGTGGTCGTTGACCCAATCCACGATACTCTCCGGAATTCCGTGTATGAAAACATAGCCGGCGAGTATGACGATAATAATTATAAACAGTAGTTTCTTCATCCCAATTCCTTTATCAAAAACGAATCCATCGTCTCATGCACCGCGTAGGTTGGGCGCTCGATGGACGTGTATCCCAGCTTCTCATAGAGGCGCAAAGCGTCCTGCAGGTTGGAGTGGGTCTCGATGTAGATCCTGTCGTAGCCCAGTCTGCGCGCTTCCTCCTCGACCATTGCAATCAAGTGCGTGGCGATACCGTGGCCGTGGCAGTCCGGCGCCACGTAGAGCTTTTGGAGTTCGGCTGTGTTGTCGAGTCCCTCGAAGACATCCACGCCGCAACCGCCGACGACTCTGCCCTCCGGATTCACCGCAACGAAGTAGTTGCGCTTGCCCGGCAGGCTCATGTAGTAGCCGCACAGGTCGTCCAGGTTCGGGTCGAAGTAAGCCGTTCCCGGAATGGCCAAGCCGTTGCTCTTCAGACCGTCCTGCACCAGAAACTTCAGCGTCGGGTTGTCCGCAGGCTGCACTTGTCTGTAAGTAATTGCTTCCATTTATGTTCCTCTATATATTCCTCTACTCCTCCAGCGTGAACTTCCATGCGCAGCAGCCGTCCCGCTCGCTCTCCGTGATGTCCGGATAGCAGCTGATGCACTCGCACGAAATCCGGTCGTCGATGACCTTAGCGAAATCGGCGTACTCGATCTCTCCGATGGATTTGCAAGGGTGCCACTCCATGCCTTTGCGGCTGCGGGCACGCTGCACTCTGCAGTTGAGGGTGCGGTAGGTCATGGTGTTTCCGCTCTGGATGTATTCCTCGTCGTTGATGTTGGCGTAGAGCCGAAACCGCATGGCTTTCTCCAGCCCTTCCAATCCTGCCCGCTCCGGCAGCTGCAAAAACTCCTTGATCCGTTTGGCCTCGATGACGGTAAAGGACCGCCAGATTTCCTTGTCGCAGTCCATGGCGCCGTCCATCCCCTGCCGCTTCTCGACGGCCTGGAACCACAGTCCGTCGCAGGCCAGCCAGTCCTTCGAGTAGATCTCCGCCAGTTCAATGAGTTGTTCTTTTGTCAGTTTCTTCAGTTCTTCGTTCATTCTTCGAACCCCATTAGTTTCTTGACCTTGGCTGCGCTCGCCTCGTCCGTCAGCATTTCCAAAAGTTTAAACGCGACGCCCGTCGCCGTCGACGGCCCGCAGGATGTGATCAGGTTGTCGTCAACGACGATTCTCTCATCGGTCTGTACGTTCGCGCCGAACTCCGCCAGTTGGCTTTGCCTGTGACTGAGTTGTTGCTTGTCGCCCGGAGTGTAGGTCGTCGCCTTCCGGCCTTCCAAGACTCCGGCGTTACCCAAAGCCAGGGCGCCTACGCAGATGGTCGCGATCGGTTTGCCCGCTTTGTGGAAGGCCCGGATCAGCATCGTTGTCTCGTCTTTGTACGCATCTTCGTAGAAGCCGTACTCCTCGAAGCCGCCCGGAATCGCCAGAGCATCGTAGTCTCCCTCGCAGATGTCCACCGGGCAGCACACGCCCGCGCCTCTGCGCCAGAGCACCCGGTCTACCCTGACCGGCACTTCGAAAGTGCTCTGCACTTCCCGCGAGAACCCCGCCGTATCGTATTCAATATCGAGTCCGCCCTCCAGCTTCGCCCAGCCCAGCACATCCGCAAAGGCGCTGAACTCGAGCAGTTCGAACCCGCTGAGGGCAAGTATCATAACTCTCATGCTTTTATACCATTCCTCCGTGTACTTTGTGTGAAGGTTTTGCTTGTTTTAACTGTATCACAAACCCATGATGACTGAAAGGGTTCAATCACCGTAAAACAGTCTCTCCACTTCCAGCGCGACCTGCCAAATCGCCTGGCTGTCTGTTCCTCCATACTTGTCGTCGCTGGTGACAAAGAAGTTCTTGCCCAGCACGAACCCGCCCTGCTGGTACCAGTAGCACTTCTCGCCGAATTTCATCGAGTATCCCATGTTGAACAGCCGTCCGAGATGTTCGATTATCACCAGCGAACGGTTGAAGCACTGGATCACAATATCCGGGCTGAGCGTCTTGGTCTCTCCATGTTGATCCTCAAAGGTCATCAGACAATCATACCGAGCCGGTATGCCGAGTTCCGCCAGAATGTTCAAGTGAAGACACTCCCCTTTTGACCGAACCCTCCTGCCGTCCCTTGTGTAGATCTCCGCATCTGGAAATGGCATCTCGTTCACCGGATAATCGTCGTTCGCCCACACCTTGATTTCCTCATACCGCTTGTTGTTGAAGTCCTCATCGGCAAGCGCCCTGTAGGAACCCGGCAGCGCGGACATCACTGCGTCATAACTGTAGTCCTGGTACCCTTGCATGACTTTTTCGATCAGATTCTGGTCCTTCAGCAGCCGCTTTCGCTTCTCCCGCAGGAATCGGTTCCGCATCAACCGCCTTGCTTCCTCCGACTCCGCCGTTCCAAGATACGTTTTCACGCCTTTGCAGTCTCTCTTGTAGCAGTACGTCCTGCTTCCGCGCTTATCCAAAAGCAATAATTCATGTTTGTCACAATTCTCGACATCGGCCGTCAAATCAACGAGCCTCAGAATTCGCTTCTGTTCGCGTTTCATTGCCTCCTTAAACTCATTCATCCTAATCCAAATCCCTTTCTGAAATCGACGATTTCTTTTTCTGGGTAATACTAGGCGTTCATATGGGGAATGTCCCATGTTCTTCCGAATTCCTTACCCATGAAAAGTAAGCTTAGAAAAAATATATGGGTGAGATTTCACCTTTCTATGGGTAACGCACCCATAGAAAACCTGCTTCTTACCCAAAGACCAGAAAAACACGCCTGATATACAGACTGTATCACACTATAATTTACAGTTCAATACATAATTGTCAAATATTTCTATCACTTGTTCTGGGTCAAAAGAGGTGGTAGGATTAGTTCATAGATGAAGAAGGAGTTCCAATGATCTACATCGAATCTTCCAGCACAAATCCATACTACAACCTGGCCCTCGAGGAGTACGTCTTTGAGAAGATGGATCCTGGCGAGAGTTACTTCATGCTGTGGCAGAACGACGACACCATCGTCGTCGGCAAGTACCAAAACACGGCCGAGGAGATCAACCAGGAGTATGTGGACGAGCATAAAATTCGCGTCGTGCGCCGGCTCTCCGGCGGGGGCGCTGTTTACCATGACGCAGGGAATCTGAACTTCACCTTCATCACGGATCAAAAGGAGCTGGCAGGCTTCAACTTCAAGGTGTTTGTGAAGCCGGTCATCCAGGCCCTGGAGGAACTCGGCGTGCACGCGGAGTTCACCGGACGCAACGACCTGGTGCTGGACGGTCGGAAGTTCTCAGGAAATTCCCAGTATGTGAAGCGCGGCCGTGTGATGCACCACGGATGCATCATGCTCGACTCCAATCTGGACAAGGTCCGCGACGCCCTGCGGGTCAAGGAAGCCAAATTCAAATCCAAAAGCGTGAAATCCGTCCGCAGCCAGATCACGACCATCAATGAACACGCACCGAAGAAGATCACCATGGCCGAATTCAAGGAAGCCTTAAAGCGCCAGGCCTTCGACGGTAGCGACATGAAAGAATACAAACTCACGGACGCCGACGAGCAGGCCGTCCTGGCTTTGATGCATGAAAAATACGAGACCTGGGATTGGAACTTTGGATTCGTGAAAGCCTATTCCATTCGCCGCGAGCAGAAGTTCGACAGCGGCCTCGTTACTGTGGATATGGACGTGGAGCACGGCGTCATCGCAGACATTCACCTCTCCGGAGATTTCTTTGGCAGCGGTGATCTCCGCGAACTGGAAGAAAACCTCAAGGGCACCCCTCTTGATGAGCATCTCATACAGAAACTCGAAGAACTGGATATAGAAAAATATATCCGCGGCGTCTCCGCCGCGGACATAGCACTTTTGATGCAATAAACTATTCTTTTCAATCACCCAATACCAGAACGTACCCATCGGTTCCGTCGACGCGGACACGCTGTCCGCTACGGATCCTTTTTGTTGCGTCTGTTACGCCGACCACGCCCGGGATTCCATATTCCCTCGCTACGACTGCGCCGTGGGTCAGCGCACCGCCGATCTCCGTTACGACGGCGGCAGCATCGATTTGTCGATTTCATGGAAGTATAGTATCTGTTTCATGGCTCTACTTTATCACAAATCTCCGCCAACAAAAAGCGCCAGAGCCGCGTGAAACCACGCTTGTTCTGGCGCAATGCTTATCATCTGCCACCTATTAATAATACAGTTCCGCCGGTCCTTTGTACTCCTGAATCGTGTTTCCGCCGTCGACGACGAGACTCTCCCCTGTGATATAGGAGGCCTCTCTGGAGGCGAGGAACACGATTGCATTGGCGACCTCCTCAGGATCCGCGCTGCGCTTCATCGGCGTATTGAGCCCGCCGGCTTCTTCCGCTTCCGTCTGAGAGGCAGTTCCGATCCAGCCCGGCAAAACACTGTTGACCGTGATATTGTCCTTGCCGACTTCTATGGCGAGAGCTCTGCTGAGACCGAGGATTGCTGCTTTTGCAGCGCTGTAGGCGGCTTCGCCCGGGTTGCTGACAACCGGTCCGGTTACCGATGAGACATTGACGATACGACCGTACTTGTTTTCCGTCATGTAAGGAAGTACATTCTTCGTCACATTAAATGTGATGTTCAGATTCCGGTCGATTGAAGTGTCCCAGTTTTCATAGGTCATATCCTTGACCGGCGTCATGTCTTCCTCACCCTGTCCTGTCTGCACCATGCCGGCGTTGTTGACCAGCGCGTGGATGCATCCGAAATCCGCAGCGACTTTCGCGACCAGTTCCCTGGTCTGTTCGCGGTCCATCAAGTCCGCAATGTATGCCTTTGCGTCGATTCCTTCCGCGGTGAGTTCCGCTTCACGCTCAAAGATTCTGTCAGTCGTCGCGGTCAAAGCGATTTTCGCGCCGAGCCGACCCATGATCTTCGCCGTAGCGAAACCAATACCCGATGGGCTGCCGGCTCCTGTAATCAGGCATACCTGATCCTTGAAATTTATAAAATCCATAACTGTCTCCGCTTATCTATTGTAGGTGCCAATCTCCGCCAGTTCCGCGATGCAGTCGTCCCATCCCTGGATCAGTCTGTCGATATCCTCGTCGGTTGTGACTGGTGATACCAGCATCATGTTGTGGAACGGCGTGATGATGATGCCGCGGTTGTGCAGGTAGAGGTGCGTGTAATACATGAGATCCCAGTCGAAGTTGTTCTTGGCGTCAGTGCCGTTTACCGGCATGGTCGGCATGAACTGAAGCTCACATCTTGCTCCGGAACGAGTCAGGCTCCAAGGCACGTTGTGCTTCGCCAGCACGGCTTCCAGACCCTTCGCCAGTCTGTCGAGACCTGCGAACATTCTCTCGAAGGCTTCTTCGGTGGCGACTTCCGCCAGCTGTGTTCTCATGCAGGCGATGGCGAACTGGTTCGCTGCCAGTGTGCCGCCGATCCCCATCGGATCGGACACGCCGCCGTTGCCATACATCTCACCGATCTTATCTGTGATCTCCTTGGTGAATCCGTAGACGGAAATCGGAACGCCGCCGGCGATGGACTTGCCGAGGGTTACGAAGTCCGGCTTCAGGTTGTGGGCTCTGGTGTATCCGCCGTATCCTTCGGACAGCGTATGGGTCTCGTCGATGATCATGTAGGAACCATACTTGTCGCAAAGGGCTCTGACGCCATCCAGATATCCTTCATCCGGAAGAACCATTCCGCAGTTGGTCATAACCGGTTCGAGCAGTACGGCGGCAACATCTTCATAGGCAAGTTCACGTTCCATGGCTTCCAGGTCGTTGAACTCTACGACTCTCGTCAGCTGGTCCTTCGGCAGACCCGGGTTGGAGTCGAAGTGTGATCTCAGGCAGAGCTTGCCGTCGTCACCGATGTGCGGCAGAGTCTCGTCGAGACTTCCGTGGTAGCATTCCTGCATGACCAGGATTTTCGGACGACCGGTCAGCGTTCTGGCGTTACGGATGACGTACCGGTTTGCTTCCGTCGCTGTCATAGCAACCTGCCAGGTCGGCAGACCGAATCTCTTGCTCAGTTCCTTGCCGATTTCCAGTGAATCCAAAGTCGGCATCATCGTTGTGATTCCGCAGTACGCCTTCTCTGCGATGGTTTTCGCTGTAGCGTCCGGTGAGTGACCGAACATGGCGCCGGTATCGCCCAGGCAGAAATCGATGTATTCATTTCCGTCGATGTCCCAGCACTTCTCATCCTTCGCTTTCTCCAGGAATACCGGGTGATCGGTCCCCCAGTCAGCCATCCAAGGCATCGGCACTCCGTCCAGCAGGTTTTCGTGCGCCTTGTCGAAGGCCTCTCTGCTCTTCGGCGTTCTCTCGTTGAAGAGCTTGTCTTCCCTCGCTCTCAGCGCCGCCAGTTCTTCCACGGTAACTAATCTGTAAGGGCTTTTCTTATCTGTAATCATTTTGTTTCCTCCGTTTAGATTGCATCATGATTTTGTTGCTTTTGCATTATCCTGATTCAATTATACCCTCGCGGAAGATTCAAAAAAATAGACATTTTTCATGTTATTTCTTATAATTATATTAAATTGCAACAACTTTTTAGGAGAAATACCATGCTCGCGAAAGAACAAGCCGTTTCCTTTGAGAACGACAGCCCCGTTGCGGTAACCATATACCGCGTCAGCCGGCAGATGCCGCACTTCCACCGGGATGAACTGGAAATCATCATGTGCCTCCAGGGGACGGTCGAAGTTTACAGCATGCACGAGAAGCATGTGCTGAATGCGGGCGATATCAAGGAGGCCGATACCTATGACATCCATACCGTGACGGCTTCTGCAAAAGCATCCGACAACCTTGTCGCCTCTTTTCACTTTGACCTGACGCATCCGCTCTTTGCCGGGAAGGGATATGAGCTTTTGTACTATGTCTGCAGCAGCGATGGAATCGACAAATCGAAGAAGCCTGCCCTGGACATGCTTCGGATAGTTCTATGGGCACTCCTGTACGAAGAAGTGCGCAGAAGTGAACTGTCTTCGGGCGCGGACGGCGCTGACGACAGAATTCTCGCGTTATCTGCGGAAGTCCTGCAGATTCTGCGAGACAGTTTTCAGTATTTCAACGACATCAATCTGGACGACACCTACTCCAAAGATTTGCAGGACCGCTTCGAGCACATCATTGCCTACATGCTCGAAAACTACGCGGACAGAATCACCATGCGGGACATATGCAAGATGGAGCATCTGAACTACAACTATCTCTCCCAGTTTTTTAAGACGACTTCCCTCAAGACATTCCGCGCCTTTCTCCACGAGATCAGAGTCTATCACTCCGAGCACCTGCTCCTGTGCAATACGGAGATGTCCGTTCCGGAGATTGGTTACGCCTGCGGTTTCTCCGATCCGAAGTTCTTTTACCGGGAATTCAAGAAGAAGCACGGCCACACGCCGCACCAGCACCGCATCTGGTACCGGAACTACAATAAACTTGTGTCGGACGATACAGTGTTCACTTTAAAAGAAAAAAAGCAGGTGCTGAATGACTGCGTCGCCTGCTTCTATTCTGATTTGATTTGCGATACGCTCATCGCGAATCCTAATCGTATTACTTTCTGAGGACAGGCCGCCGCGCATTTGCCGCAACGGATGCACTCCGCCGAGTTCGGATTCGTGACCGGGTCCACGTCCATCGGACAGATCTGACGGCACTTGCCGCAGGACACGCATCCCGCTCGCTCCACGCGCAGACCGTAGAAACTGATCTTGTTCAGCAGCCCGTAGATGGCGCCCAGTGGGCACATGACCTTGCAAAAGCATCGGCACACGAGGATGCATCCTACGATGGTCACCACGAGGATCGCCGCTTTCAAGAGGAAGATGCCGCCCAGTTGCATCCGCAGTTCCGGATGCGTCAGCAGAATCGGCAGTCCCGCTTCCAGCGTTCCCGCCGGACAGATGTACTCGCAGAATGCCGGCGCGCCGATGCCGTACTTGTCCATCATCACCGCCGGAAGCAGCAGCACGAAGACGGCAAGTATCGCGTATTTGACGTAGGTCAACGGCTTCGGAAGGTGCAGCTTCGGCGACGGAATCTTATGGAGCAATTCCTGGATGAGCCCGAATGGGCACACATACCCGCAGATGGCCCGCCCGAAGAGTACGCCCAGCGCCAGCACGAAGCCGATCATATAGAAACTGACGCCGAACTTCGGCGAACCTTCCACTGCCTGCATGGCGCCGATGGGACATCCCAGCCCCGCGGCCGGACAGGAGTAACAGTTCAGTCCGGGACTGCAGAATTGTTTCCAGCTCCCTCGATAGATTTTACCGCCCACAAAATTTGTGATGTGGCTGTTGGTGAATCCGAAGGCAGCGACCTGTATGATTTTTCGTCTCACGTTCTGGGTGATCTTCATGGCGTCACCCCAAACCGATGCACTCGAGGCAGATGTTGATGGCGCGCACGAAGACGGTGAGCGCTTCACCCCGCGTCACGCCGATAGCAATAAAGCACACAGCTACAGCCAGCAGTCCGATTCTGACATAGGTCTTCTTCATTTCAGATACTCCTCGACGGCATCCTTATAACTCGGCACGTCGGCGCCGACAATCGGCGTACAGACGGTCTTTCCTTCACTGTCCAGAATAAATGTCGTCGGGATGGCTTCCACGCTGCCGAGCAGCGCTTCCACGGAATCGTTGTCGGTGATGTTCGTGTACTTCACGCCCGTATCCGCGCAGATTTCCCTGGCCGTCTTGATCATGTCGGCGTCACCCTCCGGCACGTCGATGACAATGCCGATGATCTGCACGTTGTCTGGGAGCTCCCCGGCCCATTCGGCCAGCTCCGGCATCTCGTCTTTGCAAGGGCCGCAGTAGGTGCCCCAGATGTTGAGGACTGTCAGGTCCTTCTCCGCGAAGATGGCTTCCGTCACTTCATTTCCGTCTAAGTCCGTGGATGTGAATTCGCCGAAGGAGGTCCCGTTTTCGATGGCCTCCGCGGCGTACTCGTAATCGTCCTCTCCGGCAGCCTCATCGTCTCCGCCGCACGCCGTAAAAGCAAACACCATCGCCGCCGCGACTGCGGCCATCGTAAGTATCTTTAGTGTTTTTTTCATTGTTCTCGCACCTTTCCCCATGTTATATCTTAGTCTATTCGTACTCGCCGTACTCGCATCCGATTTCTTCCGCGATGATCTCATCGATCAGCGTTTCCTTGCCGGAGGCGCTGCGTTTGTACAGTTTCAGCACGCCTTTCCCCGTACCGCCGTTCCAGAGCCGGTTGTGGCGTTTGTGTCCGTCCGGCGATTCGTAGTTGATGTTGAGCATCTCTTTCTTCAGGCAGCGAATCCGGGTCTCCAGTCTCGCCGTCCGCGTTGTCTGATTCACGTACCACTGGATTTCGTCTTCTGTCTCCCGGCAGTCGAACTCCGTTCTGGAGAGCGTCCAGACTTTTGAGAAGTTGAATTCATAGAACTTTCCTTCGTAGTAGATGCCGCCCAGGAGTTTGCGGTTCAAAGCGACCGGCCCTACCTTCGGCCTTCCGCCTCCGATGTCGAAGACGCTGTTATTCAGTTTCTCACCGGTGACCGCACTCCGGAGATTGTTCGAGGACAGCCAGACCCACGGGCTCGTAAAGTCGCCGCCCCAGTTTTTATCCGCGTAACCGTTGCAGTTTTCCGGACGGATGATGTACTTCTCGCCGTTCAGAACGACCTCACCTTCGTACAGGGACTTCATTCCCTCCGCATGCCAGAACATCTCGAAGGCGTTCAGCTTGCGCAAAGGCTGGCTGGCGCCGTATCCCACATTGAAGGCAATGTCCTTGTAAATCTTCAGTTTCCAGCTGACTTCCCCTGCGTCGCACATCCACTCCGGATGCTCCTGCATGTCCGCTTCCGATATGGAGATGCTGCCCTCCGTATACCGCTCCGAGCAAAAGCAATCCGCCGCCTTGATCTCAAAAGGCACGCCTCCATCGATCTCTGCGTCTTTCAGTGAAAAGAACCGATGCAGCTGGCCGTGGTCCTCGCCCCAGTATCCCACGTTCACCATGAGATAGGATGGGAGAATCCCCGCGTCCTGCTTTTGCTTGTCATTCCATACGATGACCGGTTCGTCCTCGGCGTGAGCCGGGTTGCATGTGAAGAATTCCACGTAAAATGGTTTGCGCTCCCCTGTGTCCTCTTTTTCTCCTGTGAATGAATGCCACCACCAGTCGTATCCCTTCGATGCAAGCGGTCCCTTCAGCATCCATTGATCTCTGCTTATGTCGTTCCCGTTCATTGCATTTCTCCTCTTGGTTTTATTTCGCCAGCTCGAGAGTTTCGCCTTCCTCGACGATGATGCGACCGTCCGCCTCAAACTGTTCCGCCACGGCGCGGTCGAAGAAGATGCCGCTGTCCGCTGCCGTCATGTGATATGGAATGCTGTGCTTCGCCTTCACGAGAGCAGCGCACTTGGAGGCCTCTTCCGTATCCATGTTGTAGATGCCGTCGCAGCAGAAGAATGCGTAGTCGATGTTCTGCTCCGCCAGAGCCGGCATCTGTTCCGTCGTCGAAGTGTCCCCACTCAGGTAGACCTTCACGCCGTCGGACAGGGTGATGACGTAGCCGACGCACTCCTTCACGTTGTGGTTTTTGTTGTAGCCCGCTTCAACGGCCTCGACCTTGGCGTATCCCAGATCAAAGGTCTGGTGCTCGCCGCCTTCCAGGGCTTCCTTCCATGTGATGGTCTGACAGTCCTCATTGCGATTTGCGATCTTGTCGAACGCAGTGTGGTCGTAGTGACCGTGCGTGGAGAGAATCAAATCCGCCGCCGGCTCATAGCCGCTCGCGTCGCCGACAAATGGGTCAACGTAGATGACCTTGTCCTCAGCTGTTGTGATTCGGATGCTTCCGTGCCCCATGTAGAGGAGCTTCGCCTGTTTCGTATCCATCTGTGTCTCCTGTTCTTCCGCCTGGCTCGCCTGCTCCGCCTGCGCCGGATCATCGCCCGCGTCACCCGCGTCACCGGATGCCCCGCCGCACGCGGCAAACAGCACGGCCATGCATATTGTTAACATTAGTATTACTATTTTTTTCATCTTTAATAATCTCCTGACTTGCCTCTATGATACCATATTCGCACGCGTTTGAATGCTACCATCTTCATTGTCGTTCGAAAGCGAACTGTGCTATATTTTTTATCTAAATCACTCCAATTCTACGACTTTCTCGTGGGAACACTGGTGTAAACTGGTGTAAGTAGAAGAATAATTCACTAAATGCTTTTATTTCTACTACGCCGTCTTAGAAACCCACTGAAATCAGGCGAAATTCTATTAATCCAACTGCGAAAACCCATAAAAATAGTAGAACTGCTCCACTTTTATTCTCATTTCTGGCACATTTGGCTATCAGGGAGTCCATGCGGTATAATATACGCAGAAGAAACCACAAGGAGGTCTGTTATGAAATTCAAACTGGGACTTTGTCAGATCGCAGGATCAATAGATAAGGAAATCGCGAAGCAAAACGCGGAGAAACACGTACGGGAGGCCGCAGAGAACGGCGCGCAGGTCATTGCGCTGCCGGAGATGTGGGACTGCCCGTATTCCAATGATTACTTCCGGGATTACGCGGAGCCGGCGGACGGCCCGACGGTGGAATTCATGTCAAAGCTGGCGTCCGACCTGGGCGTCTACCTGATCGGCGGTTCCATCTCGGAGCTGGACGGAGACAAGGTGTACAACACGTCCTTCTGCTTCAACCGCCAGGGGGATATCATCGGTCGCCACCGGAAGGTGCACCTCTTCGACATCGACGTGGAGGGCGGCATCCGCTTCATGGAATCCGATACCCTGACTGCGGGCGAAGACATGACGATTCTCGACACGGAGTACTGCAAAATCGGCGTCGCCATCTGCTACGATGTGCGCTTCCCGGAGTGGTTCCGCAAGATGGCCCTGGCCGGAGCGAAACTGATCGTTCTTCCTGCCGCCTTCAATATGACGACGGGACCTGCCCACTGGGATCTGACCATGCGGCCAGAGCTCTGGA
>SVCX01000033.1 GCA_015058145.1 Clostridiales bacterium | reverse complement strand
CAGCGGTAGCCACCTGTCTGGCTCACCACAGCGCGCTTAGTGTCCCCGTCTCCAGAAGTTGCGGGTGAACAGGATGATGATGGTGAACAGTTCCAGTCTTCCGATGATCATCAGGGCGCTAAGATAGATCTTCAGGCCTGGGTGGAAGAAGGAGAAGTTGCCCATGGACGCTCCATAGCCAAAGGATGCGCCGGTGTTGGAGAGCATGCAGAGGGTCGAGGTGAAACTCGTCTCCATGTTCAGTCCCTGAAGCGAAAGCACGAGGCTGGAGAACAGGAACAGGCCTGCGAAGGTGAACAGGAATGCCGTGATGCTCGACACGACCGGGGCGGAGACGAATCCGTTGCCCAGTTTTACGGCGACGACGGAACGTGGGTGAACCCTGCGGACGCAGCCGCGAGCGATCATCTTGAGCATGACGAGTATGCGGATGACCTTCATGGAACCCGCTGTGGATGCGGAACATCCGCCGATGAACATGATCACGAGCAGGATGAGCTGGCACATGGTAGGCCAGGACATGTAAGGCGTTCTCGTGTAGCCCGCCGTCGTTGCGAAGCTGACCACCTGGAAGAAGGAGTCACGAAGAGCCGGGCCGAGGGCTTCATGTTTGTAGTAGATGAGTCCGCCCGTACAGATGATCGTGGCGCCTGCGATGATGATTGCGTAGGCGCGGAGCTCCAGATCCTTCACGAAGTAAGAGAACTTACCTGTGAGTAAATAATGGTAGAGAACGAAGTTAACGGCCGCGAGCATGCAGAACACCGAGATGACGATTTCGATGTATACGCTGCCGTAGTAGGCGATGCCCTGCGGGTGGACCAGAAGTCCGCCCGTGCTGATGCTGCCCAGGGTGGTGATGACGCCGTCATAAAGCGGCATCTTGCCCGAAAGCATGAGCAGGATGAATTCGATGACCGTAAAGGTTATGTAAGTCAGGTAGAGTGCTTTTGCAGAGTCACTCATACGTACGGAGGTCTTTTGCAGCACCGGTCCTGGCATCTCCGCGCGGGCGATGATCTGCCCGTTGATGCCCAGCGCAGGCAGGAGGGAGATGACGAACACGAGGATTCCCATTCCGCCCAGCCAGTGGGAGATGGCCTTCCACAGCATAAGCGAGCGGTTGATCAGTCCGCTGGAGGATACGGTGCAGCCTGTTGTCGTAAACCCCGAGGAGGACTCAAAGAATGCGTCGATGTAGTTGTCGAAGAATCCCGAAAGCAGGTACGGGAAAGCGCCCACCAGGGACGCGACGATCCAACAGAGGGCGACGACAAGATATCCTTCTCTGGCGCCGAATCTCGAGCGGCCCGTCTTGATGAAGAGGAGCATGGCGAGGCCGATGGCCAGAGTGATCGGGGCGCAGATTCGGAACGCGAAAACGCAGCCTTCATCACCGACAGCCTCGGCGTAGATCCAAGGGAACACCTCCGCGGCGCCGACGATCAGTATGATGATTCCGAGGATCCGGAATATTGCTCTGTAGTTTGTTACTTTCGTATCCATCTAGTGAGCCCTCCAGAATCCAGGTGTGAACATAACGAGTATGGTATAGAACTCAAGCCTTCCTGCAATCATGATGAATGACATGAAGATCTTGGTCAGTATGCTGAAGTTTCCGAAATTGCCTTCCGTACCGATCCATCCGAAACATGGTCCGACGTTGTTCATAAGCGAGATCGTCGCCGTGAAGCAGTCGTCCATTGAGATGTTCTCCAGGGACATGATGAAAGCGCCGACGAAGACGATAATGACGAAGAGGAACATGTGGTTCGAAACGGCCGAGACAGTATCGTTCGGAACGTCTTTGCGGTTCAGTTTTACAGGTTTGACTACGTTTGGATGCAGACGTGTCTGAATGCCGTGGAGTACCAGCTTGGCCAGCACGACCAGGCGGACGACTTTGTTGCCGCTGCTGGTCGACGACGAACATCCGCCGATGATCATGAGCAGGACGAGAATCATCTGCGCAAAGGCAGGCCAGAGGATGTAGTTGTCAGACACATAGCCTGTCGTGGTCAGCGCGGAGACGGCCATAAACGCGGAATTGGCCGCGTTTCCCGCATGGGAATAATAGCCGGTGTTGATGAAGAACAGCCCTGCGAATATGAGCAAGAACGAGATGATCATGATGCCCCAGTAGGCCATATATTCCGTGTCCTCTGTGAAGGCTTTGATCCCCCGGCGTGAGAAGGAATAGAACATGGTGAAGTTCGTTCCCGCAACAATCATGAAGAACACGATGACGACGCGGATAAAGATGCTGTCGAAGTGCATGACCCCGTTGTTGTAGTTGGAGAACCCTCCGGTGCTGACCGTACCGAGGGAGTGTATCACCGCGTCAAAAAACCCCATGCCGCCAAAGAACAGCAGCAGGGTTTCAATCAGCGTCATCAGGGTGTAGCTGACAAATAGTCCCAGACAGATTCTTCTGATCTTCGGCGTGATGTGATTGATCCTGACAGACGGCTTGTCCGGCTCGGCGACGCTGGTTCCGTTGATCCCGAGACTCGGCATCAAAGCGACGGCGAACAGGAGAATCCCCAGACCGCCGATCCAGGAGGTCATGGAACGCCAGAGGAGGATGCCGTGCGGCACGGACTCCACATCATCTAAGACTGTCGCGCCGGTAGTTGAGAAACCGGACGCGGACTCAAAGAAGGCGTCGATGGGGTTCGTGATGACGTCGGCGAAATAATAAGGAAAGGCGCCGAAAACCGAGGCCCCGATCCAGATGGCCGCCAGCAGGAGAAATCCATCGCGGACAGTAGCTTCTTTATGGATGTGACGCAAAAGCAGGAACATGGCCATACCGACGATAAAGCCGACCCAAATGGCGTGGAAGAGTCCGGCCGCGGCGTGGTGCTCTCCGTAATATACGCACACCAAAACAGGTGGCAACATAGCAATGCTAAGTACCACCGTAATCATTCCCAGTGATTTAAATAATGCTCCGAATGTACAGCGCATATCAAGTCCTTCGGGTCAGTTAAAGACCCCTGAAGAATCCAAGCTTGCCGGAGTCCTTGAGAAGTTTCTCCGTGCTCGCAATATCGCTGATCAGACTCAGCATAAGAAGCCTGTCATCTTCTTCTATTACTGTATCGCCGTTCGGTATGATGACCTGGTTGCCCCTATGGATGGCTGCGATGATGACGCTGGAAGGAAGTTCAAGATCCTTGAGCGGCACACCGAGGATGTCCATATGAGGAGTGGCGTATACTTCCATTATTTCTGCCTGTCCCTGTATGAGCTGAGAGGAGAGAACCTTCTTGTTGCCCTGAACAAGGCGCAGGATAATGCTCGTTACGATATCGATCGGGTTGAGGGCCATGTCGATGCCCATGGCGGAGATGATCTCCGCATAGCTTCTGCGGCTGACCTTGGCGATAACGTCTTCGATGCCGTGCTTCTTGGCCATGAGGGCCAGAAGCAGATTGTCTTCGTCAAATCCCGTGCAGGTGACGACGGCGTCCATGCCGTCCAGATTCTCCTCTTCGAGAAGCTGCAGGTCGGTGGCGTCACCGTTGAGGACCATGACGTCATTCAGGTGGGTGGACAGATAGAAACATCTGCTCTTGTCGCGTTCGATTATTTTGACGGACGCGCCGTAGTCCGACAGTTTCTCCGCCAGATAGAAGCCCGTCTTGCCGCCGCCCATGATCATGACTTTCTGCAGGTCGGTGTATTTGCCTCTCTCGTGGACTTTCTTGCTGAGTACCTGGATCGGCTCCTTTTCACCGACGACATAAAGGCTGTCATCCTTCTGGATGACATCGCCGCCGTGTGGGATGATGACTTTGCCGTTCCTGGAGATACCGACGGCCAGCATACCAGGAAGTACATTGGCGAATTCGGTGATCGGAAGATCTACCAAAGCCTTGTGCTTGCTGGCTTTGAACTCCAGCAGGGAAATCTTGCCCGATGAGAAGATGCCGTTGCTCAGGGTGTACTTCTCGACCAGGTACTTGTAGATTTCATTGGTGATTTCAAGGTCAGGGTTGATGATGTAATCGACGTTCATCAGGTCCTTGATGAACTGGATCTGGCGCATGTGCTCCGGGTCCCTGACTCTGGCGATGACTTTGCCGCAGCCCAGCTTCTTGGCGAAGGAGCAGATAACGAGGTTCGTCTCGTCGTTGGCCGTCGTCGCTATGAGAAAGTCATAGGAAGAGATGCCGATGCCTTTGAGAGACTTGATCTCCTTGGCGTTGGCTGTGACAGTAAGTACATCTATATGCGAACTGACCTTCTGCAGAAGGGTCTCGTCCGTATCTATGATTGTTACAGCGTGGTCGCCGCCCAGAAGGGTGTTGGTCACTGCCATACCCAGCTTGCCGGCACCGACAATTGCTACTTTCATCGCAATATCTCCTTTATCTTAAAACACACTGTATTATACAACTATTGCCGGGGATTTCAAGTTGAATGTTATGTTTTGCGCATGGTACAATAAACGGGTTACAAAAGGAGAGCAAGAAAGTGGAAATCAAGAGATTCATCGGCGGGATACTTGAGGCGAACTGCTACGTGGTGAGCGCTTCGCGTTCCGGCGCAGATGCAAAAGCACCAGCCCTCGCCCGGCCATGTTTCATCATAGATCCCGGATACGACCCGTCGAAGATCATCAAATACATAAAAGCGGAGCGCTTCGCGCCGGAGGGAATCATCCTGACCCACCACCACGCAGACCACAGCGGCGCTGCGGCGCGTCTGCGCAAGGAACTGGATTGCCCGATCATGATTCATAGGGAAGACGCGGACCGGTTTCGGGAAGGCGCTGACAGACTGCTGGAGGATGGCGATGTGTTGAGCCTCGGCGATGGCAATCGAGACGTCAAACTTACGGTTCGGCACACTCCGGGCCATACGCGCGGCGGCATCTGCCTTTTGTCGGAACGTGACAAGGTCTGCTTCACCGGAGACACCGTCTTCAACGTGGATCTGGGAAGGACCGATTTGGACGACGGCAGCTACGCGGAGATGGTCAGCAGCATCTTAAATGTGGTGAACCAGTGGGGAAACGATTTGACCATATACCCCGGCCACGGTGATCCGGCAACCATGAAGACGGTCAGAAAGATCAATCTGGAATTTCTGGAGATAGTAAATGACAATTAAACTCATCGCGTTGGATCTGGATGGGACAACGCTCAACAAGGAAAATAAACTAAGCGAGGGAAACAGAAGAGCCCTTCAGGCTGCGGCTGACAAAGGCGTCAATATCGTCATCGCCACAGGGCGGCCTTTCTGCGCTCTTCCGCAGGAGATTCTGGACTTTGATCCAGTGAGATATGTGCTCACTTCCAACGGTGCCAGAATCACAGACCTGCACGAAGGGAAGGCGTTTTATGAGAACTGCATCGCGCCTCACGCCGTAGAGGCGGCGGTGGAGATGCTGGAGCCTCTTGACTATGTGCTTGAGACCTTCGTCGATGGAATTGCCTACATCGAGGGATGGTACTACAGACAAGTAGAAGAGACCAGGAAGAGTTTCCGTGGGGTGGAGTACATCTTGAAGACCCGCAACCCGGTGGATGACTTCTATCAGTTCATGCTGGATAACAAGGACAAGCTGGAGAACATCAACGTGAACTTTGAGAATCTGGACGAGAAACCGGCCATGAAAGTCAGACTGGAGACTTTGCCTGACGTCACCATCACAAGCTCCTTCGATCACAATCTGGAGATTGGCGGCGCGACGACCAGCAAGGCCGAAGCGCTGCGGCAGATGGGGAATCTGCTCGGCATCGACCGTTCGGAGATGCTGGCAGCCGGAGACAGCCCGAACGACATGGCCATGATGAAGGCCGCGGGCGTGGCGGTAGCCGTCGGCAACGCCAAGCCGGAAGTGAAGGCCATCGCCGACTTCATCGCGCCGGATCACGACAAAGACGGCGTCGCGGCAGCGGTAGAAAAGTACGTACTGTAAGAAGGAACGAGCAGACATCACAAGATGCCTGCTTTTGTTTTACTTGAATATGGATATTAATTACAGAAATGCTTGATATTACCATATCAGGAGAGTATAATCGCCAGTAACACCAGGAGATCAGGGAAAGGAGACAGGAATGGATAAGAGGGTATTCGGGCAGATTGGAGAGAACGCGGCCGCGGACGTGCTGCGGGCAAAGGGGTATAGGATTTTGCGTCAGAATTACAGATGCCGCTATGGTGAGATCGACATCATTGCGGAACGAGACGGTGACGTGAGCTTCGTGGAGGTCAAGACGCGGCAGAGTCTGAACTACGGCAGGCCCTGTGAAGCGGTGACGGAGGAGAAGAGACGGCACATGCGAAGAGCGGCGCATTGTTATCTGGGTGAAATGAAAGAAAGGGGATATGTGCCCAGACGGTATGGGTTCACGATTATAGAGGTGATGGTGAACCAGGAAGATAACGTATTTTAAGAAGGAGGGATGAGAGATGCTGACAAAGGTCAGGACAGCGACCCTATCGGGAATCAGGGGATATCCAGTGACGGTGGAGACGGATTTGCATCGGGGGCTTCCGGGTTTTCATATCGTGGGACTGGCGGATACGACCATCAAGGAAGCGAGCATGCGGATCAAGCCGGCCATACAGAACTGCGGAGGGGTGTTCCCCGGGGAGCGGGTGACGGTGAATCTCGTCCCGGCGGGAAGACCGAAGGAAGGCAGTCACTTTGATCTGCCCATCGCCCTGGGAATCATGATGCTGGGAACAGAGATGATCGAGCTGGAGGACACTGCCTTCATCGGTGAAGTTTCACTGGACGGCAAAATCAACGGCGTGCGCGGCGCACTTCCTCTGGCCATCTGTCTGCGGGAGGCGGGTGTTCGGAATCTCGTGTTGCCGCAGGAGAACGCGGAGGAGGCGTCCATTCTGGAGGACATCAACATCCTCCCCGTGACGCATCTGCGGGAGGCGGCGGAGTATGTGACAGGAATGCGCAGCCTGCCCGTATATAAAAGGAAAGAAACCGAAACGAAACCCGCGGCGAGCGTTCTTGATTTTGCGCAGGTCGTGGGACAGGAGAGCGTGAAGCGGGCGATTCTGGTGGGAGCCGCGGGAAGTCATGGAATCCTCATGATGGGAAGCCCGGGCTGCGGCAAGACCATGATGGCCCGGCGAATTCCCGGAATCCTTCCGGCACTGACCTACGAGGAGAAGGTGGAGATTACGGGCATCTACAGCGTGGCGGGACTGTTGTCTGCAGACAGGCCGGTCATAGAACAGCGTCCCTTCCGGAGTCCTCACCACAACATCACCCAGACAGGTCTCATCGGCGGCGGGGCCAGGCCGCGGCCGGGTGAATTGTCTCTGGCCCACAGAGGCGTGCTCTTTCTGGACGAGCTGGGTGAATTTGAAGGTAAGGTGATAGACGCCATGCGGCAGCCTATTGAAGAGGGAGTCATACGAATCAACCGACACCTGGAAGAGATGATCTTTCCGTCGGAGGTCATGATGGTGATTGCGTCCAATCCATGCCGGTGCGGGAATCTTTGGGACAGCAGGAAACTGTGCACCTGTTCACCCCGCCAGCTGGAAAGTTACAGGCGCAAACTCATGGGGCCTTTCGCGGACCGGATCGACATTCACATCAAGGTGAATCCGGTGGATACGGACAGCCTCGGCAAATTCGGAGAAAACCTGCCGCGGATGAGCACGGCCGAAATGAGGCGCAGGGTCAGCGACGCCAGAGAGATTCAGATAGAGCGGTATAAGGACGAACCGTATCGCTGCAATGGCCATCTGGATGAGAAGGGCATCGTCAGACACTGCGTCCTCGGGAGGGAAGGGCGCGAACTGATGATGGCGTCCTACGACAGGCTGGGGCTCAGCATGAGGGCGTACAGTAAAATTCTCAGGATGGCGCGGACCATCGCGGATCTGGAAGGAAATGAGCGGATAGAAACGGAACACGTAGCGGAAGCTCTTCTGTACAGAGTCGATCTGGACTCGATCCGAAAATAGCGTCGCAAATAAAATGAAAAAAGGAACGACCCCATAGAGGGAGTATATAAGAGGAAGGGAACGGAGATGAAGATTGAAATCATCAGAATGGGCGAAGCCGCTTATCCGGAGCGACTTCTCGAAATCAAGAACCCACCGAAGCAGATCTACTGCTGCGGCGACTTGGAACTGCTCAAGAGCAGATGCGTCGCTGTGGTCGGATCCAGAACCACGACGGTCTACGGCAGGCGCACGGCGGAAGCCATCGGCAGATGTCTCGCCGCGGCGGGCGTGACGGTGGTCAGCGGCATGGCTATAGGCATCGACGCAAGCGCCCATGAAGGCGCCCTGAGCGCAGGCGGATTGACCGTCGCGGTGCTGGGGTGCGGGCCGGATGTCTGCTACCCGCCGGAGAACCGTCTGCTCATGGCAGATATAAAACGCAGGGGCCTCATCGTCACAGAGTACGAACCGGGGACACCTGCCAACAGATACAACTTTCCCAATCGGAACAGAATCATCAGCGGCCTTTGCGAAGCGACGGTCGTCGTCCAGGCCAGAAACAGAAGCGGGTCTCTCATTACCGCCGAGCTGGCGGCAGAACAGGGGCGGGAGGTCTACGCTGTGCCGGGAAATATCGACAGCCAATACAATCTGGGAAACAATCGGCTGATCAAAGAAGGCGCTTCGCCGCTCATCTGCATCGACGATATTCTGGAGTATTTAGGCATAGGAGGAGCCGACGAGGAGGACGCGCGCAGAAGACTCAGCGACAAGGAATTTGAAATCTTCAGCATCCTCAGAAAGGAAGGAGAAATGACAATCGACGAGGTCTGCATGAAGACAGGTTTTTCACCGGCCTATGTGAATCCGATTCTTGCTGTGATGGAGATGAAAGGGTTTATCAGTTCGGAGATGGGGAGAGTATTCGTGAAATAATTTCTTGCAAATCGTCTGCAATGGAAATATAATCGGTTACTGTAATGAAAGATTAACAGTCCGTCCGGGCAAGACCGTGGGCGGAGAAAGGATAATAGATGGCATCAGCAGCAAAAACACTCGTAATCGTCGAATCGCCTTCCAAGGCGAAGACAATCGGCAAGTTCCTGGGAAGCCGCTACAAAGTGGTGGCGTCTGTCGGGCACGTCAGAGACCTCCCGAAGAGCAAGCTCGGTATCGTCCTTCCGGAAGATCTGGAAAAAGACAATCAGGAAGGCAAACCGGAGGCTGAAGCTTTTGACCCTCAGTACATCAACATCAGAGGCAAAGGCGATCTCATCAAGGAACTCAAGAAAGAAGCGAAGAAAGCCTCGAAGATTTATCTCGCAACCGACCCGGACCGCGAGGGAGAGGCGATCTCCTGGCACTTGGCTTATCTTCTGGGCATCGATGAGAAGACGCCGTGCCGTATCGTGTTCAATGAGATTACATCAAAGGCTGTCAAAGAAGCCGTTAAGAATCCGCGCCCGATCGACCTGAGCCTGGTCGACGCACAGCAGGCGAGGAGAGTTCTCGACAGACTGGTCGGCTATTTGATCAGTCCGCTCCTCTGGAGGAAGATCACGAGAGGCCTGAGCGCAGGCAGAGTTCAGTCAGCAGCCTTGAAGATTATCTGCGACCGGGAGAAGGAAATTCAGGCTTTTGTACCGGAAGAATACTGGACAATCGAAACGGACTTCAAAAAAGGAAGGAAGTTCACGGCGAAACTCGCCACATGCAAAGGCAGCAAACTCAGCCTTGTCAATAAGGAAGAAAGCGACCGAGTGCTCGCGGAACTGGAACAGGGAGCTTACGTCGTTGGAAAAATCGAAGAGAAAGACAGGCTCAGAAAACCGCTGCCGCCGTACACGACAAGCGGCATGCAGCAGGAGGCTGCCAATAAGCTGAACTTCTCGACGAGAAAGACCATGATGGTCGCGCAGCAGCTCTACGAGGGCGTTGAAATCAAGAAGATGGGGACCGTCGGTCTCGTCTCATACATCAGAACAGACTCCGTCAGGATTTCCGCGGAAGCGCGTGAAGCGGCCAGAAACTTTATTCTGGAAAACTACGGTGATCAGTACTACGGCGGAACGGTCTTTGCAAACAAAAAGAAGGACGTGCAGGACGCTCATGAAGCCATTCGTCCGTCCAACGTGACATTGACGCCGGACAGCATCAAGGATCAGCTCAGCAAGGATCAGTACAATCTCTACAAATTGATATGGCAGAGATTCGTCGCCAGCCAGATGACGCCGGCGAAGATCAAGGCGGTAAGCGCCGCTATAAACAATGGAGATTACGGATTCAAAGCCTCTGGTTCGAAGGTCGTCTTCGACGGTTTTCTGAAGGTCATCCAGCTCTCCAAGGGAGATGCGGACGACAAGTGGCTGCCGGATCTCGCAACCGGCGAACAGCTGGAACCGCTCGAGACAAGAGCGGAGCAGAATTTCACACAACCGCCGGCAAGATTCACCGAGGCAAGCCTCGTCAAGGACTTGGAGGAGAAGGATATCGGAAGGCCGAGTACCTATGCGCCAATCGTCGCGACGCTCATGGACCGCAAGTACATCAAGAAGGAGAAGAAAAACCTCGTTCCAACGAGTTTGGGGTTCACCGTCACAGAGATGATGGAGGAGTATTTCAAGGAAATCGTCGACGTAGGATTTACGGCCAGAATGGAAGACGGCCTGGACGATATCGAGACCAAGGATATCAGATGGAAGAAGATCATCGAGGACTATTACGGCACGCTTCGTCAGGAACTCGACTATGCAGATGAGAAGATTCCGAAGATGGAAGCCGAAGTGGAACTTACTGGAGAGAAATGTCCGGAGTGCGGCAAGGATCTGGCAATCAAGCACAGCCGCTTCGGAACCTTCATCGGCTGTACCGGATACCCGGATTGCAAGTTCACTAAGCCGATCGTCAAGAAGATTGAGGTCAAGTGTCCGTCATGCGGCGGAGACATCATCATGCGCAGAGGCAAATCCGGCAAACTGTTCTACGGATGCTCCAACTACCCGGACTGCAAACAGGTTTATTGGGATAAACCGTCAGGAAAAATGTGTCCTGAATGCGGAAACATGCTGGTCGAGAAGAAGGGTAGAAACCCGGGGTTAGTCTGCTCAAATAAGGAATGCAATTACAAAGAATAGCGTATATAATGGGGACAAGGAGGTTATAACAATGGGACAGTTTCATGCGACAACTATATGCGCAGTAAAAAAAGGCGATGACGTCTGCATCGGCGGCGACGGCCAGGTTACGATGGGCGAAACCGCTATCATGAAAAACGGCGCCAAGAAAGTGAAGAAAATATATAAGAATACAGTACTTTCCGGTTTTGCGGGATCCGTTGCAGACGCGTTTTCTCTTACCGAGAAGTTTGAGAGCAAGCTGGACGAGCACGGTGGAAACCTGAAGAGAGCTGCCGTCGCGCTGGCAAATCTCTGGAGATCCGACAAGGCGGTCAGAAATCTGGAGGCGCTTATGATCGTGGCAGATAAGGACGACCTGCTGGTCATTTCCGGTACCGGTGAAGTCATCGTGCCGGATCAGCCTTTCGTTGCGATTGGTTCGGGCGGCAACTACGCTTACGCTGCGGCCAACGCGCTCTACAATAACACGGATCTGAGCGCGGAGGAAATCGTTCGCAAATCTTTGGAAATCGCTGCATCGATCTGCGTCTATACGAACGATCATATTTCCATTGAGAAGTTATAAGGGGAGGGGACTATGGCAAGCAAACTCTATCAGATGACACCGAAAGAAATAGTCGGTGAACTGGACAAATACATCATCGGTCAGGACGAAGCTAAGAAAATGGTCGCGATCGCCCTGAGAAACAGATACAGAAGAAGCCTTCTCTCCGATGAGCTGAGAGAAGAAATCACACCGAAGAACATCCTCATGATGGGACCTACCGGATGCGGAAAAACAGAGATCGCCAGACGTCTGGCCAAGCTCATGGACGCGCCGTTCGTCAAGGTCGAGGCGACGAAGTTCACGGAGGTCGGATACGTAGGACGTGACGTGGACTCCATGATCAGAGATCTGGCGGAGGCCTCCATTAGAATCACCAAGCAGAAGATGCTGGAGGAGAAGTATTCCATCGCGGATGAACTGGTCGAAGAGAGAATCATCGAAGCGATTATTCCGGGCAAGAAGGGAAAGGTGAACAACAGCCAGAACAGAGGGCCGTTCGATTTTATTCTCGGCAATGCAGGATATGTAAGCCAGAAGGAGCAGTACGAACAGCAGCAGCAGAAAGCAGCTGCGGAGGAAGATGCCCATGAGGATACAGCCCTTGCAAGAGAGCAGGTGCGTCAGCAGCTGAGAGACGGACTACTGGAGGAACAGTACATCGAGATCCAGATTACGGAAGCGCCGAAGCAGAACAACCTGGATGTGGGCGACGGCGGCATGATTCAGATTGGCAACATCTTCGGTGACATGGCACCTAAGAAAAAGAAGACCAAGAAGGTCAAGGTCAAAGAAGCCAGAAAGATTCTCCGTGAGGAGGAGGCCCAGAACCTCATCGACATGGATCAGGTCGAGGACGAAGCCATGGAGAACGCGGAACAGAACGGCATCATCTTCATCGATGAAATCGATAAAATCGCGTCAGGCTCCGGCTACAGAAGCGGCGCGGACGTCTCCAGAGAAGGCGTACAGAGAGACATCCTTCCGATTGTCGAAGGAAGCGTCGTGAACACCAAGCACGGCCCGCTGAAGACGGACCACATCCTCTTCATCGGCGCAGGCGCCTTCCACACGGCGAAGCCGACGGACCTCATTCCGGAACTGCAGGGACGTTTCCCGATCAGAGTCGAACTGGAGAATCTGGATAAGGATACCTTCGTGAAGATCCTGACGGTTCCGGAGAACGCCCTGCTCAAGCAGCACAAGGCGCTCCTGGAGACGGAAGGCATCGAAATTGAATTCACAGATGAAGCCGTGGATGAAATCGCCGAGATGGCCTTCCTGATGAACGAGCAGACAGAGAACATCGGAGCCAGAAGACTCCATACGATTCTCGAGAAACTGCTGGAGGACATTTCCTTCAACATCGCGGAGATGGAGGAAGAGAAGATCACTATCGACCGTGAATACGTAAAGGAAAAGTTCGAAGAAAAGATTCATCCGGACGATCTGGACAGATTCATTCTATAGAAATGTATCCAATTTGCCCCCTCGCACAGTGTCTGAAAGACCAGAAACGTGTTGAGGGGGGATATTATATTGTTTCAATTTTTGTATTTTTTTGTTCAATTGTGTGTATTTCACAAATAATTAGCACAATTATTCTATAATAATATACAATAACAAACAGTTAGAAAAAACAAACTAGAAAGTACGGCATTGTTCATTTTTCAACTAAGGGAGGCAGACATGAGCGACATTTTGAACAAGGTGAGAAAATTAAATTGGCTTCTGCAGGAAACTCCTTCAGGGGCGTTTTCATTTGACGAATTGTGCGAGACCCTCGGCGATCTTATGGAGGCGAATGTGACCATATTCGATGATGGAGGCGCGTTGGTTGCAGTATCGTTAGATATACCGGAGGATACGAACCTTGAGTTGGATGAAGAAACAGGCTGCTATTACCTTCCGGAGAAGCACATCGAAGAGCTTCACAAAATAGATTCCACTATGGTGAATCTTGATAACGACGACACCTACAAGTTGATCAAATACAAGATTAAGACAGCTGATAAACTCCATACGATCATTCCAATTGTAGGAGGGGGCGTCAGATGGGGCACGCTGCTTCTGACTAGATATGAGCCGGCATTTACGGATGAAGATCTGGCGCTTGGAGAATTCGCAGCAACCATCATAGGACTTGTCTTCTTCCAGAGAAAAAATGCGAGAGAAAAAGACGAAGCCAAAGAGATGGCAAATGTTCAGATGGCAATCGGGACATTGTCTTATTCAGAAGCGGAAGCGGTGCAGTACATCTTCTCGGAACTGGAAGGAATAGAAGGAATCCTCGTCGCCAGCAGGATTGCCGACAGAGCAGGCATCACGCGCTCTGTCATCGTCAACGCCCTTCGGAAATTGGAGAGCGCCGGCGTCATCGAGACGAGATCTTTGGGTATGAAGGGAACAAGAATCAAGATTCTCAATTCCAAACTCAAGCCGGAACTGGAGAAGCTGAAGGAGCAGTAATAACACTGCAAAAGGATGCTGAGATTTACGGAAAACAACGAAATACTCCGGGAGGACAACTACCGCGGTATCGTGGCGGGCGTCCAGTGGAGAGGTGACATTCAGCGCTCGATGGATGAACTGGAAGGCCTTTGTGAGGCGGACGGGATTCAGGTTGTCGGGCGTCTTGAACAGTCTTTAGAGCGGCCGAATTCCGCCACACTAATCGGCAAAGGCAAGGTGGAGGAGCTCAGGACCCTGTGTGAGAACATGGAGGTCGATACGGTCGTGTTCAACGAAGAACTATCCGGAATCCAGATCAGAAATCTGGAGGAAGCGCTCTGCATCCGCGTGATCGACAGGACCATTCTCATTCTGGATATTTTCGCCGACAGAGCGGTATCAAAAGAAGGCAAACTGCAGGTCGAACTCGCCCAGTTGAAGTACAGGATGCCGCGCCTTACAGGTTTCGGCAGATCCCTGTCCAGACTCGGCGGCGGCATCGGGACAAGGGGCCCTGGCGAGAAAAAACTTGAAACAGACAGGCGTCACATTGCCCGCAGAATAGACGACATCAAGGAAGAACTCGCAAAAGCAGGGAAAAGCAGACAGACACAGAAGACAGGAAGGACGAAGTCCGGACTGCCGGTAGTCGCTCTGGTCGGCTACACAAACTCCGGCAAGTCGGCGATCATGAACCGGCTGCTCGACATGTTCGAAGAGGAGACTTCCCAGGGTCTGACGGAAAACAAAAAGGTGGGTTCTGAGGATATGCTCTTCGCCACCCTCGATACAGCCCACAGAAAGTTGAGTCTGGGCAAAGGCATGGACTTCATCCTCATCGATACGGTTGGATTCGTCAGCGGATTGCCGCATGATCTGGTCGACGCGTTCCGATCCACTTTGGAAGAAGTCAGGGACGCGGATGTTTTGATCCACGTGGTGGACAATGCCAGAGAAGATAAGGAATTCCAAATCGAAGTTACAGGGAACGTCATCCGGCAGCTTGGCGCAGGCGGCGCCCATACGATCATGGCGTACAACAAGATTGACATCGCGCCGGAAGAGCCAGTGATTACGGGGGGCGATGAAGCAGTGTTCATCTCGGCGCGTACGGGAGAAGGCGTGGATCGGCTGGCAGATGCGGTGAAGAGAGCGCTCTTCGCGGACATGATCAAAGCAGAGCTGCTTATTCCTTACGACAAAGGCGGCATTGTGTCTTACCTGTGCGAGAACGGACAAATCGATGGGATGGACTATCGAGAAGAGGGAACGCTCCTGAGGGGAAGTTTCAAGGAAGCGGACTACAACAGATACAAACAGTACAGTCTATAAGGGACGATTGATGGAACTATATAGGACCATAAAACAGGCCGCGACAGCGGAACAGATTATCGAGAGATCGAGATTCATCGCTCACGCCATGCCGGTTTCGGACAGGGCGGAGGCGGATGCTTTTGTTGCGGAAATCAAAGCCGCTCACAAAGACGCCACTCATAACGTTCCGGCCATGGTCATCGGGGACAAGAGCCAGATTCAGTGGGCCAGCGACGACGGAGAACCTCAGGGGACGTCCGGCGCGCCCATCGTCCAGATGCTGGTGAACGAAGGTTTGACGAATCTGGTCATCGTGGTCACCAGATACTTCGGCGGTATCAAACTGGGAACAGGAGGGCTGGTCAGAGCCTACACAAGCAGCGCCAAGCTGGCGGTGGAAGCTGCCGGCGTGTGCAGCGTACAAAACGTACTGCGGCTGACATGCGAGACGGATTATACCTACCTCGCAAGATTCCAGAAGATGGCGGCGGAGACGCTGACGGAAGGGGACGGCTTCGCGTTCCTGATCGGAGAAATCGAATACGGAGAAAAAGTAAAGCTGGATCTTGTGACTTTCGCAGAAAATGAAGAAGAACTGCGGGGTCTCGTGGCCAATTTGACGTCGGGAAGCGCTCGCGTTATTTCCGCCGTAACAGCGCCTGAAAAAGTCTGATCAAGTACGTCCTAAAAAGTACGAAAAACTCCTTGACAATACACGAGAGTTTAAGGTATAGTTTATAGGCGCGTCAGGCTGGCGTGGCTCAACGGTAGAGCAGCTGATTTGTAATCAGCAGGTTGGGGGTTCGATTCCCTCCGCCAGCTCCAAAAAATGCATTGGACATTTGGCAGATATGTGTTATAATATCCATTGCGCGAACAGCGTCGAGGGATTCCCGAGTGGCCAAAGGGGGCGGACTGTAAATCCGTTAGCTGAGCTTTCGATGGTTCGAATCCATCTCCCTCGACCAACTAAAT